>NZ_WKKH01000018.1 GCF_009674725.1 Pedobacter petrophilus | reverse complement strand
GGACTCTGTTTGGGCTCCGACTCACGCTGTCTCCATTTACTCAGAAGGCTATCGTTTATTCCAAGCTCATCTGCAACCTCTTTCACCGATCCTCGGCTATTAGATAAATCTATAGCCATTTTTTTGAAGGAATCATCAAATACTCGTTTGCTCATATAATCAAATTTAAAAGTTTCTAGTTAAATCTGACAACTAAATTCCTCCAGTCAAATGTAGCAACTCCACTTTACCCCGGCATTCGGAAAAGGTAAATAGATCGTCAACATAGATTACCGGTCCAGTACGTAATAAATTCATAATACGGTAACCGATAAATGCCCCGGCTTTAGTATTGTCTGCATTAGGAATAAAAACTAATTCAAAACCTTCCTGAGTAATCATTTGATAAACATGATCAACCACTTTTTCTGGATCTAAGCTTTTACGGAATTCCAGGATTGCTTCCTTACAAAATTCAATATCCGCTTTAGTTTGCGCTTTGAGGCATGTTAAGGTCATGTGCTTAAGATTTATTATTTACCGGGTGCATATTCAGACCGACGCCAAGCCTGTTCCATGAATTAATATTGATCGCTGCCGTGATCAGATAGACTGTTTTTTGCTCACCGAATAGTTCGATGGACTTATTGTAAACCTCGTCACTGATACCATGGTTTCTGATTTGCGTAATTTCTTCAGTGAGCTGCAAAATGACTTGTTCTTCTTCGGTAAACCACTCCTTTGCCTCGCGCCAAGCGCTTAGCACATAAATACGCTTGGGATCTTCTCCATATTTTATGGCATCATTGCTATGAATATTTAAGCAATAGGCGCAGCCGTTCAATTGGGATGCTCGGAGTTTGATCAATTCCAAATACAGCGGTGGTATCCCTGTCTTTTTGATTAAGGTATCTATTTCCCGCAACAACTTGTAGCTTTCAGGAAATGCTTCGTTCATTTTTAACCTGTTCATATAATTGTTTTAATTTATGCGTTTTTAACTGCGATATAATCATCTATGCTCCATTTATAATGGCCGATTCCCGAAAGGACAAGGGCGGCTCCCGTGAAAACAAATACAGGGTAAGTGAAAGGCGCGCCAATGTTTAAAAATATGGCCATGCATAGGCCAAAACCAAGAGTCAGGATAGCTGCCCCTAAAGCGATCTGCTTGATCTTTAAGCCGACAATCAGACATATGCCAAACACTACTTCAGAAACTGTAGCGGTCAATCCCATTATATTAGCATATGGTCTGTTTAGAAAGGGCATTAAAATATTGGAATAATCAATAAAATGTTTCCAGTCGCCCCAGGCAACTCCACTCGAACCATGAGCACCCATCCAGCCTAATCTGTCCATCACAGGCAGTAAAAAGCCAAGGCTAAGCGCAATGCGTAAAAATAACTGGGCGATCCCTGAAGAATTTTTCATTTGTTCTATTTTTAGAAATAGCAAAGTTAAAGGACGTAAATTCATGTTTGGGGTACCAGTCGATTGGAATCAGGTGGTCCAGTTAATAAATCCGATAACTGGAACATCGGGATTGCTCGTTAATTGAATTTTAAACGCCTGCTTTTAGAATGAATACGGTAACTGGCTCAGAAGGGGATCACCAAAAGCCGAACCAAACTTTAGTATACATTGGACTCTTTTCTAAAGAACAATTAAAACACAATTGATTCAGTCTTTGCAAAGGATATTTAAGAAATCAATAAACGTTTAGGACAGTATTGATATAAATTGTATTTTTATTGCATACCTGCCAACCAGTTACCTGAAAGTTAATATGCTGCCTTTCCAAAATCTGATCCTTCCTGACAGAGACAAGATTTTTCCTATTTACAAGCAGATCACCAACAGATTGATCAGCCTGATACAAGAGGGAACTATTCAGCCAGGAACCTATTTCCCAGGGACCCGGCAAATGGCACATCTACTGAATGTAAACCGTAAAACAGTGATCAATGCATATGAGGAACTTTTATCTCAGGAATGGATCGAGGCCGTACCCAGAAAAGGCTATCGGGTAATTCCCGAATTACCCGTGATTAAACCAAGATCGTTTCAACCTAGAAATCATTTTATTCCAACTGTACCTAGAGATTTAAAGTATACCAGCTTAGTCTCTCCAGCAGTTGAAGCAAGAAAAATAACTAGTAAAGATATTGTGGTTAATGACGGTTTCCCGGATGTCAGACTGGCTCCCTTTAAAGAAATCAGCGAGGTATACCGCGATCCTGTGAGCAGTAAAAAAATAAAAATGCTGATAGCCCTGCGCGATGACGGTGGCTTAGAGCTGCTTCGGGAAGCAACCAGTATTTTTCTCAACGAAACAAGGGGACTTAATATAAGCAAATCAGATATCATAATAACCCGCGGGGCGCAAATGGCCATTTATATTGCCGCGATGGTGCTATTGAAACCCGGAGACAATGTCGTTGTCAGTGACCCTAATTATTTATTTGCCACCGAGATCATGACAAATGCCGGTGCGAACATTATCACCATTCCTGTAGACCAGGACGGAATTAATGTAGATCAGTTGGAAAAGGTCTTAGAAAAACAGCCGATTAAGCTGTTATATATTGTTCCACACCATCATCATCCGACCACAGTAACCATGTCTGCTAACCGAAGACTGAGATTGCTCCAATTGATTGATGAACATAATCTCTTTTTAATGGAGGATGACTACGATTATGATTTTCATTATAAGAACAGTCCCATCCTTCCTTTGGCCAGTGCCAGTCATAATGGCAAAATTATTTATATAGGGTCATTTACTAAACTAATTGCCCCGTCAGTAAGATTGGGATACTTAATCGCTGCACCCGAAATATTAAAAAAAGCTATCCACCTTAAGCGGCTTATTGACCTGCGGGGCGATACCTTTATGGAATATATGCTTGCGCAGATGATCATTAAGGGAGACCTCAGTCGCCATATCAACAAATCCAACAAATTGTATGCACAACGATGTGATCTTATTTGTGATCTTTTAACCCGGAAACTGAGTCATGCTGTCGAATTTACCAAACCACAAGGCGGTATGTCCGTATGGCTACGATTCAGAGATAAATATCAGATCAACAAGGTGCTTGCTGATGCAGCCCGCAATGGCCTATTGTTGATCGGAACAACTTTTCAAAAAAAAGGTGATGTCAACGATAACGGCTTACGTTTTGGGTTTGCATCTCTGAGCGAAGAAGACATGGAATGTGCTGTTAATATCTTGTCGAAGATCACCAAATAAGCCATAGTTAACCCTTCACCTTATTAATGGGCGGGAGCTATAAATGGCTTCCCTTTAGGTCCAATAAAATATACCAATAGCTTTGCATCTTTTGTTGAATTTAGGTTCTTTGTCCCTTTATGGATTTGATTGGGAACTTCGTAGAAGGCATCTCCCTGCTTGAAACGATGGGTCTTACCATTAAAGTTCATTTCCACTTCGCCTTCCAATACATAGCCAACCGTAGGGATCGGGTGTATGTGCGCTCCAGAAACTTCACCTGGTGCGATGGTTACCACTATTACCGTAATTTCCTGGTTTTTCAAATCCGTGGTATTGATCAATTGTTTGAAAATCACCTTGGCCGGTGTTTTAGTTACGTTTACTGATTTTGAATCATGTTGTGCATGTGCTGTTACAAATCCTGCGCACATTGCTAAAATGATTAATGCGATCTTTTTCATAGTTAATGATTTAATGTAAACTCAATTATTTGAATGTGGCAGCAAAGTTAAAGCACTGCATGATGTCTGAATGGGTCCAGTAACGACGATGGCTAGGGTCCAAGAATCCAGAACCAAACTTTGGGAGCTGTAGAAGGGATGGGTGCATTTTCCGCTGAATGGCCCGATGGAGAGGAGCTAACAGATATGCTATTTTTCTATAATCAATTGGCGGAATTGCTTAACCTAAGCTATGTATTTACCCAAAAATTTGAGCAGGATAAATAGCGTCTTTAATCCCTCATGAGGATCAAATAGAATTTTGTTAGTGATTCGATTATCTAGGATTGTTGTTAAAAGCAAGTAACTAAGAGCCTGTTTAAAAATAGTTTGATTTTTTTGTTTATGAGCATAAGTTGATAAAAAAGCTACCGCTAAGTTGGGGAAAACATATTAATTGTGAATCACTACAAACTCAATTAGATATGACTTATCCGACCAACATGAGCGATAGCCAATGGCAATTTATAAAAAAGACCTTGAATTTGTGTAGTCGCAAGCGGAAGTACAGCCTTAGGATAATATGGAATGCCATCCACTACCTTGTGAAAACAGGTTGTCAATGGCGGATGCTGCCCAGCGATTTTCCAAATTGGCAACTTGTTTATTATTATTACAAAAAATGGTCTGACCTGTGCCAATTGGACATTCTCTTAGAAAAACTATGTGAAAAGGTAAGGTTCGGGCTGGGCCAGAATGCAGAGCCAAGTTTGGGCATTCTTGACAGCCAAAGTGTTCGTTGGGGGAACAACAAGGCGCTAAATAGTTTTGACGGCAACAAAAAAGTAAAAGGGATAAAAAGACATGTGGTGGTTGATAAGAAAGGTTTTTTATAGCCATAATGGTTACGGTAGCGCATGTACATGATAGT
This sequence comes from Pedobacter petrophilus, assembly GCF_009674725.1. Lineage (GTDB taxonomy): Bacteria > Bacteroidota > Bacteroidia > Sphingobacteriales > Sphingobacteriaceae > Pedobacter > Pedobacter petrophilus. The sequence goes on along the minus strand of NZ_WKKH01000018.1, from coordinate 86,282 downwards.
AAGGCGGTTATGTTATTGATGCGGGTGCTTAGGGATTTTCTTTGTAGCATCAAGATCATAATTGCCGATGGCGGTTATAGAGGAGAAATTGGACAAACCGATTAATTTACCCCCTTTGCACCAATTTTAATTATTTGTAAGCTCATTAAGAAATAACCTTTTACGACAAGAATATTTTCGGCAAGATAGGGTCAATTGACAGCGGTTTATCCATTTACAGGGGACTCACTACTTGAAACAAAAGAAATAAACGGTTATGTGAAATATAACATGGTCGATAAGGAGCAGAATAAAAATTACAATAGCAAACGCCCGTTTTCAGCAAGCAACCTATATTACAATGATCAAAAAGATACCTATAACTTTCCGATGGGACAGCCAATGAATACACTGGGGATACCAAAAGAATTACAGCAAGTGGTTTTGAGCAGATCCTAAGAAAATAATATGCAAAAAATTGCATGGGCTGCCCGCTGAATTAGTCACTAGTCTTACGTAACACGTTGCTCAATAAATTTTTCTACAATTGGAGTACAAAATTGCAGTAGATGGTTCATGAAAATAAATCGATGTCATGTACTCCGTATATGTTTCTAATATGTATTTAAACGGTATGCTAAAATGAAAGCACAGAAAGAGAGATGAGGATTTAAATTTTATTAAAGTAATTACAGTGCAGTTTATCCTGAGCATTTTTGGCTTCATCATGCAGAATGCTTGAGGGTTTATTGAAACTAATATGGGTATTAGCATTGAGAAAAAAAATGTTTTGGTGTAATTACATATCTCTAAACATACCAGTTCAATATAGAATATGTTTAAAGTTAATCAATTAGATATGATCTGAGCTTCAGTAAACTGATCGAACTTCGTTCTTATAAACAGTTTGTTGTTAATTAGCGAGACTGACTTGGAACAGGTTAATATACGCTGCTCAATGATTAGATGGTATATTGCTCTCACCAATTAAAAGGCTTTGTAAGTAAAACCTTCTAAAGTAGCTATCCCATCTATTGTCTATATATAAACCTTCGCAGAAACACGAACTAAGTCGATTAATAATGATATTAGTATCTAAAAAAACTAACTGGCATTCTTAAATTTGAGCCAACCAATGAGCGCTTTCAGGTCTGCCGTTCTTTTAAAAAAAATGATATATAAAAATTTAGCGCAACATGGTTAATAAAATTTCGATGAAAGATATTGCGATAAAATGTGGGACATCAATAACGACTGTATCTTTTGTCATCAATGGAAGAGCAAACGAGAAAAAAATTAGCGAAACGATGACTGCCAAAGTAAAGAAGGTAATCACGGAATTGGGCTATCAGCCACATTCCATGGCGCAGGGACTTAGGACGGGGAAAAGTAAAACTATAGGATTTCTGGTTGACGATATCTCCGAGCCATTTTTTAGTGGAATCGCTAAATATTTAGATGAAAAGGCAACGGCTAGCGGCTATAAAATACTTTTCTGTTGCACAGGAAATGACCCTAAAAAGGCCTCTGAGCTTATTTCCATGCTTAACGATAGGAGTGTAGATGGCTATATAATTGCTCTTGCGGAAGGGGTAGAGCAGGAAATAAGTAAACTACTCGAAAAAAACATCCCCATGGTACTCTTTGACCGATATTTATTGGACCTTAATACCGATTATGTTATTGTAAATAATATAGATAGCACGTATGCCGCAACAATCCATCTTATTAAAAATGGTTATTCACGAATAGCGTTTGTCGGGCCTCAAACTACTCAGCAGCAAATGATCGATCGTTGCACGGGCTATCAACGTGCAATAAAAGATTATGGCATGGTTGAAAGGGTTATATACCTTTCCAGTCCAATAGAACACGGAGGAGGGTTTTGGGATATAATTAAAGGAAATGACAAACCAGATGCATTTCTTTTTGCAGCCAATTATATTACCATGCAAGCTCTGCGTCTCCTCATATCAATAGACCCAAAACTTTTAGAGCAATTTGCTATGATATCCTTTGATGATATCGAGATCCTCCAATTTTTGCCAGTACCAATTACCGCTATCGTGCAACCTCTCGAAGAGATTGCCGTAGGGATAATGGACATTCTGTTGACCCGACTGGGTGAGTCCACTCAAGAAGCTAAAATACACAAAATTATATCTACTAAGATGATAGTTCGGAAGTCTTCCGTTAATAGGAATGTTGTCAGAGCATAGTCGTAAATTCATATTGAATAACATTCTGCTTGGCCAATATGCTAGACAGAATAGCAAGTTCCATTAAAAAAGTAAATATTAAATGTTTAAAAATTACTACTTACAGCTTTTCCTTTCTTAATTATCTTTAAGAATATGGTCCGCACGGAGACAGTAGCTTGACCATGTGAATAGTTAGTAACAGTCGTTTTCTATTTTGATGGTGATTAGGTTTTCCTGACCTTACAGCTCATTTTTTGTGACAGATAAATTTGTGAGTAAATTATAATGTGATTTTGCACCACTGTTCATTTCGTCAATGGCTAATATGTTTTCAAAAAATTCTTCAGCCTTTTTGTTTTCGCCTATTCCATAATACCCTAAACCAGCAATATATAGACAGTGAATTTTGTTATTGATATTCAAATCGGTTTCAAAAATCAATAAATCAGGTAGCGAAACCGCGAAATAATCTAAAGTTACTTCCTGTGCCATATTTCGCTCTCCATAATTAACTAATTTGTTAAATATATTCTCAGCTTTAGCTAATTGCCCTAGTTTAACCCATGCACAACCTTGATAAAATATTTTATCTGGCCGCTGATCATTATAAAACAAGGCAATCCCTGGTTCGTCTTGACCGATAGTGGCTTTTCCCCAAAATTGCTTAGCTTTTTCTTTCTCCTCCAAACCTAGGTAAGCACAGCCTAGCCAATAAAAAATATCGTTTTCTTGTGCTCCAGGAAGTTTCCCTTCTCCCAAGTTTTCTGGATAAAACTGTGCCTTTTCTAAAAGACCAATGGCTTTGCTATAATTTTTTTCAGTAATATTTTGCTTGGCTATTTCTACCAAAGCAAAAATATATTGTTCAGCAACTTTTCCTTCGCCGCCTTCCCAAGGATGAAATTTACGACCCTTGAGTAAATCATAAGCTTTTTCATAGTTGCCCAAAATGTTTTGGATACTTACTATTTCTAAATAAAGATCATCTCTCTGCTCAGCAACTACTTGATTTTTCATTAAAAATTCTAATCTTGATTTTGGAGTTCTATTCAGTCTTTTATAAAGCGAATCTAATTCCATCAACACCCTCGGATCTTTAACATTTAATGCAAAGGCTTTTTCATAATAACTAAGGGCATCAATTTCATTATGCATTTTGTTATAATAAGCCAGACCTAAATTCCGGTTTACAGTAGCAAATTCAGGATCTAATTCTGCTGCTCTTTCCCATAAAGAAATTGCTAAATCATATTGTTGCTTATCGTAATATAAATTTCCTAAATAGTATAAAGCTTTACCATCTTTTGGGTTGTTTTCAATTGCTGCATTTAAAACTAAAATATCCTGTAGGCGATTAGGGAAGCAATAAGCACTAGCTGCATTAGCGGCCTTCTGAAGGTGCTTAACCACTAATTCTTTATCATTTAACTGCAAATAAGCAAAAGCAATATAATAATTAATCAGAGGTTCATCCCAGTTTTTAAATGCAACTAATTCCATAAAATCAATGGCTTTTTGATATTCACCCATACCAAAATAATCAATGGCATACTCAATGGCATTATGCGATGTTTGTCCACTTAATTTGATAAGCTCTGCTTTTGTTTCACTGGCATTTTGATCTTCCCCAGCTTCTTTTGCCAATAAGTAACGCTCATAGCGGGCAGTCAAGTTAAATAAATCTTTTTTTAAAGCTTGTTCAATTAATTCGAGCGCTTGTTTTTTAAATCCTAGTTTATTTAAAGCAGCAGTTTTTATCACATAAGCTTTACCGTTTCGGGCATTTCTATCAATAGCCCAATTAATATGTGGTAAACAATCCTCAAAATTGCCTTTTACGAAATCAATTTGGGCAATATAGTAATAGGCTGAATCTTGATAAGCCTTATCCCAACTAGCCTTAAAGAAATTAGCGTAAGCTGCATCCGTTTCATTAAGGAACAATTGTGCTAGGCCTAAATTATAATAGGGTTCGCAATTGTAAGGATTTGGGTTTCGACTGGTAATTGTTGCAACAGCATTTTTAAAATAAGGAACACTTTCTGCAAATAATCCTTTTTTAAAATACCAAAGGCCAACTGCATTATTGTTTCTAATGTCACTTGGATTTCTTTTCAAAGCTTCCAAATAATATGGCATTGGCCTAAAAGTAGCGTGGCGATATTGCTCTAAATGTTGACCCGTTAAAAATAGTTCTTCTGCACTTTCTATTTCGTCTGGTTGCAATGCCGGCTTTGCAGCTTCAGGCAATTTCTCTGAGCTTTCATCATCGCTAGGGTTGTGTTTTAATATTTCTTTACCATCTTTTTTAAAGATATAAACCTTAAACTCTTTAATATCTACTTGGTTTAAAAATTCAATTTCCTCTATAAATACGTTTTCAGGAGATAATTCCAGTTTTTTGCTTAAACATATTTCCTCACCCTTAATCAGGTTAATTTTTAATTCCTGTGTTGAGGTAACGAATATTTTTACTGTTACTATATTTCCTACGGCATCAATACTTAGCAAAATATCTTTAGAGGCATTTTTAACTACGCCCAGCTCGCGGTATGGCAGAAAATACTGGGTAAATATTTTCTCTTCAAAAGGTTTTAACCAAGTAAAATCTGGTTGGTTATCGGTAAAAACTCCCGCCATGAGTTCGATATAGGGCCCATCTTCATCAGTTAAATTTCTATCCCAAGCAAGCCCAAAATCTCCATTTCCCCATGTCCATTGCTTTTTGCCTGGGGATACATGGTGATCTGCGATATGGAGCATGCCTGCCTCAATATCATGCTCATAGCCTCCTAAAAAATTATACTTGGAATTTACCGCCATGTAAGATGTTGGCACTGGAATATTCTTATAGTTAGAAATATCAGTTCCTGGAGAATAATCTACTTTGTAATAAGTACCTGTTGCGATTGGAAAGCTAGAAACATCTCTTTTTCCATGATCGAAAACTGCGTTCACATCAGGAGGAAATACCGACTGGTAGTCATCATGAACTTTAACTGCAGGATTTGCCCACCACAAAAAGGTTTGAGGTGTACTTGTTAAATTGCTCAATTTGGCATTAATTTCTAAATATGCCTTATCAGGATGTAGTGTAAATCCTGCCATACCTTTTGTGTGGAACATTTTTTCTATTTCATTTACCCAAATTGTTTTGCTTCCATCTTCATTTTCTTCAATAGCATATCCTACAGCCTCATAAGTGCTCGGCCTATGATGTTGTGGCCAGTTAAATTCTATACCACCAGAAATCCAAGGGCCACACAATCCCACCAACGCAGGTTTAATTACTTGATTATAATAAACAAAATGTCTATTCTTGATTTTATCAAATGCCATTTGAACCCTACCTCCAAGTTCAGGCAAAATCATTATTTTCAAATATTTGTTCTCTAGGTAAACAGCATTGTATTCTTTATCAGCTTTTTCATCGAAAATTTTTTCTATCACTGGGTTTGGATAAACCACCCCACTACTTCCCTGATATACACGTTTTTCAAAAAACATAGGGTTCTTATCAGGTTCGCCAACCTCGTATGTCGGAATGTTAACTTTTTCAGTCCAAGCCTTTACGTTCATATTAAATCTTAATTAATGTCCGATGAAATTATTCTCCAGTTCTTCCAATGTCTGCCCTTTGGTTTCTTTTACTTTACTACGCACAAACAAAAACCCGATTACACAAATGCCAGCATAGATGTAAAAAGGAGTATAGGCACCTAACTTACTGGCCAAAATTGGAAATGTAAAAACAAGTAAAGCATAAGACAACCATAATGAGATTACTGCCACTGATGTAGCCGCACCCCGAATTTGTGTCGGAAATATTTCGGAAATTAGCACCCATGTAACTGGGCCTATTGTCATAGCGTAAACTCCAATTGCAGCCAATAGTGGCCAAGCTGCTAGTGGAGATTTTGTTTGTAGCAAAAAGCCACTTATGATATATAAAATTGCCAATCCTAAGCAACCTAATATCATTAATGGCTTACGACCCAACTTATCTACTTGCCACATGGCTAAAAGCGTAAAAACCAAGTTAACTATGCCTATAAAAACGGTTTGTTTTAATTGGTCGTCAGTAGTAAAACCTACACTTTCAAAAATAGTGGTCGTAAAATTAAATACTACGTTTATACCACAAAACTGTTGAAATACTGCCAATCCAATTCCTACAAATACCGCTGGCAAAACCGCTTTCTTAAAAACGGCAGCATAGCTGAATTTTACGGAGACGCCTTTTAAAGAATTTTTAATGTTGGTTTCTGTTTCCTTTACAAAATCGCTATTGCCTATTTTAGCTAAAATAGCTGCTGCTTTTTCATTTTTACCTTCTTTAAGCAACCATCGTGGGCTTTCTGGCAGCCTAATGATTCCCAATAAAAATATACCTGATGGTACTGCTCCAAGCCCAACCATCCATCTCCAAGCGTCTGGTCCGTTATTTCTTAGAGCGTAATTAACTAAATTAGTAATTAAGATGCCAATAACTATAGTAAGCTGATTGATGGCCACCATACGCCCTCTTGTACTTGCAGGAGCTACTTCTGCTATGTATATTGGCGATAACATGGAAGCCATTCCTACACCTATGCCCGCAACAAAACGTGCAAAGACAAACAGGTCCCTATTATGTGAAAACGCCATTGCCAAGGAAGAAATAAAAAAAATTGATGCAGCTAGCATTAAGCCTGGCCTACGGCCATATTTATCTGAAAATGATCCAGCAACTAGGCAGCCAATTACACAACCTAATGCCAATGAAGCAGTTGCAAAACCTTCCCAATAGGCGTTAAAGGAAAATTGTTCTTTTAAAAAGGGAAGCGCACCGGCAATAACTGCAAAATCAAATCCAAAGAGATAACCTCCAAGTGCCGAAATAAAGGAAATGAAAATGATATAACGAGTGTTAAACATGGGGTTGCTTTTGTTCATAACAATAAATTAATAGATGGTTCTTGATACAATAGTAAAGATATAAAGGTGCTTAATCAATGGACTTAAATCTTAACATAATAGACAAAATTATCATTCAGGTTATTTCCAAAACCCATATAATATCAATGTAAGTACACGACAAAAATTAAACCACGTAGATATGAGTATTGATATATGAGTATTGAGACAAGATGCAATTTACATCAAGCTAACATAGGAGGCTAATACTAAAAATTGCCATTAACAAAAATGTTCGATATATCTTTTAAGCGATCAATTAACATCAATTAAGTATTTCAGGTCATCTAACAGCTGTTTTTTGTTCTCGATATGTTGATGGAGAACAGCTCATTATTTTTGTAAATAAGCGAGAAAAATAATATTGATCTTCAATGCCTAACCTTAATGCTATTTCTTTGATCCTGAGATCCGTAAATTGTAAAAACTGACAAGCTTTCTGTATTTTAAGGTGATTAAAATATGCTACAGGCGGAAAACCAGTTTTCTTTCTAAAAACTGCAGAATAATTGCTTGGTGAACTGTTTACGTGTTCTGCTAGTTCCTTTAGGGACAGTGACTTGAAAATATTTTCTTGCATCAGTTGAATTGATAAGTCAATAATGTCGGGCGTGTCAAGCGCTAGATTAGGTGTAAATTTTTGGTTGAATAAAAAAGAGCCTAAAAATTGAGGGAATAATAGATTCACATAGCTAATATTTTCGAAACTATAACCTTTCTCCAAGTTTTGGTATAACTTGTTAAACAACTCAATTCTACTATCCGTGAAAGGAACACTCGCTTTAAAAGACCCAAATTTATTATAGATCTGCTTTATAATTTCATCTGTTTGTTCACCTTTAAAATGGCACCAATATATGGTCCATGGGTTTTCAATGTCTGTCTGATAGGCGTGAGGTTTTCCAAAAGGGATTACAAAAAAATCTCCTGGGTTAATGGTGTACTTGTTTTTATCAAGTGTTACCTGGCCCTTGCCTTCCACACAATAAATTAAAATATTTTGTTCAACTCCAGCTCTCTTTCTATAATGAAATTTGGCTTTCGGATAATATCCAATATCTGTAATGAAAGCCTTATCTATGATCTTGTTCTTAATGCAGAATTGGTTGATTATGGATTTTGGAAGAACGATGGCCATTTGACCTTCAAAACCATCCTTTTTAAAATTCCCATGTATATTCTTCATCTATCAATGTTAGAAAAATGTTTTAACAAATCAAGTTTTTGTTATACCCTATATTCTAGCTTTTGTTCATTTTTTTTAGACTGTTTGAGCTTCGAATAAGCTAATACAAATTAAAAATTGCAACCATATACTCCCATGCAATTTTTAATTTGTATTAGTTCATGTATAAGCTGTGTAACAATATGTAGTTCACGTACCTTATGTAATACAAAAGAAATTGAATTTCAGAAAGATGGAATTACAATAAAAGGATTATTTTTGGTTTACCAATTATTTGGGGCGCCAATTATAAACTTTAATAACCAAATTAGAATCAAACTACGATGAACAGGAGAAAATTTGTAAAAGATACAGCTATAGCAACAGCTGGAATAACTATTCTTAATTTCCCTGTTTTTGGGAAAAACGCACCCAGTAACAAAGTACAGTTAGCAGTAATGGGTTTAAACGGAAGGGGCTCTTTCTTGGCAAGCAGTTATGCTAAGCTTGAAAATGTGGAGATCGCCTACATTTGTGATGTCGAAGAAAAAGCGATACAAAAAGGCTTCAACGCGCTTGTTAATGAGAAAAGAAAGCCAACTTTGGTAAGGGATATTCATGACTTGGTTAAAAAGACAGATTTCGATGCTTTAATTGTAGCGGCTCCAGATCATTGGCATGCGCCAGCTGCACTTCTTGGTGTTGCGAACAATAAACATGTTTATGTAGAAAAACCATGTGGCCATAATGCGCATGAGGGCGAATTGCTCGTACAGGCAATGTCAAAACACAAAAAATTAATTCAAATGGGCAACCAGCGCCGTTCGTTCCCTACAGTGATGGAAGCGGCTAATCTATTGAAATCCGGAATTATCGGGAAACCTTATCTTGGGAAAGCATGGTATGTAAATAATCGTAAATCTATTGGTCATGGTGATATTATTCCTGTGCCAGCTACTTTGGATTTCAACTTATGGCAAGGACCTGCACCACGATCTGCCTATAAAAGTAATTTAGTTCATTATAACTGGCATTGGTTCTGGAACTGGGGAACGGGCGAAGCTTGCAACAATGGTACCCATGAAATTGATGTTTGCAGATGGTTTTTGGGCGTAGATTTTCCAACAAAAGTTACTTCTGCTGGCGGACGCTATGCATTTAAAGATGACTGGGAAACACCAGATACGCAAATTGCCACTTTTGAATTCGGCAAAGAAAAGGCAATAACTTGGGAAAGCAGAAGTTGTAATCAATACCCAGTAGAAAAAAATAGTCGGGGTGCAACAATTTATGCCGAAAACGGAACATTAGTTTATGATGGGGCGGCGGGAAGCAAATTTTACGATGCTGATAATAAACTGATTAAAGAAATTAAATCTGATAGTAAGGCTGACGCTAACAATCTTTTAAGCTCAACTGCGAGTTTAGACCTTTATCATTTTCAAAATTTTGTTGATTCAATCAGGGGTAATGCTCAGCTTAATTCACCGGTTTCGGAAGCTTATAAAAGTGTGCTCTTGTGTCATTTGGCAAATATATCGCAAAGAACAGGTGATACCTTGCACTGTAATGCTGCAAATGGCCATATTATTAATAATAAGGCCGCGGAAAACCTGTGGTCTAGAAAATATGAAAAAGGCTGGGAGCCTAAAGTTTAAGGTATAGAAACTAAGCGTATTATTAATTTAAAAAGTATAAAAAATAAAAAATGATTTCAATAAATAAACCCGTTTTTAAGCAAAAAATAGTATACATAGCGGTAATAATATCAGTTATGTTCACCTTTAATAATTCTTATGGGCAGGGAGCTAAAGGAAGTTCAAAAGGGAAGCCCGCCAAACCCGAACTTATTTTTCAATCAGGATTTGAGGGCACCTCGAAAGTTATACCTTTTAAAGGGTCTGATAATGATATTATTGGAAAAGATACCAAGCTAAATGGAAAAAATGATTGGGTAGCAGACTTGGAGAAGATTGGTGGAGGACAATTTAACTTACAATACACTGGTGGCGATTCTACCAAAAGGATTGCCCAGATTATCCCCGAACCTGGAAACATTAAAAACAAGGTGTTGATGTTTAGTATTAATGATAGTTGGTTAGCTTCTGAAGGGCAGCAAAAAGCAAGGGTACAAGCCAATATTTACGGTATTAAAAAAGGATATAAAGAATTTTACCAATCTGTTAGGATGTTTATTCCGGCCGATTTTAATGTACTTAGAAGCTTTCCTGAGCCAATAAAATGGTTAACCATTTCAGAATTCTGGAATAACGAATGGTGGGTAAGCACAGAAAAATACGGTTTCAGGGTAACATTGGGCATAGGTAAGCCTAAAGCTGAAGAAAGTGATTTTAACTTTATTCTCAATGGCGAAAATGCTGGTCAGAAAGAAGTTTGGAAGGCTGATAACACAGCCATTAAAGTACCTGTGGGAAAATGGTTTACCATGGAATATTATTTTAAAGACGGAGATGCTCAAAATGGAAGATTTTATATGGCCATAACGCCTCAAAATGGTAAAAAACAAGTAGTATTTGATGTTCACAACTTTACACATAACACTACTGATATGAATTCTGATGGACTTACTGGTTATAATCCAATGAAATTATACACGTCTAAAGAGTTGGTTGCTTTTGGTAAGGCACACAACACCCCACTACGCATTTATTGGGATGATTTTAAATTATGGAAAAATAAAACACCAGAGAGTCAAATGGCTAACGGTAAAGATTAATCCCCATCTATCCAGTAATCAATTGATAAGTCTCTAAAATATAACCAATCATGCTAAAGCACTGTACGTTTTTCCTCTTACTTTTAACATCGTTTGCAGCAAATAGCCAAGCAATTATTCCCTTGTATACAAGCAGTATACCCGGTGCTAAAAGTTCATCAGTAATAGAAAAAATCGAAACTACAGCTGATGGTAAAGTGCAAGTTACGGGAGTTACCGTTCCCACGTTAACGATGTATCTTCCAGAGAAAGAAAAAGCTAATGGTGCTGCTATAATTATTTGTCCGGGTGGTGGTTACGGTTTTTTGGCCATGTCTTTAGAAGGATATAGCTCGGCGCAAGAATTTCAAAAAATGGGTATAGCCGCTTTTGTGTTAAAGTACCGTTTGCCGAATGATAACATCATGGAAAATAAAGAAACTGGTCCTTTGCAAGATGCCCAACAAGCAATAAAACTTATTCGCAGCCAGGCTAAAAAATGGAATATTGATACCGCAAAGGTAGGAGTAATCGGTTTTTCTGCAGGCGGACATCTGGCATCTACTTTGGGTACACACTTTGACCGTCCGGTAGTTCCAAATTTATCAAGTGTTAGTTTAAGGCCAAATTTCATGATGCTACTTTATCCCGTTATCAGCTTTGATCAAACTATCGCCCATTTAGGTTCTCGCACTAAATTAATAGGAAATTCGCCTACGGCAGCTATGATTAATACTTACTCAAACGAAACGCAGGTTACTCCACAAACCCCGCCTACTTTTATCGTGCATGCGAGTAATGACGGTTGGGTGAAGGTAGACAATAGCCTAATTTTTTATCAGGCACTGCTCAAAAACAAGGTGCCAGTAGAAATGCACTTATACACTAAAGGTGGCCACGGTTTTGGACTTAACAATAATAGTACAAAAGACCTTTGGATAGACAGATGCCACAACTGGTTGTTGGCAAGCGGTTTTATTAAATAAGTTCAGCTATCGTTATAATTTACATCCACATCTTTATTTGAAATGAAATATACCCTTCTACTTTGTTTTTTGTCAACCATTGCTTTTGGTCAGCAAAAAAAGATTTATATCGCCTTAGATGATCATACCGACTATGTGTGGACAGGTGATGAAGAAAAATATAAAAACACTTTTTTAGAAACACTCGATTATTATATCAAGCTTAATGATTCTACTGCTAAACAGCCCTACGCTTATCAAAATAAATGGAATTGCGATGGCTCTTACTGGGTGTATACGTATCAGAAAAACAAAAGCCCCGAGCAGTTTAACAAGCTAATTACCCAAATAAAGGCAGGCCAGATTACCGTGCCGTTAAATTCGATGATTGTTTTAATGGGTGCTGCACCAGCAGAAGCGACGTTAAGAGACATGTACTATGCAGGATCATTAAAGCGCAAATACGGCCTTGATATGCCTTTGGTATTAAATATGGAAGATCAAGTGCTGCCCTTGGGCTTGTCGTCTTTATGGGCAGGATCAGGGGCCAAATATTCCTGGAGGGGAGTTTGTGCATGTGCATCAAAAGTAACTGGGCTCGAGACCAGAAAAAATCAGATGTATTGGTATAAAGGGCTCGATGATCAGCAGGTTTTGATGAAATGGTATGCCGTTAACCCAGCTATAATTACAAAAAGAAAGGATCATCGCTACTTTATGGGTACTTATCTTGAAGCCTTTAATCCAGAACACGCAGTAGAAGATTGTAAAGATTTAATGCGCGATACCAAAAATTACCCGTATTCAATTTCAGGAGCTTTTGGCAAAGGAGGCGACAGTCTTAAAACCCTTACTAATACCTTCCCTAAAATAGCCAGAGCAAAAACTGATGCCGATTATCAGGTTATTGTATCTAACGAGATAGATTTTTTTAAGGATTTTGAAAAACAATATGGTAACAAACTACCGTCTGAAACTTTTTCTTATGGCACTACCGAGTGGGGAAACAGTTTTGCTTCTCTGGCCGAAGTTTCGGCTTCAGTAAAACGGTCAGTTGAAAAGTTAAGGGCCGCGGAAGCTTTGTACACCCTTGTTGCTTTAAAAGACAAAAAGTTTGCCTCAAATCTGGAGGACATGAAGGAGAAAGCATGGTTTGCCTGTGGAATGTATTTTGAACACGACTGGACAGCCGACGGCCCATACATTACCCGCAAACAACGTGCAGACTGGCAGCGCAAAGTTGCGGCACAGTTAAACAGTTATGTAGATACGCTGTATAGCCAATCTAGTAAAAGACTAGGGGAGTTAGTTACTAAGCAAGCCAACGGAAATGAAGCGTTTTATGTATTTAATCCGCTAAGCTGGAAAAGAACAGATTATAGTGACTATTTATATCGAGGTAATGCCAATGTAACCGTAATTGACAAAACGAGCATGAAAGCGGTGCCTTCGCAAATCATTATGAAAAAGAATCAATCTTATTTACGGATCCTGGCTTCAGATGTGCCTTCGCTCGGCTATAAAGTTTTTGAAATTAGAAAAAATACAACCACAACCTGGAAAAATGGCTTAAGTGCAGCTGGTAATACCATTGAAAACGAATATTATAAAATTACCCTGACTGCCCAGGGGGTTGTAACCAGATTATGGGATAAGCAGAACAAAAAGGAATGCATTAAGCCTTTTAAGAAAATGTATTTTAACGATCTGGGGTCAGGTTTAGCGGACGAAGGCGAGCCGATAAGGATTGAAAACAGAGGCCCAGTTTCTGTTACGCTAGTGGCATCATCTTACAAACCCATTAAGCATACCTCTAAAATAACGTTATTTGCAGGCAACGAGCGGGTTGAAATAGAAAACTACATCACCCAAAACCTAGATGCCAAACCAGTTACCTATTCATTCGCATTAAATATTGATAAACCAGAAACCTGGCATGAAGAAGCTGGTGCTATTTTAAAAGCGCAAACAGTAGCTAAAGGCGGGCATTATGCCGATAGTATTTGTCGGTTAGACTGGTTGGCGATGAACCATTTTGCGGATATGTCTGATAAAAATTATGGAATGGTGTTATCAAACCGCGAGGCCTATTTTATGAAAACGGGAGAGAGTAGCGTAAGTAATTTTGATGATAGTACCGCATTAATCAAGGTATTGGCCGCTGGACAAATAGATGAGGGCCTAGGCATCATAAATCAGGATGGAGATTCGTATTTTGAAAACTTTCTCGCTTTAAAGCCTCATACAGGAAGTTTTAAGGCTGCTGATGCGATGCGTTTTTCTCTTCAACATCAAAATCCTTTAGTGTCACATCAAATTACTGGTGGCTCTGCTTATCCTGAAAAACAATTCTCTCTTTTTTCTATATCAGACCCAAATGTACTGGTATGGGCATTAAAACCCGCGGAAGAAGGGATTGATAAAGGCATTGTAATGCGGGTATGGAACCTGGCAAATGAAGAAATAAATTACGCGATAAAAGGTAATACTTCAATTTTAAAAGCGAGTAAGATTACCCATATTGAAACAGATGACGAGCCGATTAAAACAGGTGAAAATGACTTGAAAACTGTAATTGGGCATAACCGAATACAAACATACAAGCTGTTTTTAAAGTAAAAAAAGGTGGCTGAACAAAATTAGTACCAATAGCTAAACGCAAAATTTAATAAATAGCTAGACGTTAAAGATATTACGTCTAATAACCTTAATTCACAAATGAAAAAATATACGCTACTGCTTTTTGTAATTTCTATTTTCATCCTACAAGCACACGGTCAGGGGCTGTTACTGAATGGTAAATGGAAGTACAATTTTGCCGATAAAAAGAATTACTCGGATGCTGATTTTGATGACAAAGCCTGGAAGGAAATTAGCGGAAAACTGTCTTGGACAATGGCTGAACTACCAAAAGAAAGTCCGATAGTGTGGCTAAGAAAAACGGTAGTAATACCATCAAGCCTTAAAAAGGAACTCAATAAAACAGGTGCATTGGCCTTTTTTATTGGACAGACCGACCAAACCTATGATGCTTTCTTTAACGGCAAGCTTATAGGAACCACCAAATCTGGCGATACCAGAAAAGGGTATTTGGTTAATCCTGCACAAATTAAATGGGATGAAGAAAATACATTCGCCATACGGATGAAGCACTGGTGGAGCTATAATACCTTAGAAGGAATGCCGGAGTTTGGGGCTGCGCCGCCTGCTCAAATGTTTGTTTTTACGGTTGGTGCAAAAGGTATAACCAACAAGCAACAGGTGAGTAATAAGGAGATCACCTTCACCTGTACTGTTCAAAATAAATCAGAAAAGGCTGTTGATGGGATAATAAAAGCAGATTTTTTTGATCTGGATCATGTAAAACTCAGTTCTTTAGAAAAAAAGGTAAAACTGAACAGTGGCAGTAATACCGTTGATTTTGTTTTTAAATCTACATCTCCATTTCTTAAAATAGAATACGCTGTAGTGGTGCCAGAATATCAATATACCGGACTATGGAACGATGAATATGGCTATAAAAATATCCCATACCATGTCGCGTTTCCTGTAATTGCAAATAAAGTAGGCGAAGAGTTTAAACCGGCCGCGTTAAATAACCAGAAACTAACAGGCTGGTTAGGCGACAAAATGAAGGTCAATATAGAAAAGCGATTATATCGGATTGACGAAGATAAAATACTAGGATCATTTATTAACCGGCCAGGCAACCATCCATGGATAGGAGAGCATATTGGCAAATTTTTGGAAGCTGCCTGTAACTCCTATGAAAATACCATGGATCCTGCTTTGAAAATACAGATAGACCGTAGTGCACAAAAATTGATCGCAGCGCAGTTAAGCGACGGCTACCTGGGTACTTATGCCATGGATAATCATTGGACAGGATGGGATGTTTGGTCACACAAGTACGATCTTATCGGGCTTTTGAAGTATTATGAAATTTCAGGTTTTAAACCAGCATTAAAGGCTGCCGACAAAATAGGCGATTTACTATGCCAAAAATTCGGCACTGCAAAGGGACAGAAAAATATCTTAAATGCAGGTGGGCACGTTGGCATGGCAGCTACCTGCATTTTAGATCCAATGACAGACCTTTACCGTTTTACCGGGAATAAAAAATACCTGGATTTCTGCTATTATATTATCAAAAGTTTCGATGAACCAAAAGGGCCACGAATAATTTCGACGCTCGGAACCTTGGGTCGGGTAGATAAAACAGCTAATGGTAAAGCTTACGAAATGCTTTCAAATTTAGTTGGTGTTATAAAACTGTATAAAATTACAGGCGACACCTATTATTTAACACCAATATTAAATGCTTGGAAAGACATTGTGGCTAATCGCTTGTACATTACAGGTACATCTAGCTCTAAAGAACACTTTATGGATAACCATTTGCTGCCTGCCGAAACTGAAGACAATATGGGAGAAGGCTGTGTTACTACTACTTGGGTGCAACTAAACTACCAGCTCTTCTGCCTAACAGGTAAAATAGAGTACCTAAACGAATTGGAACGTTCTGTTTATAACCACTTAATTGGGGCTCAAGATCCACATACTGGTTTTGTAAGCTATTACACACCTCTTATGGGTAAAAAAGCTTGTATTGATTATCAGTCCTGCTGCGCTTCTAGTGTGCCTCGCGGCATAGCCATGATCCCGCTTTTCGCAAACGGAAAGATTAAAGGTGCACCTTCTTTCTTTTTATATCAGCCAGGTGTTTTTAAAACTAACTTGGATAATAAAGAAAAAACCTCGGTTGAGTTTACTACCCAAACCCAGTTTCCTACAAACGGAAAGGTAAGCATTGTTGTAAATCCTGCCATAGCCAGACAGTTTGCTGTTCAATTGCGTAAGCCATATTGGGCAGATGATTTTACTGTTTGGGTAAATAATAAGAAACATAAAACTACCTCAACCGATTTTGCAACGCTTGACCGAGTGTGGAAGAAGGGCGACAAGATTGACATCACTTTTAACATTGCAACCAAGGTGTTAAGCGGAAGCATTAGTTATCCCGGAAAAATTGCCATTCAGCGAGGCCCGCAAGTTTTGGTAGTAGATAACATGCTTAATCAGAAGGCTTCAGCAGATATTCTACTAAATGGAAAACAAATTAAGTTAAATGCGGTGAGTTCAGTTTTGCCAGCAGATTGGGCAGGCAATCAGGCTTATGAGGTCTTAGGAGCAGCGAACGGTAAAGAACAAAAATTAATACTAGTGCCATTTGCAGATGCAGGCCAAACGGGTGGAACTATAACTACATGGCTTTCTGATAGAAGTAAAATGAAATAGTATTTCAGTTATATGACCTGTAAACATAATACTACTGTCATATTGGCGGCAGTATTATGTTTACAGGTATTCTATTCTTCTTAATCTTATTGTGATTTTTCTTACCTAAAATTTTGCGCCTTTATTACAGAGAGGACATCAATGTCATAGAACCGTAGTGAAAAGAAATTTGGCTTTTGACTAATTACAGCAAAAAAAATATCCATATCAGCAAATTTACCTCAAAGCAAGTGCCGTAATTTGAGATTAATAAGTCTCTATTTAATAGTATAGACTTAAAAAATTAAATCGGTATAGCCTATAACTATAGCCGTAATTGTAACCAAATATCAATCATGCATAATTATCCAAGTGCTAAGCTAATAGAAATATTCCCTATGTACTTATTTACAAGAATGAATTTGAGCGTACAACGCCATCATTTCTAAACGTAGCTACAGTCAGCATTTTACCATCTCAAAAAAATATAAAGATAATAACAAGCAACAATTAATTGACTACAAATTATGATGATTAAAAAGTTAAGCACTATGGGTATTGGGTTGTTAATATCCATTCAAAGCTTTTCACAAACTAAACTGGTAAACTATATTGACACCAAAATAGGAGTGATTGATACTCGAGGAAGCAATTGTATCATTGGTCCGCAACTACCTTATGCAAGTATCAGCCCATCTCCGCAAACTATAGACGGAGATCATGATGGTTACCATCCAAATCGACCTATCAGAGGGTTTGGTCAATTGCATGTAAGCGGTACAGGCTGGGGAAAGTACGGCCATTTCCTGATTTCTCCTCAAGTAGGACTTGCTGTAGCTCCAGATAAGCACGATTCTCCTAAATCAAAAGAAATTACCACGGCATACTACTACCAAACTAATTTAGACCGTTATAACATTGTTGCTGGCGTTGCGCCCACACATCATGCTGCATTATACCAGTTTACATACCCTAAAACAGATAGTGCTTACATAGTTTTGGATGCTACCCAAAGCATTGCAGATTTTATACCCAAGCTAGGTTATAAGTTTAGAAAATGCGACGTAGAAATACTGCCTGAAAAAAATCAAATTCGTGCATCCATAGAATGTTCAGGAGGTTGGGCTTATGGCTATTATAAACTTTATTTTATTGCACAGTTTAACAAGTCATTTTCTGAAAGTGGCGTATGGAAAGACAATACATTGAAAAAAGGTGAATATGCCATGTCTTTAGATAAGGATGAAGGGCAACGTGTTGGAACATTCTGCCGCTTCAAAACTCAACAGGATGATAAAATTTTGATGAAAGCTTCTATTTCCTTTTCGGGATTTGAAAATGCTGAAAAGTACCTCAATAATGAAATTAAAGGATGGAATATAGAAGATGTGGAAAAAGCGGGTATGCTTGCTTGGGAGAACAAGCTGCAGCATATTAAAATTGAAACCAACTCTGAAGCACAAAAAAAGATTTTTTATACCGCAATGTATCATACCATGATTCAACCCCGTGATCGTACCGGCGACAATCCAAATTGGAAAAGTAACGCTCCTTATTGGGATGATAATTACGCCTTATGGGATACCTGGCGTTCGGCCTTCCCCTTGTTCATGTTAATTGATCAAGATATGGTTCGTGGTAACATTCAATGCTTTGTAGATCGCTATAAACATAATGGTGCTGTACGTGATGGCTTTGTAGCTGGCATTGAAATGGAGGAAGAGCAAGGTGGGAATGATGTAGACAATGTAATTGCCGATGCCTATGTTAAAGGCCTTAAAGGTGTAAACTGGCAAGAAGTTTATGGGTTGGTAAAATATAATGCAGAAAAAGAACGTAAGGGTTTAGTTGCCCGCAATCAACAAAATCCGGAATATAAGGCCAACAATGGCCGCTATAAAGAATTGGGCTGGATTCCTGAATGCTTTAACAGTAACTCTAACACGCTTGAATATGCGTATAACGATTTTTGCGTAGCACAATTAGCCAAAGGTTTAGGGGAAACCGCCGATTATGAAAAATTCATTAAAAGAAGTAAGGGATGGACAAATCTGTGGAACCCTAACCTAGAAAGTGATGGCTTTAAAGGTTTCATTGATGCTAAAAAAGCCGATGGATCATTCATCAATCAAGATGCTAAAATGTGGGGGAAATCATGGGTAAACCCATTTTATGAGGGTACATCATGGACCTATAGCTATTTCGTTCCGCATGATATAAACCGTTTGATAAAATTGGTTGGTGGAAAGGAAATGTATGCTAAACGACTTGAATATGGAATGAATAACAAGCTTATTGACTATGGAAATGAACCTTCATTTTGGGCTTTGCGTTCGTTTAACCACGCTGGGCGACCAGATCTAACCTCTAAATGGGTACACTGGATATTAAATAAAAATTACGACACTACCGGCTATACCGGCAATGATGACACCGGGGCGATGACTTCGTGGTATATTTTGTCTGCCGTGGGTTTATTCCCTAATGCTGGTCAGGATATTTACTACCTGAACGCACCACTTTACAAAAAATCGGTGATAACGTTAAGCAATGGAAAAAAGTTAAGTATAAGTGCAAATAATTTATCGGCTAAAAATATCTACATCAAATCATGTAAGGTAAATGGAAAGCCATGGAACAGTTCTGTTATTAGGCATAAAGATATTGCAAATGGCGCTACTATAGAATTTGAATTGGCAGCACAGGCGGGTAATTGGGGCAAATAGTATAAAATTTAATAATTAACAGGATATAACTATGCAAAGAGAAAGATGCAAATAGATTGTCTTGAACACATCAATAAGCAGATAAACATTGATAATTAAAGAATTTCGGTCTTTTTTAATCTATGAATTTTAAGTTAATAGTCATTTGCTTTTTATTGATAACATTTCATTCAATATTCTGATTTAAGTTAGGATAGAATGAATATGATAACAATTTACTAATAACAACCTAACCAATTATAAACCAAAAATTATGAAAAAGAAATTCTTTTTTAGCAGAATTTACGCTGTAATATTGCCAATGGCATTATTGAGTGCTTGTTCAAAAAATGCAGATCCTGAGGCAAGTTTAGCTTCTGAAGGTAGTAAATCTGCAAAAATAGTTGCCTTGGGTAGTAATGCTACAGAAATAGCTGCTACCCCTTCTCTCGTGTTTCAGTCGGGTTTTGAGCCTGGCAGTGGTAATACCAATTACCCCCAAATAGCTGCAAACCCGACTGGCCAAGGTGAGGATATTTTAGGTAATACCCTAGGCTTAACATCAAGCGATTGGACTTATCATTTAGAACTCAAAACGCCGGTGAAATATAAGCTCTTCCGAATTAATTATGAAGGGGGAACGTATACCGATCGCCAAGCGCAAATAATAACCAACCCTGTAAAAAATGTAAACAGCAACAACAGCAACACGGTATTGAGATATCGGCTTACTAATGCTACAATACCCGAAGGTAATTATATGAAAGGACGTGTGGCAGCCGAATTATTTTCTCAATCACTTGCACCTGGTGCTACAACTGCAGATAAAGCAGTAGCTTCTAATGTCACGGAATATTATCAAAAGGTTAAGTTTTACTTACCAACTGATTTTGATCTCTTACAGTCTTCCACGTTTCCTTTACCTTATACAGGCGATTGGTTATTATTATGGGAATTCAGAAACCATATACCAACAACTACTGGCAAAGATTCTCGAGTAGCAATATATGTCACACGAGCCAATAATACCAGTACAACAAAGTTTCACTTTATTATGACTTGTGATGAAATGGGTGTGGGCGGGCCACCTGTAAATATTTGGAAAGATGAGAATTTCAATTATACAATAAATTCTGGCAGATGGCTAGAAGCGGAAATTTACCTGAAACAGGGTGTAGGTAGTGCAGGTAGAAACTACTTTGCAATGCGCAATGTAAATGCGAATAATACTGGTACTTGGTACAAACTCACCGATAAATATGCTACCAATATTCATCACAATAATACAAACCCACAGGGCTGGAATGGATGGAATCCAATGAAGGTATATTGCAGTGCGCCTGTTCTTCAACCTTTTCAAAGTGCTGGCAAATCATTTGTAATGTATTGGGATGATCTTGAAATTCAAGAAAACAAACTTCCTACCCCTGGCGCTATAGCACCTTAAAATGTATGGTGTTAAATAATAAGAAGGTGACTTGCTTAAAGAAACTTTCTTTTATTAATGGTATAGTAAACTTAAAAAATAGATTACGATCTAATATTATGACAAAAAAACCTTTACTTTTTGCTATTCTTTTACTTACAATGGTATATTCATGTAAGAAAGGAACAAAAACGGCTATTGTTGTTACACCACCAATTGTTACGCAACCTCCTGCAGTATCTAAAGCAGAGGAATTTATATTTCAGTCTGGATTTGAGCCAGGAAGCACTGCCAATACTAACTATCCACAAATAGTGGCTAACCCAACTGCTCAAGGAGAGGATATTAAAGGTAATACCACAGGCTTGATGAATAGTGATTGGATCTATGATTTAGAAACAAAAACGCCAGTAAAATACAAGCTTTTCCGTATGAATTATGAAATGGGAACTTATACCGATCGAAGAGCCGAAATAATTCCAAATTCTGCTAAGGATGTGGGTAGCAACAATAGCGACAACATATTAAGTTTTAGGCTTACTAATGCTGTAATACCGGCAGGGTACACAAATAAAGGTCGTGTGGCTGCAGAACTATTCTCACAATCGCTTGCTCCTGGTGCCACAACGGCAGATTTGGCCGTATCATCAAACATCAGGGAATACTATCAAAAAGTTAAGTTTTATTTACCAAACGATTTCAATCTTCTTCAAGCCTCTACTTTTCCAGTGCCAAACGCAGGTGATTGGTTGCTATTGTGGGAATTTAGAGATCATGTACCCACCACCACAGGGAAAGACTCAAGAATAACGATTGATATTACTAGGCCAAACAATTTAAGCACAACAAAATTTAATTTTGTAGTTAGCTGTGATGAAATGGGTGTAAATGGTGCACAACCACTAAATATATGGAGTGTGCAGAACACCAATTATAAAATACCAACTGGCAAATGGTTGGAAGCAGAAATTTATATTAAAGAAGGTGATGCTGGTACAGGCAGAACTTATTTCGCAGTTCGTGAGGTAAATGCTACCAATACAGGTGTTTGGAATAAGTTGTGTGATAAATATGCAACTAATATCCATCGCAATAATACCAGTCCTACGGGTTATAATGGCTTTAACCCGATGAAATTATACTGCAGCGAGGCTGTGGTTAAACCTTTTCAAGTTGCAGGTAAATCTCTACAGGTATATTGGGATGACTTGGAAATGTACGAAAACAAACTTCCTAGCGTGGGCGCTATAACGCCATAGCAGTAGGTAAATCGGCTGAAAGGTATAAATTCCCGGTTGCGCAAGTTGCCGGGAATTTTATTGTTTAATCGCTGTTCTATTATGAAGCGGATTCTTCGATTGAAGAAAATTATGGCCTTTTATTTTTCCAAAACTTAAAATCATCCCAATACACTTGGAAGATGCCATTTCTAGCGTTCATCTGATTTACCATGTTATTAGAGGTATAAAGTTTAATTGGATTGATGTCTCCAAGCCCGTCCGGATTGGGGTCATCTGGATGGCAGGTATCTTCTTTAAGGTCATAAACTACCGTTTTAGTGCCACCATCTGGTGTAACTGCAAAATAAAAGCGTCCGTTTCCTTTGTTACCATCTTTGATATAATACTCTATGGTCATCCATTTACCAATAGGAGCTTGAAAACCGGTGTTAGATTTTTCCCATACGGTTACAAATCCGCTTACTAATTTCTGGGCTTCAACTTTGAAAAAGAATGGAGAGCCAACGGTGCCAGGAGCAATTTTGCTAAGCGTAACACCAAAACGGAAAGGATAGGTAGCCCCAGGATTCCATTGCGCATTATTCCAAAACTCAAATAGGGTAATCCAATCTCCACTTGCTGGGTATGCAGAATTAACAAGCTTGTTAAAGTCTGTAGGTATAAATAGGCGTACAGATTGGTATACTTCCTTCAAATCGGTATTGCCGTAAATATCCATTTGTATTCTGGCTTTTTTATCGAAAACAATTCCATTTACCGTATACTGAGAGCTTGCCGGAATGGCAATATGAGGTGTAAGTAATTTATAATTAAGCACTTTGTTGCTCGGGTTTAATGGTTCTGCTACAATTCTGGCCCTACGCTGGGTACTATCACCTTCTTCATAGTAATTTCTTACATAACCAACGTTCGGATGGTTTGCGAAATCAGTTACCCAATCATTCTTTGTAGAGAACGTAAGATCTTTACCTCTAAATTCATCCATCTGCGCATTAGTTTGTATGATGGTAGTGTTTTCAAAACCAGAGTTAAATATCAACTCTGAAGTTGGTACAGGACTGATGTCAATTGGATTAATAGGTGGTGAGGACACTAGTGGACTGTTTTTTTTGCTGCATGCAAAGAAGAAGCACATGGATACTAACAAAAAAGAATATTTTTTCATGATATATTTGGTTTTTTATAGCTGATCATATTTATTGTTTACTAAGCTTTATTAAAAAAGTACAAGCAATTTTTAAATTATTAAGGTTGCTTATCTCTCCAAATTCTAAAATTATCCCAAGATACTTGTAACGATTGAGGATTAGTACCTGCTTTTACAGCGTCTATAATAGTTTTAGAAGTATATAGTTTCATGGCGTTCCAACTTTGCACACCGTCTGGATTAGGATCACCTGGGTGCTGTGTCCAATTGTGATTAGTGCCGGTTGCATAATCAAATATTACTGTTTTAGTACCGCCATCTGGCGTAACAGCCATATAAAACTTACCATTATTACTGCCTGCTGTACCTTCTTTAAAATAGATGTCAACAGTCATCCAGGTGCCTAGTGGTACAACAAATGTAGAGGAAGAATTTTTCCAAACGTCTTGAAACGAACCGCTAACATCTTTTTGAGCACCTGCTTCAAAGTTAAAATTTTGCAAGTTTGCAGATTTCTTTAAAGTTATCCCTATTCTAAAAGGAAAATCATCTCCCCAGGTATTATTGTTCCAAAGTTCAAATAAGGTAAGCCAATCATGTGGATCGTATGTTGGGGTAGGTGGGACTAGTCGGTTTGGGTCATCTAAAATTTTCTTGAATGAGCTGTAATGAAGTTTCATTCTTACGCTTTGGTAAAACTCTTTGAAATATCCGCCAGTAACTGGGTCCTTAAAGCCATCAATTTCTACCTGTACTCTGGCTTTTGGCGGGTTTGCCGCAATGGTGCCGTTAGTAATAATGTATTTTAGAATGTTATTGGTACTGTTATCATCTGTTGTTATTACAGCTTTGCGGTCTGTAGATGTTCCCCCTTCGTAATAAAAGCGAAAGCTTTTTCCAAAATTTGAAGTTGTCCAGTCGTAGGGACTAACATTAATGCCGGTAAGGTCATCACGTTGTGGATCTACATAAGAAATAGCTGAATTGTTAAAATCTGATGACGCAACCAGTGTGCCTGTGGTGCTTAGCAACTGAAGCTGGTTTTCTGAAGTGCTGGATGAAGAGGCAGTGGTATTTGCTACCTCTTGGTTTTTCTTGCAACTGCCCATACATAATATTAATGCAGGAATAGTTAGCACTATTAAAAAAGAATTTTTCATACTTTGGTTTAATTAATAATTATTTGGTTAAAAAAATATTTTTAAATTGCTTGTACTCGTAACTTTCTTTTTATAAATTTTTTTATCGAACTCAGTGTAATACTTTTATTGAAATAAATTAACGGTAATCACTTGCTTTATCGTTGTACTTGGAATAGTAACAACGCTTGCATTTAAATCTTTTCGCCATACTACTTTCCTACTTTTCCCATTTACTTTGGCACCTTTCATCACTACACCAAGTAGCTCTATTTGATAGGCCCTTTTTAGCGGTTGGTCTTTATAACCTTGGCCGGCAACAGCATCAATGGTTATATCCGCTCCGTTCTTCGCTTGCAAATAATACAGGTTATTAAATGCATTTTTGCCCTTTAAATAATCGGTAGAAACACCATCATCTTCATAAAGCGTAAACATGTTCTTTTTACCCTCTGTTCCTGGATAGCATCGTATAACCAGGGTATCAAGCTTTGCGGTTGCCATTCGTTGGCGATAAGGTTGCATTGGCAAAGGGTAACCGCCTTTAACAAATAAGGGAGACTCATTAATATCTGCACTTACATCTTGTGTTGTACCTCCTTCGTATTTTTTATGGTTAAAGATATTAAACCAAGTATCACCTTCTGGAAACCAAACTTTTTGGTTAGCAATTAAATCTTTTCCTGTTCCGGGAGATACTATCGGGGCAGAGAGTAACAAGTCGCCAAATAGGTATTGTTGCGGATTATTGTACGCCTCTTCCTTGTCGGGATACTCGATATACATTCCTCGGTTTAAGGGGATTGTTTGACTATGGCATTGCCAAACGCTTGAATAGATGTACGGCATTAATTGCGAGCGAAGATGATAGACCTTTCTCATTGCTATCTCAGCCTGTTCGCCCCAAAGCCAAGGACGCCTGTCTAATTTTGAATCATAAGTAGAATGTATTCTTAATGATGAATTGGTAAGTCCGAATTGTGTCCACCTCACGTATTGTTCCGGATTACGGTCGCCAAAAAAGCCACCAATATCATGCGCCCAAAAAAAGCATCCAACGTTACCGCTATTGGTGGTAAAAGGCACTTCAAATTTCAGCAATTCCCAGGTTGATTTTGCATCACCAGAAAATTGTATAGGTGTACGGTGGCTTCCCCATCCCGCCCAACGGCTAAACAGAAGTCCTCGTTTGTTATCACGTTCTGAATTTTTAAAGTAAAGGTTGTTAAGCCAAGGTAAGTGTCGTAAGGTGCGGTAGCCCAACACATAAGGCATTTCCATATCTTGTTGCCAGTCTAGCCACCAAAAATCTACCCCCATATTCTCTAAAGGCTGCTGAGCATACTTAAAAAAGTTTTCCGTGTACTTTTTATTTCCGGCATTAAACAACAATTCTTTTTTACCCGTAGTGTCTTCGCCCATAGCTTTCATAAAATTAGGGTATTGATCTTCGTGATGGCGGATCCCATCATGAGGGTGATCATTCAGGGCAATAGCCAGACCGTCGTCTTTTAACTTATTCAGCAGACCTTGAGGATTGGGAAATAGTTTTTTGTTCCAGCTGTAGCCCGTCCATCCGTAAGAATCTGTATTGCCCAATCCAGTTGTGGCATCTTTTTGAGTATGCCAGCCCATATCCAATACCATTACATCAAGCGGGAAATCATGTTCCTTATATCCCTTAACTATTTCTAAAAACTCATCTGCCGAGTAATCCCACCAGCGGCAATACCAGCTTCCATGAATATATTTACGATTCATAGGCACTTCACCACTTATGGTAGACAAGGCCTTGAGTGCCGTTTTATAATCATTGCCATAGGCGAAAAAGTAAAAATCGGACAGGTGATTTACAGAACGTTCGGCAATCCATCCATCTACAAAAATTTCTTTTCGGCTATCATCAATTAACTGACAACCGTTTCTGGATAATAAACCATTGCTAGTAGGAACTTCGCCCGTAATCTGATCAAGCGTAATCAGGGTTCCACCAAGGTTTTTATTATCCTTTTTATGCATCGCCCATTCATAATTTTTTGGCTTATTAAAAACGGTAATACGGATGTTAAGGTTGCTGAGCGGGTAGCCATCATCTATAAATTTTACTACCATTCTTTTGGTAGTAATGGTATACTTGTTTCCGTCTTGTTTAATCTGAAACTCATTGCTCAAGGCTGAGCGATTATGTGCAAAAAAAGAGTATTGTCTACAAATTTGTCATCCAAGGCATATTCCATTCGGATAAGTTCGGGGGTAATAACCGTGAATCTAGTTTTACCGATAACGATGGGATTAGTGCTTTGGGCAGTAACCTGGCTACCCATAAAAAATAGAAGTAAAAACAAAAACCTGTTTTTCATAAAGTTTATTTGTAAATTTTAAAGTGTATTTATTGTGGGCGTTTATTCTTCCAGAGTTTAAAATCGTCCCAATAAATCTGGAGTGTTTTCCCCTTAGATTTCACATAGGCAACAATTTCTGGTGAAGTATATAATTTCATCGGGTTATATCCTGTTAATCCGTTTGGAGCTGGATCAGTGGTCATGTGCGTAAAATTATGCACATCATAAACCACTTTTTTCGGCTCACCATCTGGGGTTATGGCTAGATAAAAACGGCCGGTTTCTTTATTGCCTTCTTTAAAGTAGTATTCCATGGTAAACCATTTTCCTATGGGTACTTTTACGTTTGTATTGTTATACCGCCAAACTTCTTTTTGGCCTGGGTCTTCGGCATTTAATAAAAAGTTTAAATCTGTTTCATTAGGATCTAGTTTGCCAATACACAAGCCATTCCTGAAACCATATTTCTCTTCTTTTACCCACCATTCGTTATTCCAAAATTCTGAAAGTGTAAGCCATGTTATTCTTTTAGGGTAATCTCGAAGCACTGCAAAATCGTTAGAAAGAAATACTCTTACCGACTGATAAAATTCTTTGAAACCTCCCTTGATGCCATATAGATTTGTTTGTACCCTTGCTTTTTGAAGTCCCAAATCTGCTG
This sequence comes from Pedobacter petrophilus, assembly GCF_009674725.1. Classification (GTDB taxonomy): domain Bacteria; phylum Bacteroidota; class Bacteroidia; order Sphingobacteriales; family Sphingobacteriaceae; genus Pedobacter; species Pedobacter petrophilus. The sequence goes on along the minus strand of NZ_WKKH01000018.1, from coordinate 58,362 downwards.
TCCATGAACCATCCAGCCAAAACTTAAGTACATGGTTGTTAGGGTTGCCTGGCTCTGGTACAACTTTAGCGTAGCGTTTAGAAGAATCGCCACCAGTGTATTGAACCTCCAGTATGCCACTTTTAATTACTGGTATAAGATCTTTATCCCAGTCGCTATTCCTTAGTTTTGCTCCCTTGCCAGCTAACCGTTCTATTGAAGCGCCATAATCTTTAGTACCAGGTATTGGCACAACTCGGGTTGTCCCTTCAAAATTTGATTGAATGATTAACTGGGGTTTCAGCTGTTTATTTTTTACCTCCTGCGCCCATGATGTGATTGAGATCATCATACCAATAGTTAAGCTGCAACTCGTTAAGAAAAGGGTTTTTTTCTGGGATGTATGTTCGCTGCTTTTGGCAAAAAGCCCTGAAAGACAGCAATCTAAATACTTGAGGTTAGTTGTCCCAGCACTCGATTGAGCTGAGGTTAATGCCTCCGGTTTTTGTATCATGTTTAGGTTTATAATTTTTATAAATGGTTATACTACAAATGACCAAATTTAAAATTATACCTTGTTGCTTGATTGGTCATTTTTGTAACTGTATTAGCTTATAACGTTCAAAAAACACGACGAGTGGTTTGTATATGGGCATCGCACCAAGTTATTTTCAGTATTTTAGCCTTAAAATCTGTTTAAAATGTTAATGAGCAAAAAGGTCCTTTGCAAAACAATTTCACTGGTATATAGTAGGCTCGTTTTCCATATATATATTATACTGTTCTTTTTTGCCAATGCAGGTATTGCTTCAGCTTCCTATCCTGAACTTAAATTTAGAGTGATTGAAAAAGGGCTGTCAAATAGTAAAATAAGATGTGTTTTTCAAGACAGTAAAGGTTATATATGGATAGGAACGAGTTATGGCTTGAGCCGATATGATGGCTATCAGGTTATAAATTACCTACCGGATGTAAACAATAAAGGCTCCATAAGCAATAGCTTTATTAATGGCATTTGCGAAGATAAAGACCATAATATTTGGGTTGCAACAGGTTTTGGACTAAATAGGTTTAACAGAAACTCAAATACATTTACTCGTTTTTTGTACAATACCAAGAATGCAGGCCGATTAAGCAATAATAACATCCGAACTGTCTTTGTAGATGATAAAGGAAATTTATGGATAGGTACTGCGGGTGGTTTGAACCTTATACAATTTGGAAAAAAGCGAATAGACAATTATAGCGCTTACACTAAAGAGGCAAAGAACCTTAATGGCATAAATTGTATTTATCAAGCTAGCAATAAAACGCTTTGGGTAGGCACGGATGGAAATGGGCTGTATCAATTATTTGGCCGTACTTGGAAGTTGTTTAATAGAAGTAATGGCATTTCCAGTAATTTCATTACTGCAATTTGTGAAGATAAAAACCGCGATCTATGGGTAGGGACAAAAGAGGAAGGAATATCAGTTATTAATAGTACAAAAGGATCTGTCAGGCAGTTTAAAAAAAATGAAAACAAGCTAATCGGTTTGCCAGAAAATGAAGTTCTATGTCTATTTAAAGATAGTAAAGGTGATTTTTGGGTTGGAACAGTAAATGGTGGGCTCAGTGTATATAGTTTTACGACCAATAGCTTTACCCATTACAAAAGTGATCCGTTTTCTAAAACAAGTCTTCCTCAAAAAAGTGTATCCGCTGTATTGGAAGACAAGCAGCATAATTTTTGGGTGGCTACAGGTGGGGGGCTATGCGTTTACAGTCCCGAACGGTATAAATTCAATCTGGTTACGGCCCTTCCGCAATCGAACAGTTTATCTCATAAAAACGTAAAAACTTTTTATGAAGATAAAGACGGTTTAATTTGGATAGGGACAGACGGTGGAGGCATCAACATTTGGAATCGAAAGGATAACACGTATAGGGTATATCGTAATAAATTGGGTAATTCAAGTACTCTAGGGTCCGATGCGGTACTTCATGTCTATAAGGATAAACAAGGAACTATTTGGGTTGCAACATGGGGAGGGGGGCTTAATCGGTTTAACCCTAAAACAAACAACTTTTCTCGTTTTGTTCACCAGCCCGCAGATACAAACTCCATCGGTTCTGATGACGTATGCCAGCTATTTGAAGATAGCAGGGGGCAATTATGGGTGGGTACTGCGTACGGCGGCTTATCGGTTTTAGATAGAAAAAAAGGCATATTTAGGCTTTTTAAGGGGCCAATTAATCAAAAAACAAAATTTGAAGGCAAAAGTATCAGCCGGATACAGGAAGATAAAAATGGGGATTTATGGATAGGAACAGACGATGCAGGTTTATATTGCTATTCTGAAAAAAATAAATCGTTAACTAGTTATTTTAATCCGAACTCTAATACCAAAATTTCGTTCTATGAACCTGTTGATGTGGTTTTTAACGATTCTAAAGGACGATTATGGATAGGGCAAAACAGTTTAATGCTGTTTGATTTTAAAACCAGAACATTTAAGCAACCTGCATTAAGCGCTAAATTCGGTAAAATCATAATTTTAGAAATTATGGAAGATTTGAAGGGAAATTTTTGGATCAGTACAAATAACGGCCTTATCAAATACAACCCTGATCAGCTTTTCTTTAAACGATATTCTGAAGCAGATGGATTGCAAGGTCTTGAGTTTTCTAGAAATTCTAGCTTAAAAACCCGAGATGGCAAAATGCTTTTCGGAGGAACTCAGGGCTTTAATATTTTCCATCCCGATAGTATTTCTAACAGCAGTAATGTAGCACCTGTATATTTTACCGATTTCCAAATATTTAACAAAAGTGTAATAGCATTTGGCGATAATTCGGTTTTAAAAAGTCCAATTAGTGAAGCGAAGGAAGTCAAACTAGCCTACGATCAATCATTATTTTCTTTCGACTATGCATCTCTCAATTATATCGACCCAGAAAAAACGCAATATGCTTATTATCTTGAAGGCTTTGACAGGGCATGGAACTTTGTGGGAAATCAGCGAAAAGCAACGTATACGAATTTAGATCCAGGAAAATATGTTTTCAAGGTAAAAGCAAGAAATGCCGATGGTGTTTGGGGTACAAACGAGGCATCTATAAATGTTATTATTGTTCCACCATTCTGGATGACCTGGTGGTTTAAGTTGTCGGGAGTATTGGTTTTGATGGCAACACTGATTTTCTTGCTTCAACAAAGAAGGAAAGTAGAGCTTAAAAAAATAGATGAAGTAAAAAAGGAAGAGATTCATCAATCTCAGCTTCAATTTTTTACCAATATATCTCACGAATTACGCACCCCGCTTACCTTAATACTAGGGCCACTTCAACGAATAATGAAAGAGGGAGGTTCTGAAACGTTGAAGAACTCAACTCAAATTATGTACAGAAACGGCATGCGCCTGATGGGTTTGATCAACGAAATTATCGATTTCCGTAAAGCAGAAACAGGTGTTTTAAACCTAAAGGTTACAAAGGGAAATTTAGCTCAATTGATTAATGATTTAGCTGCAGACTTTTCTGAAAAAGCAATTGAGTTAGGGATCAATTTTAAAGTAAATATTCCTGTAATAAACGAAGATTTATGGTTTGATAAACAGATCATAGAAAAAATCATCATCAACCTGTTGCATAATTCTTTTAAATACACTCCGGCTGGAGAAACAGTAACAATTGAAATCTTTTTTGCTATTGCAGACTTAAAGCCATCGTTTGAAAATGAACTGATTTTAAAAAGCAATTATAAAGCAGCCGAATATGTTTACATCCGTGTGGCCGATAACGGGATAGGCATTTCCAAACAATCTATGAACCATTTGTTTGAGCGATATTTCCGGATTACTCAATCGCACTTAGGCTCTGGCCTTGGCCTAGCTTTTGTTAAAACCCTTACGTTTTTGCACAAAGGGGAAATTTATGTATACAGTGAAAAGCTTAAGGGTACGGAAATTAGCATAGCAATCCCAATTGGTAAAAAAGAGTATAAATTATCAGAACTGTGGGACGAAAATAATGAAGAAAGTACCGTTAAACTAGAAAGCCTGGAGTATAAAAACGAATTGTATTTTAAAAAAGATATCCTAATAAAAGGAAACCTAGATTTAGCGCTGCCAAGGGAAGCAAAAACCTTACTTATTGTAGAAGATAATGATGAAATAAGGGCTTTTTTAAGGGAGTGCTTAGCATTGCATTATCATATTTATGAAGCTGTTGATGGTCTGGAAGGACTTATTAAAGCAAAAGAGCAAAGTCCGGATCTTATTCTTAGCGATGTGATGATGCCCAAAATGGATGGGATTGAACTTTGCCGTTTGCTAAAAGAAGATTTGGAAACGAGTCATATCCCTATTATTTTATTAACAGCCAACGATACTCCCGATACAAAGATTAGCGGTGTAGGGTTTGGCGCCGACCATTATTTTAGTAAGCCGATTGATATAGATCTTTTATCGCTCACTATTAAAAATCTTTTTGATCAGCGACAAAAAATAAAGCAGCGTTACTTGAAAGACTATAAGGTGGAGGTAAGGGAACTTGTACACTCTGCTAAAGATAAGGAATTGATGGACAAACTTTTGGCTATTATAGAACTACACATGGAAAACCCAGATTTGAGTGTGGATATGATTTGCAAGGAGATAGGAATGAGCAAAACTAAACTTGGTACAAAAATTAAAGAAATAACAGGACTTGCCATTATTGAGTTTGTAAAAAATGTACGCCTAAAAAAAGCAGTTGAGATTATGACCTGTGAAGCAGTTTCGGTAGGAGAAGTAATGTATCGGGTGGGTATTTTATCGAAATCATATTTTTCTACTGTTTTTAAAAAGGAATATGGGGTTAGTCCTAGTCAATTTTTGCTTGATATAGACCATAGCATTAAGAAAGGAAAAGGTTAAATTTGTTATTTATAATCTTGTAAATCAATAATTTAATTATTCTTATTATAATAAGTGTTGTATGTTTCATTAAATATATATAGCTTTGACTTATTATAATAAGCTAACCAAATGCAGTTAAAGACCTTTCGCCATTTATGGGGAGTTACAGAACCATTTGAATCGGCATTTTCGAAAATCAAAGAAAATGGCTACAACGGGGTAGAGTTTAAAAGCGTTCGAGCATTGGAGCATGTAGGCTTTAAAAAACTACTTTCCAAGTATGACTTTGAATTTATTGCCCAGATTCACACGTATGGCGAAACCGTAACAGAGCACGTAGCCTCTTTTAAAGAATTGATACAACAGTCATTACCTTTAAACCCTGTTCTTATCAATAGCCAAAGTGGAAAAGACAGTTGGACAATGAGCCAAAAACACGAGTTTTTAGCACAAGCTTTAGCATACGAAAAAGAAATAGGAATACCTGTTGCACATGAAACGCATAGGGGCAGGATAACTTATAATCCATGGGATACCAGAGAGCTATTGCTGTCATTTGCTGAGCTAAACATTTGCTGCGATTTTAGTCATTGGGTTTGTGTTTGTGAGCGTTTAATTGAATCAGAAATAGAAATTATACAGCTTTGTGCAGAGCGATGCATACACATCCATGCACGTGTAGGATATGAACAAGGGCCACAAGTACCCGATCCACGAGCACCAGAATACCAGCAGCATGTTGAAGCGCATGAAAAATGGTGGGATATGATCTGGCAAAAACAATTAGCTAAAGGGATGAGGCAAAGTACCATTGCTCCCGAATTCGGCCCTCCAGGTTATCATCATACATTGCCCTTTTCTAATACTCCAGTATCTAATTTATGGGAAATTTGCGAATGGATGAACGAAAGGCAAAAAGAACGATTTAAAAAAGTAACAAATATATTTTAAAGGTAGAAAGGTATAAATCTTAGCAAGATCTAATATCTCATTTCTCAAATCTTATATCTAATTAATTAAATGAAGAAAATATTAGTGATAGGTAGTTACAACGTGGGTTTAAGCGTAATCGGAGATAAAATTCCATCGCTTGGAGAAACAATTATGGGCAGTAGGTTTGATATGGGACCAGGTGGAAAGGGATCTAACCAGGCTTTAGCGCTGGCCAGACTTGGAGCCGACTTAAAATTTATGTGTTGTATTGGCGACGATACATTTGGCAAGGACGCCTTAGCGCTGTTTAAAAAAGAAAACTTAGCGACAGATGCTGTAAAAGTGATTGACGATTGCCATACTGGTGTAGGACTTATACTCATTGATAATAAAGGCCATAATGCCATAGGTGTGGTTGCGGGTGCAAATTCTCATTTAACCATTGCAGATTTGCACGCCAATAAACAACTGTTTGAAGAAGCTGATTTTTTACTGATCCAGTTGGAAAACAATTTAGACGTTGTGGAAGAAGCGATCAGGATTGGCCATTCAACAAATACAACTGTAGTGTTTAACCCAGCTCCAGCTCAGGCCATTAAGCCTGAAATACTCGCTTTAGTGGATTATATTACGCCCAACGAAACCGAAGCTAGTATCATTTCTGGAATAGCAGTTACCGATCTAGAATCGGCCTATGCCGCAGCAGATGCGCTAATCAGTAAAGGGTCTAAAAATGTAATTATTACACTGGCGGAATGTGGCAGTATTCTGCTTTCGCAAGATAAAAAGCAACATTTCCCAGCTAAAAAAGTAAAATCAATCGATTCTACGGGTGCTGGCGATGCCTTTAACGGTGGACTAGTTTATGCATTGTCAACTAATCAGCCTATTGAAGATGCGATTGATTTCGCTTCAAAAGTGGCTGCGCTAGCTGTAACAAAAATAGGCACGGTAGCTGGTCTACCTACTTTAACCGAAGTAAACAATTTCAATAGCTAAAATTTATCATCATGTTACAATCACCAGAAGTAATCGCAGATCCTAATTTTAAATTATTCAGTCCAGCCGATAAAAAGATATTTAAAGAAAGTGGATTTATACTGGTTAAATCTTTGTTTAGTGCAGTAGAAGTGGCTAAATTAAAAACCATTGCGCAAGCAGATATTAATCCAGAAGAAGTACTGGTTAAAGGTGACCAAACCGGAAACCTTACCAAACTTAAAATGTGGGATAAGCCTGGAGAAGATATTTACGGCATGTTTTCAAGAAACGAAAGGGTTGTTGAAAACGCAGAAATTTTGCTTGGCGAATCAATTTACGTGTATAGTGCGAAAATGATACTCAAAAATGCCAAAGAAGGTGGGGCTTGGGAGTGGCATCAGGATTATGGATATTGGTACAACTACGGTTGCTTATTGCCAGATATGTTAAGCTGTACCATTGCAGTAGATAAAGCAACTAGGGAGAATGGATGCCTTCAGGTGTTAAGAGGTTCGCAAAAAATTGGCCGTATAAATCACGATCGCATCAACGAACAAACTGTGGTAGACGAAGAAAGATTACAAGAAGCAATTAGTAAATATGAATTGGAATATATGGAGATGGAACCTGGCGATGCCTTGTTTTTTGACGGAAATATTCTTCATCGCTCCGATAGTAATAATTCTGATCATGACCGATGGAGCCTTATCGCCTCATACAACACAGTTGCAAACAAACCCTATAAAAAAGTGAGGGATTATGGGAATTTTGAACCTTTGCTAAAGGTATCCCGCAAAGCGATTATGGAATTTTAAACAAATGCCTAATTACATTATAGAATTAAACCAAGCAGATATGAGTATTGAGACAGGATGCAATTTACATCAAGCTCACCTCAATAATTAACCAAATTTAAACCTAAACCAAATGTATACTCCAGAAAGTTATACCATCTCTGTTATTTTATGTTTTGTTGCCATGTTTGCCTGGGGATCCTGGGCAAACACTCAAAAACTCGCTTCAAAAACTTGGCGTTTTGAGCTTTTCTATTGGGATTACACCATCGGTATTTTATTGTTTTCCTTGGTCTTGGCCCTAACGCTGGGTAGTTCAGGCAGCCATGGGCGGTCTTTCGCCGATGATTTCGCTCAGGCAGGCTCAGGCAGTATTGGGTCTGCCATGTTGGGAGGACTGATTTTTAATATTGCAAATATTTTATTAGTGGCCGCTATTGCTATTGCAGGCATGTCCATTGCTATAACTATTTGCGTGGGTATCGCTTTAGTATTAGGTGTGTTTATCAATTACATGGCATCCCCGGTCGGCGATCCGGTTTATCTCGCAGTTGGCGTATTTTTAGTTGCACTGGCTATTATAACCAGCGCTTTCGCTTACCGTAAAATGAATAATGGCTCGCATCAAACTTCTGCCAAAGGCATTGTATTAGCGGTAATTAGTGGTGTTTTAATGAGTTTTTTTTATCGGTTTGTAGCCAAATCAATGGCAGTAAATCTAATTACTCCAGAAGCGGGACTTCTTAGCCCTTATACTGCTATATTCTTTTTTTCACTAGGAATCTTCGTCAGTAATTTTATTTTAAACACAGTGATTATGAAAAAGCCCTTTGTGGGCCAACCTGTAAGTTATAGCCAATATTTTGAAGGCACTTTAAAAACTCATTTAATAGGTGTGCTTGGAGGTTCGATATGGTGTATAGGCATGTCTGCTAGTATTTTAGCAGCAGGAAAGGCAGGTTTCGCTATCTCTTACGGTTTGGGACAGGGTGCAACAGTGGTCGCCATTTTATGGGGTATTTTTGTATGGAAAGAATTTAAAAATCCTCCGAAAGGAACTTTAACCTTATTAAGCCTTACCATTGCTTTTTATGTGTTTGGACTTATCGCTATAATCGTTTCTAAAATAGTCTAATAATATATCATCTCATTCCCTTTTTAATAATCTTTACGATGGAACATAAAAATCTAACATTTAAACTGCTTATATGCTTTATTTTGCTTATTGCAGCCACTGAACTCCATGCACAAAATAAGCAATCAGATTACCTCCGTTTCCCTTTCTCTCAATATGTAATAAATGCCGATATGTGGGATGGTACAGCTAACTGGAAGTACTCAGAAACCTTAGAACATAGCGAATCTGTTATCTTACCTCCTAAACCAGGCGAAAATTGGAACGATTGGTACAAAAAAATGAAAGATTATCAATCATTTGTAAGGGCACATACCAATGATACAACGGCTTATTTTATCGAGTTGATTCTTGATAAAACCAGACAGACCACCATAAACTTTAATAAGGTAGCTTTCGATATGAAGCTAGTGCCTTCAGAAAAAATAGTGATAGATGGAATGATAGATGCTAAGGCAGGTAAGGCCAAGATATTTATCGATTTCGCATTAAAGAACAAAGGGGAAGAAATTTCAAATCCAGTTAGGCGGGTATTCCATGGGACCGAATATTTTATGGCGGATAAGAAAATGGCAAGGTTTAGCCAAACACTTTCAGTGCCCAAATTTAACACTGATAGTTTTTCTATAGTGCCCTTTGTACGTGTAGAAGCGCTTGATGATATGATTGCAAAGGTAAATATACGTTCATTGAATTTGTCGCTGCCATCTAATCCAGACCGTGTAAAAAGATATAATGAACTGGCTATAATGTTTAATCCTAAATCAATTGCATTAGACAGGCAATTGTATGACCGGCCTGAAATGCAATGGCTCAAAAAGAATTTTATTATGGGGTTTGCATTTATGTGGGACAAGGATTTTTATGATAACGAAACCGGCAAGTATAAGGTAAAAGAGTACTGCGATAAGATGAAAAAGGAATTTGGAGGTTTCCAATCGGTAATGATATGGCATAGCTATCCTAATATCGGTATCGACGAAAAAAACCAGTTTGATTATTTTTACAATATGCCCGGCGGTATACCTGCTTTAGCCAATATTGTAAAGGAATTTCATGATAACGGAGTAAAAGCAATTCTTATCTATAATCCTTGGGACGTAGATACCAGGCAAGCTGACAAAACTGATTTCAAAATTTTTCCGGAAATAATTGGTAAAACCGATGCCGATGGGTTGTTTATGGATGTTGGCACCTATGGGATGGAGTTTCAGCAAGAGCTGGATAAGTATAAAAGAGGTGTTACGGTTGGCCCTGAATTGAGTCCGCTGTTGCAATGCGCACAAGGGCCTAACGCCGTTACCTCTTCATGGGCACAAACCGTAAAGCCAATCAATAATCAAGGGGTGCTTGCCTTGAAATGGATCATTCCAGATCATTTGCAGTTAAGGATCAATCGTGGTAAAACCGACCGCCAGAACGACCTTGCTTTTACATGGTTAAACGGCCAAGGGGCGATAGTTTGGGAAAACCTATTTGGAATAATGAATAAATGGAACGCCACAGATCGTCAGACCATCCGTAAAATGAACGCCATTTGGCAACAATACTATCCTTTATACACCTCTGATTCATGGAAACCATATTTGCCTACAAACAATAAATCGGTAAATATATCATCCTGGGAAAACAGCGAAACTCGAATTTGGAATGTCGTTGCCGATGCTCCATTAAAAGGTGTTAAGGTAGAATTTGATGCAGATGAGCATCACATGCAGTATTATGATTTATGGACAGGAAAAAAATTAGCCTTGGTTAATGGTAAAATCAGTGTAAGTATAAATCGATTAGGTTGCGTGTTAGGTCTTAAAGGTAAAATGCCTTCTAAAGAAATTTTTGCTTTGCTAGCTAAGCAAAAGGCGGAAGATGCAAAACCGCTTCCTGTAAATGATAATTATGCTAAAGTCTTGTTCTTAAAGAAAGCAAAAACGCCTAGTGCTGTAGTTGCAAATAAAAATTATATCGCCAATTTATTGAAGGTTAAGGGTGCTAATTACCACTTTACCGTTAAACATGCACAGCGTGAAGGTGATTGTTACCCAGATGAGGACGCAGTGAATGAAACCGAATATAAATTTGTGAAAGAGAATGGTTTCAGCTTTATTATTCATCACCAAAATCAGGTATTGCCCAATTACCAAATCATGCCTAAGGTGGTTACTAATGGAGAGTTTGAAAATTTCATAAACAAATCAGGCTATACGCCAACAAATACTGATAACTATTTGAAACATTGGAAAGGCACTAAATGCCCAGATGCCATTAAAAACGAACCCGTTGTGTATGTTTCTTTGGAAGATGCAAGGGCATACGCCGCATGGGCTGGTATGCGCTTACCCACAGAATGGGAATGGCAAGCTGCAGCTGAAACCCACGGGACAAGCTTTGTATTTAATAAAGTATGGGAATGGAATGAGAGCGAAAGGTTTGACGGTAATAATCGCTTTGTAACCCTCCGCGGCGGCTGTGAAACTTGGCAGTTGAGCACATCTAGGTGGTACTTTGGCGGTGGAACAAGTTATTTTAAAGCTGCTCCAGGGGGTAAACAGCCCATTGATTTTCATTGCAAATATTTTTTGATGTACCCAGGTTTAGATCGAGCTGGTACACTTGGTTTTAGATGTATGATGAACGCTAACCAATAGCTCTTTAATTTTTGTTAATATTGTAAATGGCTGATAAAAATATTAGGATTCCACAATATCGCCAGCTTTATGAAACCCTGCGTAAACAAATCAGTAATGGGGTTTATAAAGCTGGCGACTTGCTTCCGTCAGAAAGTGAACTCAATATCGCTCACTCGGTAACACAACCAACTATTAGACAGGCTTTGGCCTTATTGGTTAATGATGGCTATATAAAAAAACATCATGGCAAGGGAAGCATTGTACAAGAATTGCCAACCGGGCTGGGTATTCTATCCATAGAAGGCCGCTTAGCTAATTCAAACAGTAATGTAGAAAACTTATTGACAAAAATTATCGACGGCCCTAGAATTACATCATGGCCAGATGTTATGCCTTTTACTCCAACTCAGCAAGAATTGGAAGACTCTTGTTTCTACATTGAAAGGCAGAGAAGTGTAGCGGATACCGTTGTCTTTTATGAGTTTCTCCATATCCCAAATCATAATTTGCCACGCTTTGCTTCCAGATCCTTAGCAAACAAATCTTTATACGAGCTATTACGAACGCATTATAAAATTGAGATAAAAGGTGGAGAGCAAAAAATTTGGGCAATTTTAGCAGATGATTTGGTGAGCCATTACCTAGAAATTGATGCCGGTAGCCCTGTATTACGCCTGGAAAGAAGAATTGATACCAATAGAACCGATTTTAGCATTTATACTTCATTATATGCAAATACCGAGAAATATATTTTGCAAGGTTTAATTTAACTCAGGCAAAACACAAGTGTTGATTTTTTAAGCTAGCGGGTTCAACAATATTTTTATAAATCGATTTAATAGTCTCCAATAAATCAATTCTTAGCTGCTCAAGCAAATAACAGAACTGATAATTTTGGCCATTTTAAACCATAATCTGGTTTTCGAATAAACGTTTCTTGGCAGAAGAACGGGCGCGGCTTATAACTTACCCATCGTTAACAAGCACTCTGCTATTCCACTTACCTATGATATGGCCTTAACTACTTTTGGGCTAAACTTCAAAAACATGCCTTCTATAAGTCTTATGATGTCTCTTTAGAAAAAAGAAGCATTATAGCTATGTTAAAAAAGAAAATAATTTTCTTGAATTGTTTAAAATTGTTTTTATATTTGGTTAACAAAAAATTGGTTAACCAAATATAATAGACTTCATTTTTTGCCAACCCAATTTTTTAAGCAAAATACTTTTGTACTCCAAATAAGAGACGCAAATGTATTTGCTTAATAAGTGATTAGGTAAAACCAATGGAATCAAAAACCGAAAAACATGAAAGGTTACAAGTTTCGTTTGCTGATATTTTATAAGCTGATATTTCAGGATTTTTTTATAAAACGTGTTTGTTTACCAATTTTGATCATTTTGGTAGCCACTCAGGCTTGGTCACAAGCCAAAATACCTCAACACTTAATCATTATTGAAAATGACCAAAGCTTTAAAAGAGAAGGTGAAATTATCTGTATCGAAAAAAGTAAACTAAAAAATATGCCTTCGGGCTTTTATCCGCTAATAAAGAAAGCAAATAAAACTTTAACAAGCCAATTGATAGATAAAGATGAGGACGGAAGATGGGATTGCTTATTAATAGAAGTGAATCTCAATGCTAACTCAAAAGATACATTGAAGATGGAATGGGTAAAAACGATTGATGAAATCTCTTTTCCGCAAGTAACGAATATCCGCTTTAGCAAAAAAAGTAAAAATGCACTTCCTGAAAAGGAAATTGAGTATTTAGAAAGAAGTCGGGGGTTTACACAGAACATCGCTGATCCGGTTTATCAGCTAGAAGGTCCGGGAATTGAAAATGATAAAGTGGCTTTCAGAAGTTTTTTTGATAAACGAAATGGTAAAGATATCTATGGTAAAGTCTTATCAGAACCTATTTTAAACCGCGTAGGTTTGGTTGGTAGTTGGCATAAGCTTCAAGATTGGGGTATGGATATTTTACGTACTGGCAATTCATTAGGGGCAGGTGGTTTAGCGGTACAAAAAAACGGAAACCTTTATCGTCTGGCTGATGCTGATAAAACCACTTTTCGAGCGATTGCTGAAGGATCTTTATACGCAGCATTTAAACTAAATTTTAAGAAATGGGACGCTGCTGGCAGATTAAAAAATGGCTTTGAAAAAGTCTCCATCATAAAAAGAGATTATTTTTATAAGAATGAAATTAAGTTGAGCCTTGCTGACAATGAATATCTGGTTACCGGAATAGCTAATTTTGAAGGTGGCGAGGCGGTATTAAAAAACCATAATTCCGAATACAGTTCTGTGTTTACTTATGGGGATCAGGCCGATGGCACTAAAACCAAATTGGGACTGGCCATTTTATTTCCGGCAAGTCAATATGCAAGTCATGCCACCACCAGCTCATCAGATAGTATCCCAAATACTTCCTATGTAGCACTTAAACCTCAAAAAAATAAAACTTATAACATCTATTTTATCGCCTGTTGGGAAAAAACGGACCCTCGTTTCTCTACCAAAGCAGGATTTGAAAGCTATATCCAAGAAGTTGCAGACAAGTTGAATAACCCAATAAAAACAAAAATTTTATATAAATGAAAAGAAAAGAGTTTACAGAATTAGCCTTGGGTTTAACTCTAGGCGGCCTCCTATCGCCGCTTTTAAGTGTAGGCAAGCAAACCGAAAATTTTTATGATAAGTCTGTATTGAGTGCGGATGGTTTACCGAATATGCTTCCAGCTAACCTGAAACAAATGGTGAAAAATACCCTAAAGGCAGAGTTTAAAACGGTTAATACCGACTGGGATGGCACCATACAGATAGAAGGCTTGCTCCGGTTTGCTAATCGAGGTTATAAGGAAGGGTTAGACTACTCCAAAAAGTGGTTTAATTTTCATGTAGAGCATGATTCTAAATTAACCGACGAGCAATATTACAAACAATATGAAGGACCAAAGGCAAGGATACTGCGAGACGGCCCGTTAACATTTGTTATTTATTCGGCTAACCTCGGCGTAGCATTTCCAGTACATGAACTGTATAAACAAACCCGCGATTTAAAAGCCAAGCAAGTTTGCTTCGATGTAGCCGATGCCATTTTACATTATGCTGCCAGAGATAGGTTTGGAATGCTTGCTCATGACGACTATAATTATATGGATTTCGCCATACCTGATACTGCTTACTGGGCAACAAGGGCTAACGCAATTGCTGCATCGCTATGTACTGATATAGCTGTGGCCAATATGTATTGGAAACAATCTATCTATCAGTTAAACCAAGGTATCGAGTATTTTTTAGACGTTAAAAAAGGAATTGTACGTACCGGTTTATTTAAGGGAGAGCCTGCTAAAACCTATTGGTGCCGCTCTCAGGGTTGGTTAATATGGGCTATAAGTGGGTTATTGCGCTATCTGCCAAAAACACATCCAGAGTTTAAAAGAGCTGCAGCAGCAATGAAGGTTATTGCAGATGGGACTGTAAAATATCAAAGTAAAAACGGTGGCTTGCATGTATTGGTTGATGATCCTTCTTCTCCTGAAGAAGTTACCGGTATCGCAATGGTTGTGGCATCTGTAAAAGAAGGAATGAGAAATGGTTGGTTGCCGCCTATATATAATGATATGTGTAATAAGGGTTGGGAGTTTATTAAAAAGAGTGTGGATGAAAAAGGAGTGGTGCATAATACCTATACAGGTTGGGCCGTAACCGCCGAAGAGAAAAAGGTGAATTTGATGGATGAAAAATTCCGTGGCTTTGTGCCTGGCATTATCATGCTTGCCGCAGACGAAATGACCCGATAAGCAAAACCTCAATATTTAGAAATAAAACATGCCATTCAATATTTTATCTGTAACACTAGAAGAAGCCATGCAAGGCGTCAATCAAATCATAACCAACGCCAGCAAGGATGGAGGTAACCCCGTAGCGGTTGCGGTAGTTAACGCCTCTGGGCATTTAATAGCATTTCAGGCGATGGATCATGTGGTGCCCGCAAGTATCAAGCTAGCCCAAAGCAAAGCGTATTCTGCGGTAGTAGGCCAAAAAGATACCATCAACTGGGCATCCTTTCCCAAAAATGAAAAAACAGTTGATTTTGATATGCGCAATTGGACGGATGAAAATTTTACTGGATTTACAGGTGGTGTGGTCATTATGCATAACGGGCAGGTAATTGGCGGCATAGGCGTAAGCGGCAGAAAAGGTAAGAAGGGCGATGGTGATTTGATGATGCAAGACAACGAATTAGCGGAATATGGAAGAGACAGTTTCTTTTTGTAATAGAAAACAATAATTAATATCCTCACTATAACCGCCGTACCATAAAAACATCAATAAAAAAATCAAAATGAAACCTGCTAATGCATAATATTAAAATACTACTAACTGCAGTTGCTTTTGCCATCGGATTAGCTGCGCATGCACAGAAAGTATTAGACGCACATCCAGGATATGTGGATCCCTATATTCATGCTATTGATACAAATAAAATTGTTCAAGTTAAATATCCACCCTTAACCAAAAGGGATGGCTTGGGCTTGGATATCCCCAAGCCACCCCACGAACACCCTCGTTTGTATTTTAGAAAATCAGACATTGCGAAGCTAAAAGAAAATGCGGCAAACCCTTTGTTGTCGGGTTGTTTAGATAGCATCAGGAAACAGGCTCTTAGGCCTACCGATGGTGAGCTAAAACAAGGTGTAAGGCACAACATAGATTTTAAAGTGTTAAGTGCAATTGAATCAAAAGCTTTTTTGTATGCGTTTGACCATCATGTTCCATCGGGAGAAGCAGCCGTGGTTGCCATACAAAACCTGAATAAGACCATCATCATTGATTATAATAAAGCCGACGTTTGCAGAGACATCGGTAATGCCATACATACCATGGCTGTAGTATATGATTGGTGCTATGATTTAATAGGCGATAAAGAAAAAAAAGTCCTCATCACACAAATGGAATCTTTGGCAACAAAACTAGAAGTAGTTTGGCCAAAATTAGTGCAAGGATCCATTGTGGGACATGGGGTAGAGGCACAGTTATCAAGAGATATGCTTTCTTGCGGCATTGCTACTTATGATGAAAAACCCGAGATATACAACTTGGTAGCGGGTAGGATATTTGCTGAATTTATCCCGATTAGAAATTTGTTTTACCCAGCTTCTTACCACCACCAGGGAAGTGCTTATGGACCTTACCGGTTTAAGTACGATTTGCTTTTTACCCTCCTTTTTGATAGGATGGGGTATCCAAACGTGGTAAGCAAGTCTCAAGCTAACGTGCCGTATAAATGGTTTTATACCCGCAGACCCGATGGACAGGTATTTAGAGATGGCGACGATTTTAACGAGTTGTTCATCAAATTCGGCGACTATTGGAGCATGGCATCCGATGCGCTTACGGCAAGTTATTTCAAAGACCCCGTTCTTATGAGTGCGGCTATTAAAGGAAAACTGATTGGCAAAGACCCCCTATACGATCTCTTACTCATAGACCCCAATGTATTGCCAAAAGAAGACATGCGTTCTACGCCCCTAACAAAATACTTTAAAGAGCCCTTGGGCACCATGGTGGCAAGAACAGGTTGGGAAGCTGGCATAAACTCAAATGCAGTAGTGGCTGAGATGAAGATAGGTGCCTATAATTTTACCAACCATCAACATTTGGATGCGGGCAGTTTTCAACTTTATTATAAAGGGCCTCTTGCGGTTAACTCGGGCATTTACCAAGGCACCACAGGAGCCTATGGCTCAGCGCATTTTAAAAACTATTATCAACGTACAATTGCTCATAATTCAATGCTTATCTACAAGTCTGATGAAAAGTTCACCTGGCATGATAATGAGGTAGTGAACGATGGTGGGCAGCAGTTTCCCAATGGTGCGGCAGAACCCAAAAACCTCTCAGATTTTCTTGCAAAAGATTATAAAACAGGTGAAGTACTGGCACATGCTTTTGGCCCTGATACCATAGCCCCCGAATATACTTACCTAAAAGGAGAACTTGCAGAAGCTTATAGTAATAAAGTAAAAAGCTTTAAGCGCTCTTTTGTGTTTTTGAACCTTAAAAATATAGGTGTACCTGCAGCTTTGATTGTTTTTGATCGCGTAGATGCTTCCGATAAAAGCTATAAAAAATCTTGCTTATTGCACTGCGTGGAAGAGCCTGTAATCCAAGGGAATATTACCATGGTAAAACGGAGCGACAAAGGGTACAATGGTCAAATGATCAACACTACTTTATTGCCATTGATTCAAAACCTTAGTATACAGAAAGTTGGTGGCAAGGGAAATGAATACAACGTGAACGGAAAAAATTTCCCTCAGCAAATTGTTGCGGCAAATAACTCTGGAGATAATGCCGCATGGCGAATAGAGATTTCGCCTAAGGATGGCAACAAGGTGGATAATTTTTTGAATGTGATGCAGGTGATGGATTATGGAAATGCCAAGCCACTGTTGGCCGAAAGGGTAGAAACAGATCGATTTGTAGGCACTACAATCGGTGATAGGATGGTACTGTTCAATAAAAACGGAGACCTGGCTGCAACTGCCATCAATTTAAAAATAACTGCTAAGGGAACAACCAAGGTGTTAATTGCCGATTTGGCAAAAGGCAATTGGAGTATCAAGTGCCTAAGCAATAGTAAAAATTCTATAAATGACCTGTACAATAAAGATGGCTTGCTGTATTTTAATGCAGGGCAGGGTGAGTACATAATCAAAAGAAAATAAAAATTGAGTAGGTGAGGCTAACCTAAAAACGCCAGCTCTATTTATCTCAACTAAATATTAAAGCATCAATATAAAAAAATAATAAAATGGATAAGAAGCAATTACCGGGCACAAACATTATGCTTTCGCCTATTACTTATGGCGCGTTCGCAATAGGAGGCTGGTTTTGGGGCGGAGCCGATGAAGGCGATGCAATTAAGGCAATTGAAGCTGCTATAGAAAACGGAGTAACCACCATTGATACCGCTCCCGTTTATGGCATGGGGCATAGCGAAATTGTGGTTGGAAATACCATTAAGGGCAAGCGTGACAAAGTGCAGCTGCTTACAAAATTTGGGATGATATGGGACGCCGAGAAAGGTGATTTTGCTTTTGAGAGCAAAGACAATCAGGACAAACCTGTTAAAATATATAAGTTTAATGGTAAGCAAAGTGTTATCGACGAATGTGAACGAAGCCTTAAGCGTTTACAAACCGATTATATCGACCTTTTCCAGATGCATTGGCCAGAAAGCACCACGCCTATAGAAGAGACCATGGAAGCATTGGAAATATTGAAAACGCAAGGTAAAATTCTGGCGGCTGGAGTATGTAACTGCCCAGTAGATTTACTGGAAAGAGCCAATGCTGTTTTGCCAATAGCTACAAATCAGGTAGCGTATAGTATGGTTAATCGGGGTATTGAAAAAGACCTGGTACCTTTTTGCCTAAAGAATGGTATTGGTATTTTACCACATACATCCTTACAAAAAGGACTTTTAACAGGTAAAATAAAACCTGGGCATGTTTTTAACCATGGCGACCACCGCCCTAACACACCTTATTTTAAAGAGCACAACCATAAGGAAGTGATGAAAATGCTGGATGCCGTAAAACACATAGCAGATGAAAGAGACATCAGCCTTGCACAATTAGCACTTAATTGGACTATGAGGCAACCCGCGGTTACTTCAGTGTTGGTTGGAGCACGTAATGCTTCGCAGATGTTAGAAAATGTAAAAGCAGCTTCTTTCATATTAACAGACGAAGAAATCAATAACATTAATAATGCTTTGCTTCAGATAGATTTAATACTTTAAAAAATGGGCATCACCCTAAAAAAAATATCCCTACTGGCAACGGTAGCCATATTAATAATTGCTACTTACTTATTTTTAAGTCATAAACTTGTGGAAGGAGGCTTGTTTTTAACCGTATTTTGGCTGCTTCTGGCATTTACCATGATGCAGTCGGCCAAATTTAAAAAATTCGCTTATACAGTTTTCATCCTTGCTTCGGTAACTGTTGCTATGACTTTTCCTGAATATTTTATCACCTTAGGCAGCTTTCAACTAAAAAACCTCATTGTGCCTTTGCTGCAAATTATTACTTTTGGAGTAGGTTGTACCATGGGCTGGCGCGATTTGTCTGGCGTGTTTAAAATGCCTAAAGCAGTATTGGTTGGCGTGCTATGCCATTATACCATTATGCCTTTTGTTGGTTTTACCATAGCCAAAGCATTCGGCTTTCCGCCAGAGATTGCGGCGGGGGTTGTTTTGGTGGGCTGTATGCCAAGCGGATTGGCCAGTAATGTCATCGCTTTTATTGCAAAGGCCAATTTAGCTTTATCGGTCACCATTACTGCAGTTTCTACGCTGCTAGCTCCACTAATGACCCCACTATTAATGAAATTTTTAGGAGGTCAATTTGTGCCAGTTAGCTTTTCTGCTATGTTTCTGGATATATTGAAACTGGTAATCATACCTATTTTCCTCGGCGTTTTTGTAAACCATTTTTTTCATAAAAAAGCAGTGTGGATAGATCATGTAATGCCCAAAATTTCTATGGCCGGCATCGCTTGTATCATTATAATAATTACGGCTGCAGGTAGAAACAATATGTTACATATTGGCATTACGTTGGTGGTTGCCATGTTTTTACACATGACCGCTGGAGTGTTTTTGGGTTATTGGGGTGGTCGCTTATTTGGCCTGTCAAAATTAAACAGCAGAACAATAGCTATTGAAGTGGGGATGCAAAATGGTGGCTTAGCATCTGGAATTGCAGTACAGATGGGTAAAATTGCAACGGTGGGTTTAGCCCCTGCAGTTAACGGGCCTATTATGAACACCACATTTTCTCTGCTAGCAACCTATTGGGGAAGTAAACCTATTGAACCGCGTCCAGAAGAATCTGTTGTTTAAGCTAGAAGCATCTTTTTTATTTAAAAATACAGGAATGAGTAAAAAAAATACTCATTACAGCAACCCTGATTAGCTTACTATTCTTCCATTTGCTTAAATGAATAAGTGAGGAAATTACAGTGAATGCCTCATTTTAGTTTAAAAACCAATCCAATAGTGCTATAACAAGCATCTGAAATAACCAAATAATTAACCAAATAATTTAAAGTATGAAAAAATTTGCCTTTCGTGATCCACGTATTCCAAAAAGTGTATTGTTTAAATCCTTTTTGTGTTTACTAGTAGTTTCTCTTACTGCATCGCTGTTAAACATACACGTAAAAGCAGCAGTAAATCCCAAACTAAAAATAACCTCAAGCAAAGCTGTTATAACTGTTTCTGGTAAAATAACTGATAGTAATAATGAGACACTTCCAGGGGTTAGTATTAAAGAAAAAGGCACTCAAAATGGGGTTGTATCAACAAATAATGGCGATTTTAGTATCAATGTATCTTCAGAAAATTCGGTATTGGTTTTTTCTTATATCGGTTTTGAAACACAAGAGATATCTGTTGGAAAGAATACCAAGTTAAATGTTGTTTTAAAATCAGAAAGTAAATTACTTAACGATGTAGTGGTTATCGGCTATGGCTCTGTTAAAAAAGGCGATGTAACAGGTTCAGTATCTTCGATAAAAGCAGCTGATTTTAAAAACACACAGCTAACCTCAGTTAGTCAGGCTTTACAAGGTAGGGCTGCGGGTGTGCAGGTAACCAATAGTGATGCCACTCCTGGTGCTCGGCCAAACATCAGGATACGAGGAAATAATTCATTAGGAACAAGTAGTGAGCCTTTATTTGTGGTTGATGGATATCCGAGTAATGAAGATTTAAGTTCTTTAAATCCAAACGATATTGAATCTATGGAGATATTAAAAGATGCTTCTGCTACAGCTATCTATGGTTCTCGTGGCGCAAACGGAGTAATATTAATTACCACCAAACGTGGAAAAGCTGGGCAGTTGAACATTAATTTGGAAGGTTACCATGGAGTTAGTTCAGTTACTAAAAAACTTGATTTAATGAATGCCAGGGAATATGCGGAATATAAAAATGAGGTGATTAAAAACCTCACGCCGACGGCTGCGCCTTTTGCATCACAGGCTTTATTAGATTATTTTTCTACCCACACCACTAACTGGCAGGACGGACTTTTTCAGTCAGCACCAGTATCTAGCGCACAATTAAGCATAAGTGGAGGTGAAGAAAAAACCAAATTCCTACTAAGTGGAGAGGTATTTCAACAGGACGGTATAGTACGAAAAACTGGCTTTGAAAGAGGGAATTTACGTTTCAACTTGGATCGTCAGATATCTGATAAATTAAAATTCGGTTTAACTTCCGTTTTAGCCCATACACTTGGTCATAACACGCTTGTTAATACAGCTGGAGGAACTCAGGGTGGCGTAATATTGAATGCTCTACGTATTAATCCTTCCATACCTGTAAGTGGACCAATTAATGGCTATTCTTACGGTAATGGCATCATAAGGGATGATTTCTCTGTAAGTTATTCTGGCAATGTAGACAGATTGGGTAATCCTGTAGCTTATTCTGAAAGGG
Organism: Pedobacter petrophilus; assembly: GCF_009674725.1. Classification (GTDB taxonomy): domain Bacteria; phylum Bacteroidota; class Bacteroidia; order Sphingobacteriales; family Sphingobacteriaceae; genus Pedobacter; species Pedobacter petrophilus. The sequence goes on along the minus strand of NZ_WKKH01000018.1, from coordinate 36,508 downwards.
TAACTAATGACGCCTATCTAAATAGGGCACAAGTAAGCATGTTTGGAGAGTATGATATTTTAAAAGGATTGAAGCTTAAAGTGCTTGTTGGAGGCGAATCTGCAAGCGGAAGGCAAAACTTTTTTGCGCCGAGCGATCTTTATGAAGAAGCTGGTAACAAAGGCTCTGGTAGTAAATTTAACCGGATTACCAGAAACTGGTTAAATGAAAACTACCTAACTTATACCAAAGATTTTGGATCTAAATATTCAATTACAGCATTAGCTGGTGTATCTTTTCAAAAATTTAATAACGAAACTAGTACCGCTAGTAGTGCCGGAATATTTTCAAATGCTTTTGAGGAGAATAGTTTAGGTGCGGGGCCAGCACAAAAAGCATTTTCTTTCGCAGATCAAAATCAGCTACAATCATACTATACACGTATCAATGGGAAACTATGGTCTAACTTATTACTAACAGCAACTTTAAGGGCTGACGGATCAAGTAAGTTCGGTGCTAATCACAGATATGGGTACTTCCCATCGGCAGCCATAGCTTATAAGCTTAAAGAGTTGCCTATGCTTAAAAAATTAGATATGATATCTGATTTAAAAATACGAGCAGGCTATGGGGTAACTGGAAATCAGGAAATTAATCCTTATCTATCAAGGTATGGGTATGATTTAGCTTCATCAAGCAATAATCCAAGTGCAAAAGATGGCAATGTAGTTTTCGGAACTACCAAGCAAGTTGCCGCTGCTGCCTCTCAAGTCTCAAATCAAAATCTTCAATGGGAGCAAACGGCAGCTTTTAATGCCGGAGTGGATGTAAGTTTATGGTCTGAGCGATTGCTCTTTACTATTGATTATTATAATAAGAAAACCACTAATCTATTATGGCAAGTAGCATTACCTGCAACAACTGGCTTTACAAACGCTCAGGAAAATCTAGGCTCCATTAGTAATAAAGGGTTAGAACTTTCCCTTTCAGGAAAACCTATAAGCACTACAAACTTTAAATGGAATTCGTCATTTAACCTTGCAACCAACAGAAATAAAATTTTATCCCTAGGACTTGAACCGTTTCGGAAAATAGGGTCAGGTGAGTTTGAAGCACTTATCTCCAGAGAAGATTTTATAATTCTTCAACCTGGCCAAGAATTAGGGAAATTTTTTCTCTACACATTTGATGGCATCTGGCAATCACAAACAGAAATCAACAATAGTAACTTTAGTAACGCCTACAAAGCCACACTTAAACCTGGTTTTGCCAAATATATAGATATTAACAATGATCAGAAAATAGACCAGGGTGATAAGAAAATAATGGATGGATCAGCATATCCAAAATTCGTTTTTGGCTTTACTAACACCTTCTCTTATAAAGGATTTGAACTGAATGCTTTTTTACAAGGGCAGCAAGGCAATAAAATTTTGAACCTGAATAAATACTATTTAGAATATGAGGCAGCAAATAATAAAGGAAAAAGTGTGCTTAACAGGTGGAAAGGCGAAGGAACAAGCAACACGCTTACCGCTGCAGGTTCCGAAACTAGCAGATTGCTTGCAGACGATTTCCTTGAAGACGGAAGCTACATAAGGCTAAAATCGCTTTCCTTATCTTACCAAATAAATGATAATAAATGGTTAAAGGGAGCTAAAATAAATTCTTTACGCCTATATGTTACTGGTACTAACCTAGGCGTTATTACCAAATATACTGGTTTTGATCCAGAGGTTAATTCATATGCTTCTACCAGACAATTTGTACAAGGAGTAGACCAGGGAGCTTATGCAGTTGCACGGTCATTTATATTTGGAGCAAAATTTGGATTTTAGTATAAACGCTTAAAAAGAAAATGAAATGAAAAATATATTTAAAATTTTAATATTAATATTTTTTGTATCGATACAAACCGGATGCAAGAAATTTTTGGACGAAAAACAATTCTCCAGCCTAGACTTAGCCACATTTCCTAAATCTGAAGAAGATTTACGAGTATTGGCAAATGGGCTTTATATTATGTTTGAGGCCAATGAAGGCTATGGAAGAAGTAATTTGATACTTACTGATATATTTAGCGACGAATTGACAACAATAGCAACAAGTGGGCCTAGATATGAAATGCAGAATCATTTAATCACTCCTGTGAATAGTGAAATTGATCAATTTTGGGTGCGTAATTATATTATTATTTCTCGTGCTAACGTGATTATTAAACAAGCTCCTTTATCAGGGTTGTCTGATGCTGTTATTAACCCTTACCTTGCCGAAGCACGGTTTATACGGGCGCACTGCTATTTTGAACTCGTAAAAATGTTTGGAAATGTACCTCTTGTTTTAGAATCATTTACCGAACTGGAAGATCTGAAAGCACAAAAGCCTAGCAGAACGGAACAAAGCTTAGTTTATAAACAGATAATTGAAGACTTTAAGTACGCAGAGCTAAATTTAAAAAAGGAAGCTCAAATCTCGTCAGGTTACAAGGGTACAGCAAGTTCTGGTGCGGCTACTTCTTTACTCGCAAAAGTATATCTTACACGTGCTTACATGCCTTTTAAAGAAGCAGATGATTTTCAAAATGCAGCTGCAGCTTGCGAAAAAGTTATTAATTCTAAGGAGTATAATTTATTTCCTAACTATTCAGATGTATTTAATGTAACTAAAGAAAATGGGATAGAGCATATTTTCTCTATCCAATTTGATCAAGCACCGAATCGTGCAGGTGGCATGACCGGATTTCTGGTTGATGGTCTTGTTTATCCTAACTCATTTGGCTCTTTCCCTGCAGAACGTAAATTTTACGATTCTTTTCCAAGTACAGATGTTATTAGGAAGAAATTCAATTTTTACGATCAGGGTGTAGGTATAACTGGTACTCCCTACAATTATTTAACCACTCCAACAACTAATCCTTTTTGTGCTAAATACAGGGATGATGCATTGGCTTTAACGACCTTTAACGATCGTTGCAACTTTCTTATCATCCGCTATGCCGATGTTTTGTTAATGCATTCAGAAGCCTTAAACCGTATTAATCCAGCAGACCCCAATAAATACATTGGCATAAACAAAGTAAGATTTCGCGTAAACCTTGGGCTTCTTTCTGGCTTAGATCAAAATGCATTTGAAAATGCCGTTTTAGACGAACGCCATTGGGAGTTTTGTTTTGAAGGGAAACGCAGAGATGATTTAATACGTATGGGCAAGTTAGTGACTGTATTAACCGCCGCAGGATTTACTAATATTAAAGATTTTCATCGCTATTACCCTGTACCTCAACCGCAGATTAACCTTAATACTAATTTGTTACCTCAAAATAACGGGTATCAATAACAAAATAAAAGCCGGTGATTTCGCCGGCTTTTATTAAATATACTGACTTGTTACGACATAAATTAAACTACATAGATGTGAGTATTGAGATATGAGTATTGAGACAGGATGCAATTTGCATCAAGCTAACATGAGGGCACATAGACACCGAACTATGTGGGTCTATGTGACTATTTGGTTAATACTAAAAATTGTCAGGTATATAACCATGAAAAGGAAAATTACGCGCTTACATTCCATGCAGAAAATGAAATACAACCATCTTTTAAAGCTAATAACCGCTTTTTTTCTCTTTAGTTCAAATCTGGTTTTTGGGCAAGTAAAAATAGGGGACACATTACTCCGTGGCATAAACTCGCTAACAAATACTAAAGAATTTTCGGGTATAGAAACTGTAACTGTAAAAGATCAATTATTCACATCTGCCCTTAAGGTAAATACCTACAATATACCTGTTGGTACTAAAGAATACATATTAAGAGCACCAGTAAATAATAAGGTTAATGTTGGCGATGTTATGTGGCTATCATTTAAGGCAAAATGTATTCAAAGTAAAAGAGAATCTGGAGAGGCAGTTATAGAAATCTCATTAGACCGTACTGTTAATGGCAAATATGAATGGCCGCCTATCCTAGAGCGAGGCATATCAATAGGTGCTAAGTGGATAAGTTTTCAAATACCATTTATTGCTTCTAGAAACATAGCTTCTGGTGAACTATCATTTGTTTTAAAATGTGGAGCTGCAGCCCAGATTTTTGAATTTGGCGATTTAACGCTTATCAACTATGAAAAAACTACCAAATATAGCGACTTACCTCGCAGCGTGGTGCATTATGATGGAGATAGTCCTGATGCCCCATGGCGAAAGGCAGCTGCAGAGCGCATAGAAAAATATCGAAAAGGCAATTTGCAAGTTCTCGTGTTAAACAAAAACGGCAAACCTGTACAAGGTGCAAGTGTGGAGGTACACTTAAAAAAGCACAGTTTTGCTTGGGGAACTGCTTCAAATTCATCTATCTTATTAGATACAGTTAGTGCAGACGCAAAAATATACCGCGACACCTTAGTTAAGTACTTTAATGAAGTAGTTTTAGAAAATGAAATGAAAGCCAAGTATTGGCAAAAATATGACCACAACAAAACGCTATCAGCAACAAAATGGTTAAAACAGCAAGATATTAAAATAAGAGGTCATGTTATGGTTTGGCCATCTTGGCAACATTCACCTCATTTGTTACCCTTAAAAAATGATACCAGTGCACTTCAAAAATCTATATTGGCAACAATAAAGGATCAAACAACAGTAATGAAGGGGCAGTTTACAGAATGGGATGTAGTTAACGAAACATATAATCACCATGAATTGGTTGATTTATTAGGTAATAATGCCATGCTTAACTGGTTCAAAGCAGCGAGAGTTGGAGCGCCTGGCGTAAAATTATTTCTAAACGATTATACCATGTTTCGACAAGATGGAAAAGGTTCTCCCAGTGAAACATTTTTTGAAAATGCTAAGTTTTTGCAAGCGCATGGAGCTATAGACGCCATTGGAGAGCAAGGACACATTGGTAGCACTCCTCCCGCAATCGAATATGTTATAGCTAAGCTAGCTCATTTTTCAGAGTTAGGATTACCGATTCAGATTTCTGAATTCGACATTACAAGTGATGATAATGATTTTAAGGCACGTTATATGAGAGATTTTATGACGGCAGTATTCAGTAATCCCAATACAATTGGTTTTGTACAATGGGGATTTTGGGAAAAACAGCATTGGATTTCAGCCTCTGCACTTTGGGATAAAAATTGGAACATTAAGCCCCAGGGTCAGGTTTTCACAAACCTTGTGAGCAATGTTTGGTCAACCCATGAAAAAGGGATTACCGATAAGGACGGTAAACTACAAGTTCGTGGATTTAATGGAGCATACGAGATTTTGATAAAGAAAGGTAATAAAGTAATCAAAAAACAGACTAAATTAACAGCTAAAGGTGAAGTTGTTACTGTCATATTGGATAACTAAAAGTTATTAAAAGGTTGCTGCAAATCATAACCTCTGGGTTGTCGGAAAAGTAACAAGCACTAAATTACACAAGAGATAGTTGTTTCAAGGGGAATGCTGCTACAAATTTCTAATTATTTTTTTCCGATAGGCAGATGGCGTAACTTGTTTTAGTTTATAAAACTGTTTATTAAAATTCTGTAGTGTTTGAAAGCCACTTTCGAAACAAACCTGATTAATGCTTTTATCTACATTTGCCAAACTTCTACAGGCGTAACCGATTCGTACTTCATTTAAAAAGCTGATGTAAGTTTTTTTTGTGCATTTTTTAAAATAACTGCAAAATGCAGGAACGCTCATATTGCCAATGCTTGCTACTTCCTGCAGTTCAATTGGTCTTTTAAACGAGCAGATAGTAAAGTCAAAAATCTTATCAATCTTATCATTGCTTTTGGGGTCAGATTGTCTAACCATACCAGTCGACAGTAGGAGGTAATCAGTTACTGAAGCTATAATATTTAGACAATTACATAAACCAATTACACGTTGAAAGCCAACTGTATGCTCCAATTCTTTAATTAAGGCAGTTAGTGCAATCTTGCTTGAGTTCGAAACTTTTAATCCCTTCGCTGAAATAGCAAATAATTCTCTGATAGGGGAGCATTCGTCGGCTAAAAAGAAGTCTTCCCCCCAACAGTCCTCTCGAAATTGGATCACGATGGCACTTGTTATTAAATCTTTCTCCCGCTTTTGAAATGTATGTGGAAGATTTTTTCCCAAGAAAAATATATCACCTGTTTCAAACCCTCCAATATAATTACCGATAAAACTCATCCCAGAGCCTTCCGTAAATAATATCAACTCGTATTCTACATGATGGTGCCACGGTACTTCAAAATCAGGCGTGCGGTAAGATCTGCTCACAAACGAACTATTTTCTGTTAAGGGTAATTTTTGAACAATCGGCTTCATAGCATAATTACAATGTATTTTAATTCTAAGTGCTAATTTTATTTAGCATTTGATTAATATAGTTTCTAAATTAAATAAAATAAGAATAACATTTCACCTTAAGATGGTTTATTTTTATAGTTTATCAGGTAATATATTTACACCCCTGGAACCAAATCATACCAATAAATAATATTTATCACCTCATGAAAAGAAGGAACTTCACGGATTTAATAAAATCAGCACTAAAAACCTATCACCTTATTATTAGGGAGATATTTAATATGATTTATAGGATGAAATTTTTTGTTTCACTTTTCTTTATTTTCTATGCGGGTTTATGCTTTGGACAGGTTAAACTTCCGGATAGTATTTTATCTACTTTAAATACCGGCCATCCTAGGTTAATGTTAAAATCGATTAAAGACTTTGAAAATTTAAAAGTAAATATTACAAAAGATGAATTTCTTAGAAAGGTTAGCAAGGTATTGATACACCAAGCAGACTCTTTGCTTTCTGCGGATACTGTTAAGTATGTTCTGGCTAACCAGTTGGGCGGACAGTTGTTGGAGGTGAGCCGTACTGTTTATAGGCGGGTATACGTTCTTGCTATGGCTTACCGATTAACCGGAAATAAAAAATATGCTGCAAAGGTCTGGGGCGATCTTTATTCTGCATCTCGTTTCCCCGACTGGAACCCATGGCATTTTTTGGATACATCGGAAATGCTTCACGGATTTGCCATAGGGTATGACTGGCTGTATGAAGTTTGGACGCCCGAACAACGTAAAATCATCAAACAGGCCATAATTGATAAAGGCTTATTAAGGGCTTACATGGGTTACAGCGGCTTGGAGAATAAGCACTTGGTTAACTGGCCAAAAGCAACCAGTAACTGGAACCAGGTTTGCAGCGGCGGCGTAGGTTTGGCAGCTTTAGCTATTGCCGATGAAGAGCCCAAGCTTTGCAATTACCTAATTGGGCAGGTAATACAGCATATACCCCATACCATGTTAAAGTTAGCACCTGACGGGGCAACCGACGAAGGGCCAGGTTATTGGAAGTTCGGAACACAGTATAACGTGGCCTTGATAGCGTCATTAGAAACGGCTTTAGGTACAGACTTTGGTTTGAGCAAGATAGAGGGATTTTCAAAAACTGCCGATTACTTTTTAGCTATGGGCAGTAACAGCGGTAAGCCATTTGATTATGCCGATTGCTGGACGGACTTGATTCAATCGCCCGAACTCTTCTGGTTTGCTAAAAAATATAATCAGCCATTACTTGCAAGCTATCAAAAACAACATCCAGAATATAATGTCCGCGAGTTACTATGGTATGATGCGAGTTATGTTGGTGGTAAGGAACTGCCGCTAGATAATTACTTTCGAGGAGCCGAAGTAGCAACAATGCGTTCGTCGTGGAGTGACCCTAAGGCTTGGTTTGTCGGTTTTAAGGGCGGTTCTAATACAGCAAGTCACGGGCACCTGGACATTGGCAATTTTGTTTTAGAGCGGAATGGCAAACGTTGGGCGATGGATCTGCAACATGATACTTACGATTTGCCCGGTTACTTTGATATAGCTACTGGCCAGCGATGGACTTATTACCGGATGAAGGCGGAAGGTCATAATACCCTGGTGATGAACCCAGGTAAACAGCCCGATCAAAATACTAAAGCCTCGACTAAAATTGACCGCTTTTTATCCAGCAAATCATCAACTTTCGGGGTAAAAGATATGACGAATGCGTATTCCCCTAAAGTTGAATCGGCCATACGCGGTATAGCCTTGCAGGATAAAAAACAGGTGCTAGTTCAGGATGAGGTGCTTGCCGCAACGCCAGTGAAGGATTTGTATTGGTTTATGCAAACAGCAGCAACTATTCAACTTTCTGCAAATAAAAGAATAGCGATATTGACTTTGGATAATGAAAAACTTAAAGTCCAGATTGAAAGCCCTGAGAACGCGAGCTTTGAAATACTAGAAGCCAGGCCGTTGTCGCAATCCATACAACCACAACGTGAAGATCCAAATAAGGGTATCAAAAGATTAACTATCCACTTAAAAGACGTAAATAAAACCACCATTGCGGTTGTGTATAAAGATGAAGGAGATCACTCAGATACTATTATTAAACCTTTAAAAAACTGGTAACATGAATAGAAGGGTATGGATTAAGCAAATAGCCATTGTTGGTGGTGCCATATTATTGATACCTGCCTGTCAGGATGATAGGGGTGCCATTTCCCTTAAGCTAAAATTCATCAGGATTAGCGACAAGGAAGAAAGTTTACTTTCTGGGGTAGTAGAAACAATAATTCCCGAAACGGGTACCTATGGGGCAAAAAAGCTAAACCTATATCATTTTTTGTTAAAAATGATGGATGATTGCTATGATGATAAACAACAAGAAATATATGTTAAAGGCTTAAGGCAACTGAACAACTATTCAAGAGAACAGGCGGGCAACTCTTTTAATAAATTAACTCATTCCGATAAATTAACAATATTAAGGAGCATAGAGAAGGGAAAATCCATCGAAGATTTAAAATATTTTTTAGCAGAAACACGAAAGTGGGTTATAAAAGGCTATAATACCTCGGAGTATTTTATGACTAAGATTATCCCGTATGAGTTGGTTCCGAGTCGTTTTCATGTTTGTGTAAAAATATTTTCGGTTTCTTAAATAGATATGTAAAAATGTATGATGCGATAGTGATTGGTTCAGGTATGTCTGACGGTTGGGCCGCCAAAGAGCTTACAGAAAAGGGCTTAAAAACGCTGATGATTGAAAGTGGCCGCAATGTTAAGCACATTAAAGATTATCCTACAACAAATATGTTTCCTTGGGAATTTGCCCACCGAGGTACAGTGCCTTATAGTATAAGTAAGGAATATAAAATACCTAGTAGAAATTATGTGTTTGATGAAAGCACTGTGCATTTTTTGAAAAAGGATGCTGTACAAGAATACATACAAGAAAAACCTTACGACTGGATAAGGGGCAATCAGGTAGGCGGCCGGTCGCTTTTATGGGCCAGGCATACGCAAAGATGGAGCGACTTCGATTTTACCGGTCCGCTACGTGACGGTTTCGCAGTTGACTGGCCTATGCGCTATGCAGATATAGCACCCTGGTACAGCCATGTCGAAAAATTTATCGGCATAGCCGGAAACCGCGATGGATTGGCGACCTTACCTGACGGTGAATTTTTGCCACCTTTTGAAATGACATGTTTAGTAGAACACTTGCGTGATGTGGTAGGGCGTAATTATAAAGACAGGAATGTTATTATAGCGAGGGTGGCGCATTTGACCAAACCTCAGCCAATACATATACAACAGGGAAGAGTTAAATGTCAAAATCGGGATCTTTGCGCCAGAGGATGTCCTTTCGGTGGGTATTTTTCTAGCAATTCATCCACCATTCCCTGGGCCCAAAAAACGGGTAACCTCACTCTGCTTGCAGAATCGTTGGTGCATTCTATAATTTACGATGAGCAGACTAAGAAGGCTAAGGGTGTGAACGTGATCGACATCAATACCAAGAAAACTACGACATACTATGCCAGAGTTATTTTTGTAAACGCATCAGCACTCAATAGTAACCTCATTCTGCTTAGTTCAATTTCTGCAAGGTTTCCAAACGGTCTAGGGAATGATAGTGGATTGTTGGGTAAATATGTTGGTTCGCATAATTATAGAGGAAAAGTTACCGCCGAATACGATGGACTAAAAGAATTCGGTACACAGGGACGCCGACCGACAATGAGTTTTATGCCCCGTTTCAGGAATATTTACACGCAAGAAACCGATTTTTTAAGAGGTTACAATACTGTGATAGGGTCGCAAAGAGGCCATACTGATTATGGAAATGATTATGGTGAAAACCTAAAAGCCAATATTGATAATAAAATGCCAGGTAAATGGAAAATTTTCGCCCAAATGATGGGAGAAACTATTCCGAAAATAACAAATAAGGTATCACTTGATCCAATAAAAAAGGATAAATATGGACTGCCACTGCTGAGGGTAAATGTTAGTTATGATGAGAATTATGAAAAAATGATATTAGATTTTTTTGGTCAGTTTACAGACATGTTTACCAAGGCCGGTTTCACCAATATTGAGTCGATAGATACTAAACATAATCCAGGTAATGAAAACCATGAGATGGGCGGAGTAAGGATGGGAAAAGATCCCGAAACATCATTACTAAATCAATGGAACCAGCTTCATCATTGTAAAAATGTTTTTGTTACCGATGGTGCATGCATGACCTCTACATCATCACAAAACCCATCGCTTACCTATATGGCACTTACCGCTCGGGCTGCAAACTATGCGGTATCAGAACTTAAAAACAATAATCTATAACTAGTAACGGCGACGATGGAACAGATCAACAGAAAGAAATTTATCAAGTATTCGGGAATAGTGTTGGGTGCGTTGTCTTTGGCTTATAAATTACCCGATGCTGTAATAAAGGGTCCTAAACTATCCTTTTCTACACTTGGTTGCCCCAAATGGGATCTTCCGCAGATACTTGATTTTGCCTCAAAATACGATTATCAGGGAGTAGAAATAAGGATAATTGCCGGGGAACTCGACCTTAACAAATCACTCTGGTTCAGCGAGGCGAATATGGCCTCTACAAAACGTATGATTAGTGATAAGGGTTTAATCATAACAGATTTAGGCTCGTCGGCGCACATGCATTATAATGCCAACCCTGACAGGGACAAGAACTTTGACGAGGCCAAAAAATATATCGACCTAGCGCAGCGTTTAGGTAGCAAATATGTGCGGGTATTTCCTGAAAAGCTATTGAGCGGCGAAGCACGAAAAGCTTCGTTAGATACCATAGCCACAAACCTTAAACTACTTGGAAATTATGCTAGTCAGGTGATGATATTGCTGGAATCTCATGGTGAACTAGTGGAAATGAATGAGTTGCAGTACGTGATGCAACAAGCAGAAAACCACAACGTGGGTATGATATGGGATATTCATAATATGTGGGCGGCATCTAAACAGTCGCCTGCAGAAGTCTGTAAAAAATTAGCAAAATACATTAGGCATGTGCATGTTAAAGATGCTAAAGTAATTGATGGTAAAGAACATTATGTATTGCTAGGGAAGGGTGACGTTCCGTTAAAGGAGGCTTTTGATAGCCTGAAGCAGGTAAAATATAAAGGTTTTTACAGTTTGGAATGGGAAAAGCTGTGGCACCCTGAATTGGAGGAGCCCGAAATTGCCTTAGCCCAATATCCAGATGCTTTAAAACGATATTTTTAATTTAGCGTATTGATGTTGATTTTTGGATACTTTTTATCAATAAAAGTATCATTGCCCCGAGTGCTACTGAGATTTCGAAAGCTTTAAAAAAGTGCTATTTTTATTTACCATTTGATTAAAATAGTTTCTAAATTAAATAAAATAAGAATAACATTTCACCTTAAGATGGTTTATTTTTATAGTTTATCAGGCCATATGTTTACGCCCCTGGAACCAAATTAGACCAATAAATAATAATTTATCATCTCATGAAAAGAAGGAACTTCGCTGGTCTATTATTGACAGCCACAACAGGTGGTGTTTTAGCGCCTTTACTTGCTAAAAGCACTCCTGATCTAAAAAGTTTAGAGGTAACTCCCTTGGTAGATACGGGTTTACCTAAAAACTTACCTGCAAATATTAAGGAGTTGATACAAAATGTTTTAAAGCAGGAATTTAGTGTGGTAAATACGGATTGGTTTGGCTCTATACAAGTAGAGGGTCTGCTTCGTTTTGCAAATCGGGGATTTAAAGAAGGATTTGTTTTTGCGGATAAATGGTTTAAATATCACGTAGAAAATGACGGAAAATTAACTGATGCTGAGTATTTTAAACAATACGAAGGGCCAAAAGCAAGGATCTTGCGTGATGGACCTCTAACATTTGTTATCTATTCGGCTAACCTAGGTGTTTCGTTTCCAGTGCATGAGCTATATAAAATAACTAAAGATCCTACCGCAAAAAGAGTGTGTTTTGATGTTGCAGATGCGGTTTTGCATTATGTGGGTAGAGACAGGTTTGGTATGCTTGCGCACGATGACTTTGACTATATGAAGTTTACCATACCCGATTCGGCTTATTGGGCTACACGTACAACGGCCATTGCGGCTACACTATCTACCGACCCTAAAGTGGCCGATATTTATTGGAAACAATCTCTTTTTCAGCTAGAAGCAGGGATAAAACATTTTTTAGATAAAGATAAAAAATTAGTAAGGACAGGTTTGTTTAACGGCGAAAATGCAACAACTTATTGGTGCCGTTCGCAAGGCTGGTTATTGTGGGCTATTGCTGGTTTACTGCGTTATCTTCCCAAGAGCCATCCCAAATTTAAAACGATTGCTGCTAGCATGAAAATTATTGCAGATGGTATAAAACAGTATCAGAGCAAAAATGGAGGGTTACACGTTCTTGTTGATGACCCTTCAACACCTGAAGAAGTAACCAGTATTTCAATGGTTTTATCTGCATTAAAAGAAGGTGTGCGTAAGGGATGGATTCCTAATGAATACGATGATATGTTCGCCAAAGCATGGTTATTTATACAAAAAAGCGTAGGCGAAAATGGTAATATTCACAATGCCTATACAGGCTGGGCTGTGCCAGCCGAACAAAAGCAGGTTAATAAAATGGACGAACGTTTTGTGGGTTTTGTGCCAGGAATTATCATGGTAGCAGCTGATGAGATGACCAGATAACGATAGCATCATTACCAAAAAAATAAATAGCAGAAAATGAAAATTAAATACTTCTGTCCCCGCTGGGGAGCTGAACAAATCTCTTGGAATGAATTCTGCTCGATGGTAAAAAACGCTGGGTACGATGGTGTAGAAGCGGGGATGCCGATTAATGAAATAGAAAAAATACAGATGGGCGATGCCCTAAAGCAGCACGATTTGCTTTTGGTGGGTCAGTATTATCAATCGTTTGAAAAAGATTTTACACAACATTCCGAAAGCTTTAAAAAGTACCTATACAAACTTGCCAGTTTAAATCCAGTATTAATAGATTCACAAACAGGTAAAGACTATTATACTGCAGAACAAAACCGGCAGCTTTTTGAAATGGCTGAGGTAATATCAAACGAAACCGGAATTACCATTGCTCACGAAACCCACCGTAACAAGGCTTTATTTGCAGTGCGTATTGCAAAAGAATTGCTTATAGCCAATCCCGAAATAGTAATTACCGCCGATTTTTCGCATTGGTGCAACGTATCGGAAAGTTTGTTGGAAGATCATAACGACGCTATAGAATTGGCCATAAGCCGTGCCGTACATATTCATGCCAGGGTTGGATACAGCCAGTCGGCACAAGTTTCAGATCCCCGATCACCACAATGGACAACCGAGTTGCAAACACACTTAAATTGGTGGGATGCAATTGTAAAATACAGAAGGAGTGAGGGTGCAGATTTACTCAGCATTTCGCCTGAATTTGGCCCATTTCCTTACATGCCAGCAATTCCTTATACAGCAATGCCGATAGCTAATCAATGGGATATTAATGTGTACATGATGAATTTACTTAAGCAACGCTATCCAAACAATTAAAATAGGGTATCAAAAAAAATTAACATGATAACAGGGAGAATTACCTTAAATAATACAAAAACGCTAATTAGCATAATTGCACTACTTACCTTAACACACTCTTCATGGGCTCAAACTAAAAATGGAGATGTGTTATTGCCTGATGGTATTAAGTCGTTTAATACATCTCAAAATGTAGAATTAACTGCCGTTGAGGGCCAATCATTTAAATCTGTTTTAAGGGTGGGTGCTATTGAGCAAAAACCTACAGTGATTATTCTCAAATCGGTTATTAATGCTGAAATTAAAAATGGAGATGTACTTTGGTTAGGGTTTAAAATGCGTACCCTAAAAAGCAAAAGGGAAACAGGCGAAGCTTTTATAGAAGTAAAACTCGATCGCACAATAAATGGCAAAATAGAATGGCCGCCCTTATTTGAACGCGGTATATCATGCGGTCAGCAATGGACAACTATAAAAGTGCCAATCCTTGCCTCAAGAGACGTTAGTAAGGGAGATTTATCGCTGACAATATATTGTGGCAATATGGCTCAGGTTTTTGAAATTGCAGATCTAGATTTAAGAAATTACAAACAAACGGTTCAAATTACCGAGCTTCCGCGTAGTGTAGTTCATTATGATGGAGATAAACCCGATGCTCCCTGGCGAAAAGCTGCTGCAGAGCGCATAGAAAAATACAGAAAAGGAAGTTTGACGGTAAAGGTAATTGATAAAAACGGTAAGCCCGTGCCCGGTGCAACCGTAGCTGTAAAAATGAAAAGACTGAATTTTGTTTGGGGAACAGCAGCAAATTCAAAAACCCTTTTAGATACACTTAACCCCGGTTTAAAAAAATATCACGAGACGTTGTTCCGATACTTCAATCAGGTAGTGTTCGAAAATGAATTGAAGTGGAAATACTGGCCGCGATATGACCATAATAAAACTAAAGACGCTGTGCGCTACCTGCGGGCAAACAATATAACCACCCAGGGTACAGTAATGATATGGCCATCGTGGCAACACTCACCAACGTGGTTAGCCGACATTAAAAATGATACTGCTGCACTTCGTAAAGCAGCTATCGATAATATTAATGTGCAAACCAGCGAAATGAAGGGCCAATTCTCCGAATGGCATGTACTTAACGAGCCGTATGCACATCATGATATCATTGATTTATTGGGGCGTGATGTAATGATCGATTGGTTTAAAGCCGCAAGAAAAGGTGCTCCGGGTGTAACGTTATTGGTAAACGACTATACCATGTTTCATGATGAAGAAGCTAGTGAGTCTTTTTACAAAACTGTACGGTTTTTAAAGGAAAAGAAAACACCCGTAGATGCCATTGGCGAACAAGGCCATATTGGGGGAACTCCACCTTCAATTGATTATGTAATAGCCCGTTTAAATCGTTTTGCCGAATTGGGGCTTCCCATACAAATTAGCGAATTTGATATAACCAGCGATGATGATGATTTTAAAATGAATTATACCCGCGATTTTTTAACCGCTGTATTTAGTAACCCCTCTGTAACAGGAGTAACGCAATGGGGCTTTTGGGAAAAACAACATTGGATTCCTGCAGCAGCATTATGGGATAAAGATTGGCGGTTAAAACCTAACGGACAAGTATTCACAAACCTGGTTAGTAAAACATGGGCAACAAATACAGATGGACGTACAAACAGCAAAGGGATTTATAATGTAAAAGCATTTAACGGCAATTACAGCATTACCGTAAAAAGCGGATCGAGACAAACAGAGCAACAAGCAATTTTAACAAGCAACGGTAAAACAATAACTATCAAGCTTAAAAATTAATATAACAAGATAATATGGCCAATACAGCGAGTACCTTTTCTCAAAGCAACACTAACGCCTCTTATCCATTCAATCAGCTTTACGTGGTAATGATAAGTTCCATATCAGCTTTAGGTGGTGTTTTGTTTGGTTTTGATACCGCCATTATATCCGGCACCATCCCATTTATAAAAGGCTTTTTTCAGTTAGATGAATTGATGCTAGGCTGGGCAGTAAGTTCTATATTAATTGGTTGTGGCTTAGGGGCATTGATGGCTGGGAAACTGGCCGATGCGCTTGGGAGGAGAACAGCCCTGTTTTTCTGTGCCTTTTTATTTGCAGCTACAGGTATCGGCGTTGCATTTGCCAATTCGTTAATAGAGTTTATCATCTTCAGAATTGCGGGCGGCATAGCAGTAGGCGCAGCTGCCATGGCTGTACCCATGTATATTGCCGAAACAGTGCCTGCTTTGTTTCGGGGTAGAATGGTTTCCCTATATCAATTGGCAATAGTTTTGGGTATTTTACTTGCTTATGTGGTAAATTATACCTTAGCAGATCTAGGCGAAAATAGTTGGCGATGGATGTTTGCATCACAAGCCATTCCGGCTGTACTATTTTTTGTTGCACTGTTCTTAGTACCCGAAACTCCCCGTTGGCTTGTTCAAAATAACAAAAAGGACAAAGCATATACCATACTTTCAAAAACTGGGGGCAAAGCTTATGCCGAAGCAGAAATACTAACCATTAGCAGCAGTTTTAGCCGTGAGATTGCAGGTAATTTAAAAGATCTGTTTCACGCAAAGTACAGCAAAGTGCTTATTATGGGCGTATTGATTGCCATATTTCAACAAATAACAGGCATTAATGCTATCTTATATTACGCCCCTGAGATTTTCAAAAACACAGGTGTAAGTGCATCCATCGCTTCTATGCAAACCATCGCTATCGGTGTTACCATGCTGGTATTTACTTTGGTAGCTATATGGCTGGTAGATAAAGCTGGTCGTAAAAAATTACTGCTTACCGGCTGTGCCGTTATGGCGCTTTCACTCTTGGCAGTAGCCGCTTGTTTCTACCTCAATTTTTATCAGTACTACTTAGTGCTTATATTTTTATTGGTCTATATAGCTGGTTTTTCTGCCAGTTTAGGCGCCGTTACCTGGGTTATTCTTTCAGAAATTTTCCCTAACCGTATTCGCGGGCTGGCACTTTCTTTTGCTACATTGGTTTTATGGCTAGCAGATTTTGCGGCAAGTTTTTCCTTTCCCATTTTAAATAAACACTTAGGAACCTCGGTAACACTTTCACTGTTCGCTCTATTTTGCATAATCTACTTCTTTTATATAAAAACTAGTATCCCAGAAACTAAAGGAAAAACACTCGAAGAACTCGAAACCCAATTAATAGGCAAGTCAGATGATTGATGAAATTTGGGCGTTTATTGATAAATTTCCATTGTTATTGGTATCAATGAGCTCGGCAAAACCTCGGTTTAACACGCTTTCCACGGTATCTTTTTGACCCCCAAAAGCCAAAAAGGATACCGTTTCTCCCCGTAGCTATCGGGACGTTAACATAACCCACTGTACGCAAAGAACAATAATATTATGACCAATCAAGATCAGTTTATACAGCACAGAAATATTACCGAAGAGAATATTCGCTTTTATCAGAATTACGGCTTCCTCGTTGCAAAAGGTTTATTTTCGCCTATAGAAGTAGAAGAACTTAAGAACGACACCGCAAAAATTTTTAAGGGCGATTACGGACAGGTAGACGGCATGCTTCCCGTGGGCGAAAATGAAAGTGACGCAGACATTTTAAAGAAATATGTGGCTATCCATTTTCCCCATAAAATTTCCCCGGTGATAAAAAATTATCTCTCGCACAAGGCTGTTATAGATGTTTTAACTAAAATAGTGAGCCCAAATGTAAAGTGCATGCAGTCTATGTTGTTTGTAAAAGGACCTGGAAAAGCTGGGCAGTCTTGGCATCAAGACGAATTTTATATTCCCACCCGAGATAAATCTCTGATAGGAGTTTGGATAGCTATTGACGATGCAAGTGTGCAAAATGGATGTTTGTGGGTTATTCCGCAAAGTCAAAAACCCGGCTACATTATGCCAAGGGCCGAAAATTCTAGTAATGAATACGCAGATGTAGATACCATTGATGTATCCAGTTATCCCTCAGAAGATATCATCCCTTTAGCAGCAAAAAAAGGTGATGTGGTATTTTTTAACGGGTATCTTTTGCACAGCTCTCTCCGTAACAAAACGGATGATAATTTTAGGACAGCTCTTGTTAATCATTACATGAGTGCCGAAAGTATGTTGCCATGGGATCAAGACGGAAAATTTCCTTTAACAGAAGATTTAAGAGATATCATGATGGTGGCAGGTGCAGATCCTTATGCTTACCGGCCTATTGTCGACTTAAATAAACCCTATTTGAGGCCTGAAGTATTAAAAATTAAAACCAGTTTATAAAGGTAATCATCTTAAAATTAATTAATTATGAACAAGCTGACCGTATGTTTTTCAATTTTAGTACTAATTTTTGCTACAAAGGGCTTTTGCACTGAATATCATGTTACAAAAAAAGGAAACGATGCCAATAGCGGTACAGCTGCAAGTCCTTTTAAAACGATAGCTGCAGCAGTAAGAAAAGCTTACCCTGGAGATACTATTACAGTTCATGCTGGTACCTACCGGGAATGGGTTAATCCCTTGCGAGGAGGCGAAAGCAATACAAAACGAATTATTTATCGTGCTGCAATGGGCGAAAAAGTGCAGATTAAGGGTTCCGAAGCAATATCTGATTGGAAAAAAGAGAAGAATATATGGAAAGTAACCATTCCTAATTCGTTTTTTGGCGATTACAATCCATACAAAGATTTTATAGATGGTGATTGGTTTTTAAACAAAGGAAGGGTGCACCATACCGGTGAAGTATTTTTAAATGGCAAATCACTTTACGAAAAAGAAACACTTGATAAAGTACTTAGGCCAGTTGCCGATAAAAATAATATAGATCCCATCGGTGCAACCTATACTTGGTATTGCCAAAGCGATGAACAAAGCACAACTATCTGGGCAAACTTTCAACAGGCAAATCCCAATACAGAATTAATTGAGATCAGTGCCAGAAGAACGGTATTCTATCCTGACAAACCTGGGATTAATTTTATAACCATTTCTGGCTTTACTATTAGTCAGGCAGCCACCCAGTGGGCAGCTCCAACTGCAGAACAGATTGGTATGATAGCCACAAACTGGAACAAAGGCTGGATTATTGAGAATAACATCATCAGTGATTCTAAATGTAATGGTATTACCCTCGGTAAAGATCGCACTACTGGACATAATGTTTGGGGAGCAGACCAAGGAAATGTTAATCGCGACGGTAATATCCATTACATTGAGGTGGTTTTTAATGCATTAAGAAACAACTGGACTAAGGAAACTATTGGTTCGCACATTGTAAGAAACAATCAGATTTTTAATTGCGAACAAACTGGTATTTGCGGTAGTATGGGTGCAGCTTTCAGTATTATTGAAAATAACCATATTTATAACATCTGGCAAAAAAGACAATTTGAAGGTTGGGAAATTGGAGGAATAAAATTTCATGCACCGATTGATGCAACCATCAGAAAAAACAACATTCACAACTGTGGCAGAGGAATGTGGCTAGATTGGATGACGCAGGGAACAAGGGTGAGTAGCAATCTGTTTTATAATAATGACCAGCAAGATTTGTATATAGAAGTAAACCATGGACCATTTGTAATCGACAACAATATTTTTTTATCGCCTGTGGCTATTCAAAATCAATCAGAAGGAGGAGCCTATTTGCATAATCTTATTGCAGGGGAAGTACTGGTAAGAAATGACCTTAACCGCTTTACACCTTATTTTTTACCTCATTCTGTAGCTATGAAAGGACTTACAACCATTTTTGGTGGGGATGATAGGGTTTACAACAATATTATTATTGGCGGTAGTAACCCTGAAGCTAAATACGGCATAGAGGGCTACAACAATGCTAAACTTCCAGTATGGATAAAAGGCAATATCTACTATAAACAGGCTAAGCCATCTAATAAAGATGAGAATTTTGCAACCAGTACGGCTAACCCAGAAATTAAAGTGATAGTGGAAGGTGGAGATACATTTTTACATTTTACAACTGATAAAGCCTATTTTGAACAAAAAGTGCAATTGATTACTACTGAATTATTGGGTAAGGCCAAAATACCTAAAGCAGCTTTTGAAAATCCAGATGGTACAGCTCTGATAATGGATACAGATTACTTTGGAAACAAACGTTCAGATGGTAATATACATGCTGGCCCTTTTGTAAACTTGAAATCTGGTAAAGTATTCGTAAAGGTTTGGATGGCAAAAAAGGCAATTTGAAGGTTGGTAAATAGGGGGGGAAGTTTGCCCTCTACTTATAAACTAAGCTTGCCTTTACAGGATACATGATGTCATTGTTCATTTGCGCTAATAGGCCTTTATCTGGTTCTCCATCGCGAATTAAATATCGGTAGCTTGAAGTATAAGTGCCACCGGGTTCGATGAAAAAAGGCACATTAGCGACTGGTGCAAAACACCAGTAAGGCATAACAAGGGAACTCTGATAGGTTGCGGATAATTTAAATTGGAAGGGAAACCAAACACGGTAAGTGATGCAATACCGCCATCTATTAAGCAATACGCCGAAACATACGAAGCTGGCGGACCTTTAGGGCTTAGCGCGTCGGGCAGTATAAATAAAAGCTTTCCGCCTGCATTTTGCTGTACTACGGCATCATGTTTAGTTACTTCATTCACTAATTTATACGAAAGGGATGCCAGGTTTTTCGGTAAGTTTACCTCAACAATGGAATGGTTTCTGGCAAAATTTCTGGCATTAACTTTTATATAGATTTCTTGTGCATATACTGGGTTTAAAAGTAAGGTAAGCGATACAATCGCAAAGAAAGTGTACAAGAATGGGTCAGGCGTTTTATCATGTTAAATATCATTAGCTTAGTATATTACGCTGGTGCTGTTTTTTCTGGTTACCAAGGCTTGCGCAATTAAATAGTAGTTTCTTCATTACAATTATTTGTTTTTAATCACCTGGTATTGGTACATTATAAAACTGTTTTTAGCTGTTAGGTTAAATGAGATTTTGCCTTCTTTATCTACCATGAATTTTTTAACCGGTTCATTTGTGAAGATGTTTTTACATTGTATAACGGTAGTGGGGGGCAAAAATACAGCAACCTTGTTTTCTTGATCAGGATGGTCTTCGCGGAAAACCAAAAGGTATCCACTTTTATTGTTTATAGATTGAAATCCAGTCCACGCTTGTCCAGATGGTTCATCACCAATCGGCAAAACTGTTCCCTGATGAAAATCAGCCTGAATCTCCTTGTATTTTTTAATCGTGTTAGCAGTCTCAAACGCTTCTTCAGGTAAACCTGTTCCTTCCATCCAGGCAAGGGGTTGCCCAGCCATGGTGATGGCAAAAAGATAATTGAATGAATAATTTGACGGTGAAAACTTATCGTTGCCATATTTATCCTGATTGCGCCATTTATTTAAAAATTCTACCTGTATTTTTTGGGTTGGAGTATATTTAGAAAGCATCCAAAGGTTTCTAAGCGTCCAGTAGGGATAATAATTCTGCCAGTCGGTATATCGGTTTTCTAGAAAGATATTTCCATATTCGTTAAAATAGAAATAGCCTCCGCGGCGACCAGCAGTTACGTCGAGGTTAAAAGATATAGCGCCGTTTGACTCAGCTACCACTTTATCAAACAACTTGCGTAAGTTGTTCTCAGCGGTTTTATTAGGGATGTTTACCCCATCAATTTTAAATACTTTTATGCCATCATTTTTATAAATATTAAGCAGAGCTTCGGCATCTTTCTCCCAGTCGGCAAAATTATTTTGAATGCTCGGGTTAAACCAGAGGCATATTTTAACGCCTGATTTGCGTCCAGCATCTACAAGGGGTTTTAGTCCATGGGGATATTTTTTTACATCTGGTTTCCAATAATCGGGATTGCTCCAGATATTTTTGAATGAACCACCCCAGAATGCCGAGTTGGCGCTGCGTCCAGTTTGCCAGCCATCATCAATCTGAAAATGGGTAGCCCCCAATCGTGCCGCTGCTAGTATTTCTTTTAAGCAAAAAGCCTCGTTCACTTTAGTATCCCGCCCACGGTCTCCCCAAGTGTTCATCATCACCATATTATCTTCTGCTGCTTTGTTTAATCGTTTCAGCTTTTGATATTCGTGCAGGTTGGTATATTTATTTGCACCATTACCAGCATACAAACCTATTGCGCAACTGTAGGTTTTGGTCCATTCTTGTAATGATAAATCACTAGGCTCTATGCCTAATCCTATTACTTTAAACTGCCCGAAATTTGTGATGAAATCTCCACCTGGGTATGCCAACTGGATATTGGAACAAGGTGCTTCTTTTAAAATGAAAAGCCCTTTGCCTGCTTCCTTGTTATCGGCGAACAAAATATTGCCCTTGTAAATTTCTGATTTGTATGATAATCCTTTATAGGGTTTTACAAGAGTATTGTTGCGGTCGGTAACGTCTAAAAAGTCGACCACCTCTAGTGCCCAATGCTTTCCAGATAAATTAAGTTGGTCTAGTATGGGCGGGTCATTATCGGCTTCCGCATGATTGATGTTTTCGATATTCTTTAAATCGGCAACATTAGTATTTGATTTTGACCATTTCCCTCTCGCAACACCTTTAAGGTAGGTATCGCAAGCAATAACAGGGCAATCGGCATATAGTCTAAACACCCGTTTTAGACTCATGGAATCTATATCCAAAGAAACTTCTGCTTCAAAATATGCTGGGTGTATCCCATTAGAAGGCACTTTCCTTTGTAGGTATTTTCCATTTTTTGATTTATTGGCAGAATTGGGGATGTATAAGTCGGGGGTTAAACCTGCGCTTTTCCAAGGCTGGTTATTTTTTTTATCATTGAATTCGCATGTTTTTAGATTCCCTCCATTCCATAAAAATACCCTCTCAATGGTCGAATTGCCAATTCTCAAGGTGTCATTACGGAGAATGGCATAAAATTGATTTGAAGAACTCTTACTGAGATATTCATTTTTTTTTTGTGCGGATGAAGACAAAACTGTCAACCAGAATACAAAATAACTAGCTAGGAATAATAAAATCTGTTTTGGCATTAGGCAGAAGGTGTTATAAGTTCAAGATTCATTTTATACAGATTTAGAGTCTGTTTAAAATTTATCTAATAATTTGTTTATGCTTTTTTTTGACTGCAACATCGTTATGTTTTCTAGAGGTAGAAGCGCTGCTATCTCTTCAAAAACAAGCCTTGTTTCACTCAAAAACATGTAATAAACATTTTTACAACATAAATTTAAACAGGCTCTAAGGTTTAAGAATTATTGTTTTTAAACCAAAAATTGGTATACCAAAAGTAATCTGATTATTTAAATATCCAAATTTTACTTTTTTTCAGCATATTTTAGGAGAAGTAAGTTTGTTATAATCATTTGGAAAATAGTGTGTTAATTTTAAATAAAAAAAACAAGGTGAAAATCTGTTATCATAATTTTTATTTTTAAGTTTGGAGAACCAAAAATTGGATTTTCAAATTAACAATGAGTGATATCTTAGAAAACTTCAGTACCATCAAACTCGAATCACCAGTTGACGTCATTATCAAGCGACTGAAAGAAATGATCTCTTCTGGGATATTAAAGCCTGGAGATCGCTTGCCTGCTGAGCGGATTTTAGCTGAGAAATTTGGTATTGGAAGAAGCTATGTACGACAAGCCATTATGAAACTTGAATTTTATGGCATGCTCAAAACCTTACCACAAAGCGGAACAACTGTTTCTGGTCTTAGCTTAAAAATTATTGACAGTATTTTTACAGATATTATTAACTTCAATACTCAAAGTTTTGCTTCCTTAATAGAGGCGAGGTATTACCTGGAAATCAATGCTGCAAAGTTAGCTGCGATGAGAAGAACACAGCAAGATTTAGATTCGCTAGCACAAATACTTGCTGATTTTGAAGAAAAAACCTTGAAAGGCCAAAGTGCAGTTGATGAAGATATGCTGTTTCATATCAAGATTGCAAGTGCCACTAAAAATGCTGTTTTTGATTCGATGATCTTAATCCTAATTCCAGATTTGATTAAAAATATTGTGGAGAAGAAAATCTGTAAAGAAGATAGAGGACAAACTTCTATAGCAGAGCACAAAAAAATATTTAATTCAATTAAGGCGGGCAATGCAGATGCAGCAGGAAAAGCAATGGCTGAGCACTTAAATGAGATTTTTGAAATCAGCAAGCAGGATTCATTCGGAGCATAAGTCCTTCGGCAACAACAAACCCTCTAATTGCCATACACTCATCCAATCTTTAAACTAACAATCACTTTTTTAAAGGTTAATTCGTTAATTCTGATCTTTTCGGGTCAATGCCAAATGTTGTGGGGAAATTCGAAATTAAAAATAATCATTAAAAGGAGCCCTTTGGAGGTCGTGGGGTAAATGTTACCCTAAAGTTCGGGGACCCTAGGGACTGCCTAAGTATAATTTCTTTCCTTATCATTGTTTAATATCATTGCTTAACATTATGGCTTAATAGTTTAGGATAAGACACCTGCTAAGCCATCTGGATAACAGCTAGGACTATTCTAGGAGTATGCTAGGACTCTGTAGGACTAAAGTCCAATAAAAGGCTTAACATACCCCAATGAAAGGCCTAGCTGTGTAGCACGGCGACCGAAGAATGCATACACCATAGCGGTAACAAGAAAGATCCTTTTTACTAACTATTTTATTATTAGAACAACTAGTTAATGAAGCTTAGCGCTATCATAACAGGGGATAATTTTAATTATATTTTCTTATAATTTTAAAGTTATCAGTACTCCGTATCCTTCGCTAGAATGTATAGTATTTAAATATCATTAAAATTAACTACTTATTTCATGTTTAAAAGAAACATCCTACTATTTGTTCTTTTTGTAAGTCAATCATTCCTGACACAACTATCATTTGCACAAAAAATGCAAATCTATAAAAATTCAAAATTATCAACTGAAGAAAGAGTAAATGATCTCGTTTCTAAACTTACGCTTGATCAAAAAATAAAGTTGCTACAATATAAAGGTACCCCGATTAAAACAAAGGATTTAGACATACCTGCATACAACTGGTGGAATGAATGTTTACATGGGGTTGCCAGGGCTGGTAGAGCTACTGTTTTTCCACAAGCTATTGGCTTGGCTGCAACATGGGAGCCTTCTTTTATAGAGAAAGTATCATCTGCCATTGCTGATGAAGCTAGAGCAAAGTATGATTACTTCTCGTCTAGAGATAAAAGAGGAATGTATCAGGGGTTAAATTTTTGGACGCCCAATATCAATATCTTTCGTGATCCAAGATGGGGAAGAGGAATGGAAACCTATGGTGAAGATCCATACTTAACAGGAACTATAGCGACTTCATTTATCAGAGGTTTACAAGGAAATAACCCTAATTATTTTAAAACCATAGCTACCGTTAAGCACTTTGCCGTACACAGCGGGCCCGAGCAATCTCGTCATAATTTTAATGCGGAGGTAAGTGACCGTGATTTTTTTGAAACTTATACGCCAGCTTTTAAAATGGCCATCCAGGATGCTGGAGTTTATTCTTTGATGTGTGCCTACAATAGCTTTAGGGGAGAGCCATGCTGTGGAAGTTCCTACCTCCTAGTGGATATTTTACGTAAAAGATGGGGTTTTAATGGTTTTATAGTAACAGATTGTGGTGCTGTAGATGATTTTTTTAAAAAGGGAACACATCAAATAGTACCCACTGCAGAAGAGGCAGCTGCGCTAGCCATAAAAGCAGGAGTAGATTTAGAATGTGGAGATATTTTTAGTGCCCTTGATAAAGCAATTGAAAAGAAGCTGGTAACAGAAGCCGAACTTGATGTTGCCATAAAACGCTTGTTTACCGCCAGGTTTAAGTTAGGGATGTTTGATAAAGCAACAGATAATCCTTATGGAAATATCCCTTATAGCGTAGTAGAGAGTGAAGGTCATCAAAAACTGACTTTAGATGCAGCAAGAAAATCTATTGTTTTACTAAAAAACAGCAATAATTTACTTCCTTTAAATAAAAGTCTTAAAACCATAGCAGTTATTGGTCCAAATGCCAATGATGAAGAAGTGATGCTAGCTAATTATAATGGATTTCCATCAGAAATCATTACTCCGTTAGAAGGAATAAAAAGGAAGATGCGTGGCGCAAAAATTCTTTATGCAAAAGGTTCTTCACATGCTGAAGGTGCTCCATCATTGGATATTATTCCTGCTCAGTTTTTTTATCAGGACAAACAAGGACTTAAAAAAGGTTTGTTTGCAGCTTATTATGGTGATAGTAGTTTCAAGGGGAAACCTATTTTTAACCGAGTTGATAAAGAAATAAATTTTAATTGGATGGACAATCCGCCAATTAAAAGCATGGATGTGGAGAAATTTGCAGTTTCATGGTCAGGTTATGTTAGAGTTCCAGAGACAGGAGTAATTAACTTTAATATGTTTGGAAGTGAACAGTATGAATTTATGATAGATGGAAAGCGGCAGTTCTTCTTTTCAAGTATTTATAGCCCAGGATATAATTCTGCTAGTTTAAACTTAAAAAAGGGCGAATTACATAAAATTGATGTTAAATACATTAGCCGTGGCCCAAATGCACAACTAAAGTTATCGTGGAACCTTCCTAATCAAAACCTAAAAGCAGAGGCCATAAGAATTGCCAAACAGGCTGATGTTGTAATTATGTGCCTAGGGCTTTCGCCAAGATTAGAAGGGGAAGAGATGAACGTAAAGTTAGATGGTTTTGAGGGTGGAGACCGAACAAAAATAGGATTACCTAAGGTACAGCAAGACTTATTAAAGGAGATTAAAGCTTTAGGGAAACCTGTGGTGTTGGTACTGTTAAACGGTGGTGCATTAGGCTTGAAATGGGAAAATGAAAACCTGCCCGCTATTGTAGAGGCATGGTACGGAGGGCAAAAAGGAGGTGAGGCAATTGCAGATGTGATTTTTGGTGATTATAATCCATCAGGAAGACTACCTGTTACATTTTATGCTTCAGTAGATGATTTACCTGCATTCGATAATTACAATATGGAAGGCAGAACCTACAAATATTTTAAAGGAGAACCAGTTTATGAATTTGGTTACGGATTAAGTTACACCAAATTCTCTTATGATAAATTTGAAATTAAAAATTCTTTTAACTTAAACGATGAAGTTAATTTAAGTGTAGAGGTTAAAAATAATGGAAATTTGGAGGGTGATGAAGTAGTTCAGGTATACTTGAAGCATTTGGATTCAAAAGTTCCTGCCCCACTAATTTCATTAAAAGCTTTTAAGAAAGTTCATTTAGGGAAAGGGGAAAAGAAAACTGTTATTTTTAAGCTCAAACCCTCAGATTTTTCAGTGATTATGGAGAATGGCGATGCGGTGATCAATCCAGGTAAGTTTGAAATTGCTGTAGGAGGTGGCCAGCCAGGAGATAAGAACTTAAATGTGTTTAATAAAATAATTGAAATGAATAAATAACAGAAGATTAAATCCTTGATGATCAGAATTAAGAAATAAATAAAAAAATAGGTTCATGGTAACCTGTTTTTTTATTTAAAAGGAATTTTATTATCGAGATGAGAGGGCAGACGCATTAAAATTAAACAATTAGCAAAGGAGAATTACACAGTTTAAAGGGTTATAGCGCGTAGTTATCACGCTACGAAGCAGAAAGTGGTCTAACTCTAGATGCTGTACTTTGATTTTGCCCTTCGCGGGCTGCGCTTTTCTTTTCCTTGATGAAAAGAAACAAAAATCAAGGACTTGCATGAATTTGTGAAAAAATTCGACTACTGTCCGGGAAATGATTTTTTTAGGCCATTGATCGAATCTTTATCCCAAGGGCTAAAATCATTTTCAACCGAGAAGCGGGTTCGCTGATTGGCCAGTTTAGTCGTTTTTTTCTACAAATACATGCTAGGCCCGATAGCATGATGCATAACCCGCAGTTCATGGACAATGGATTAATTTATTAAACACGGAGGAAAGGAGAATTATAAAGCTCAGCGCTCTTTGCGAAAAACTTGGCGCTCTCTGCGTTTAATTTTAATGAGTCTGCCCTGATTGTTGAGGTTTCAATAGCGCTAAAATCACTATATTTTTCTATCTAGTTGCTGTTGAAATTTTGAAGGAGTCATTCCAAACTCTTTCTTAAATGCTGTGGTAAAATAAGAGTGAGAAGAAATACCTACGCGATACATCACCTCTGTTATAGAAACGTCTTCATTCGTCATGATCTCCATAGATTTTTTTAACCTAATGGTTCTAATGAATTCATTGCTGCTTTGGCCGGTAATGTCTTTGATTTTTTTATAGAGTTTACTTTTACTCACGCCAATTTTCTTACTCACATAATCAATGTTCAATTCTGATTCTTCTAACTTCTCTTCGATAATACTCAAAAGTTGATCCATAAAGTCTTTATCTTTTGCAGAATGTACTAAATCTCTCACTTCAACTTGGTAATCTTTTAAGTAACGTTCTTTAATTTTTTGTTGTTGATTAAACTGGTTTTTAATAGTTTCTAATAATAATTCTGTGCTCACTGGTTTGCTGAAATAATAATCAGCACCAGATTTTACACCTTGTAAACGAGACTCAAGGGCGTCTTTAGCTGTTAATAGAATGAAGGGGATATGCCTGGTTTCAAAATCATCTTTAATAAAACGGCAAAATTCAATACCATCCATTACGGGCATCATCACATCACTAATAATTAACGCAGGTGATGCTTCTTTAGCTTTCTTAATTCCCTCATTACCATCTTTTGCAACAATAACATAATAGTCTTTCTCGAGTACTCCTCTAAAGAAATCACGCAGTTCATCATTATCATCCACAAACAAAATGCAGGATTTGGTTTTATTCGCTGCTTTTAAGGGTTCAACTTGTTGCGTGAATTTATACAGATGTTCTAAATTGGGCTTTAAATGAATACTTTCTATCTGCACCCCAATATCGTTGTTTTGATAAGTCCAAAGCTCATCTATATTGTAATCTTTTTCATTGCAAGGTATAGAAATTACAATTTGAGTACCTTTATTAATTTCACTATAAACATGAATACTTCCTTTATGAAGAAATATTAAACTCTTTACAAAAGCTAATCCTATTCCAGTGCCTACGTGTATAGCTGAAACTCTAAAATAGGGTTCAAATAAATGCTGGAGAGAGTTTTTAGAAATTCCCATACCTGAATCAGAGATGATGAGGTATAAATAATCTCTACCAACGTATGTATTCTCCATTTTCACATTTGCTTCATAATTTGGAATAAAGTCTTTGATGTTTGTTGTTAACTGGATGTGAATTTTACCTTTATCAGGCGTGTATTTAAATGCATTATTTAAGATGTTCAAAATGGTTTTTTCCAATACCTGACGATCATACCATAATTTCGAAAATTCTTTTTCCTGGTCAAGTTTAAAATCTATGTCATGTAAAATAGCTTGATCTTTAAAGTCATCGGCAATTTCTCTCATAAAAGCAGAAAAGTTACCTGGCATTACTCTTAGTTTTAAAGCCCCCGATTCGGCCTTTCTGAAATCCATTAATTCACTAATGAGTTGTAAAAGCCTGTTCGCATTACGGTTAATGGTATGGAAATGCCTTATAAATAAGGAATCCTCATTCATTTTAAAAACCTGTTCTAATGTGCCCATAATAAGGGTAAGAGGAGTTCTAAATTCATGAGAGATGTTAGTGAAAAACTGCAATTGTACCTGATGAAGTTTTTCTTTATTCTCTTCATGGATAACACGAAGTTCTTGCCTTCTTTTAAAATAGAGTATAACAAATATGCTTACCGAAATTAAAATAAATCCTAATGTTTTAAACCACCATGTTAAATAAAAAGGAGGGGTAATCACAATGTTAACAAAAGCTGGCTTTGTATTCCAAATACCTTTCGGAGAACTTGCTTTAACATAGAAAGTATACTTGCCGGGGTCTAAATTGGTATAAGTCGCTCTACGTAAATCTCCAACATAATTCCAGGTTTTATCAAAGCCCTCTAGTTTGTACGCATAATTTGTTTTTTTGGGTGATACGTAGTTAAGGGCAGCATAATCAAATGAAATTACAGACTGATCATAACTTAACACTACACTTTTATTGTCTTTAATATATTTAGCAATTGTTGTTTTGTCTTTTCCTGAATTGATACTTTTATTAAAGATGGAAAGATCTGTGATACATATAGGGTAGCTGTAGTCAAAAGATTTAATGCTGTCTGGATAAAAAGTGTTAAATCCTTCAAAGCCACCGAAGTACAACTCTCCTTTACTAGACATAAAGGCAGCATTCTGACCATATTCTAAGCCTTGCAATCCATCAGCACGGGTATATCTTTTAATATATTTGGTATCAGGATTAAAAGCTATGATACCATTGGTGGTTCCCAACCAAAGATTTCCTTTTTTGTCCTCAATGATAGATTGGATTTGTTCATTAACTAAATACGGATGTTTAAAAAAGGTTGAAAATTTCTTTCTTTTCTGATCAAAAAGGAAAAGGCCTTTTTTACCAATCCAAAGTCTATTTTTATGATCTGTATATATTGCCCACACTACATCTGCCAAATCCTGGTGGGTATTGTTAAAATAATGGACAAAAGAATTCTTATTAGCTGTTAAACAATTCAAACCTCCGTCAAGTGTGCCAAACCAAACATTACCATCATTATCCTGATGAATACTTTCTACATATATGCCAGTAAATTTTGATTTTCCATCAGCAGCATAAATAATTCGCTTAAACTTCCCTGTTTTAGGGTCAAAAGTATTTAAACCACCGTAAAACGTTCCCACCCAAAATAGGCCAGTTTTATCTTCACAAATAACATAAGGGTAATTAGAACTGATCGTAGTTTTATCATTTGTATCGTGTAGGAAACGATAGAATTCTTGTTTGCCTTCATCATAACGGTTAAGTCCACCACCCCAGGTGCAAACCCAGATAGTGCCATTTTTATCTTTCATGAGATCAAGAATAGCATCAGAACCAATAGTTTTCTTATTGGTTGTAGAAAATCTCTTTTGAGTAAATGTGCTAGTTTTACTGTTAAACACATTAATACCACCTCCATCACTACCCACCCAAATTTCTCCTTTATCGGTTTCTATAAATGCCTTTACATCATTATATGCAAGTGCACCGTTCCAAACTCCTTTAGTATAATTTTTGAAATTTGTTATTTTAGGAGAGTAAGTATTAACGCCTCCATGATGTGTTCCAGCCCAAATATTTCCTTGTGAATCTTCTAATAAGCATAAAGCTGTTTTACTAGAGAAAGACATGGGTTGCCTCAGGTCATTTTCAAATCGATTAAATATTTCAGAATGCTGAAGCTTTAAATTTAGTCCGCCATTTTCAGTTCCAATCCAAGCATTTTTCTGATTATCAAAAATTATACTTCTAATTACATTATTAGATAAGCTTTTGGTATTATATTGCTCATTTTGATAATGTTTAATGGTATTTTTTTGAGGGTCAAAAACAAAAAGTCCTTTTCCGTTCGTCCCTAACCAGATGTGGTTTTGATTATCTTTTTTTATCGTAATTACTCTACTGCCATCTAATTTTGATAATGCTGAATTAGAAGGTTGGTTGATGAACGATTTGGTTTTTTTATTAAATTTTTTAACTCCTGCGCCATCAGTCCCTAAATAGAGGTTATTAAATTCATCTTCATTTATACTATTTATTTTGTCTTCAAGTGATTCTCTCTGCGCATTTGGATTCCGGAGGTAAGTAATGAAATTATTCTGTTTTTCATTATACTTGTTCAAACCAAAATCTGTTCCTACCCATACGTCACCATTTACATCCAGGTATAAAGTGTACACAAGATTATTGCTAATGCTCCCTTTTTTTTTAGGGTCATGAATGTATCGTGTAAAGCTATCAGTGTATCTATCATATAGATTTAAACCATAACTAGTTGCGACCCAAATTCTGTGCTGCTTATCTTCTAAGATATAATTAATAAAGTTGCTGCTTAAACTAGACTCATTATGAGGTTCATTCTTATAAACCGTCACGTTATACCCATCAAACCTATTTAATCCATCCTCTGTTCCCAGCCAAATGTAGCCCTGACTATCTTGAAAGACATTGCTAACCGTACTACTAGATAAGCCCTCTTCCCGTGTAAGATATTTGAACTTCACTTTATCTATTTGGGAAAAACCTAATAAAGGAATGAACCAAATAATTAAAAAAGCAAAAATCTTTATTAAGTGCGAGAAATAGCTAAAACGAGAATACATCGGTTAAATTTGGATCTTTTAATTTATGCTAAAATAAAGGTTTCCTATCTAATTAGGAATTGTTTAAATCTCTTTATTGCGTTGTACTCTAAACGTTCCTGTTAATTGTATAATCTCTAGTTAAGTTTTTAAACAATTTGCTGTACGCAAGTTAAATCTCAACATATTAACCCCTAATCTATTCGCTGTTTCATGTATTTTTTTCTAAAGCGTAACATTCTTAAAATTAACATCATTTTAGTGTTGCTCATTTCTTTTAACGCAGCGCCTGTATTCTCTCAAAAGCAAACTTATTGGAATAATAAAACTCAGCTAATTCCATGGAGAATGCCTTTTAGTGTTCAAAAATCAAAGCTTAAAATGGTTGATTTGGATAAAGATGGAGACCCTGACCTACTATACTACACCGTTAATAAAGATATACCTGTAGTTTGGATAGATGATGATGATGATATGATATGGACAGCTGTAGAGGGTGATACAGATAGTGATTGTCTTTTAATAGATAGGAATAAGGATGGAATTTTTGCCGGGCCATTAGATTTTAGTATGGATTGGTGTGATGAAGATGGGGATGGTAAAGCCGATTTGCAGGTAATTGTTAATAATGGAGCTATTACAAAAAGAAATGCCTTTGATTTTGATTCTGAAATTATGTACGTATTAGATACAGATAAAGATCAGATCATGAATTATATTGATTGGAATGCCATATCTATGCTTGCTTGGGAGCATAATGGCCAAGCCAATTTTTTTGAAGATTATCATGGAAATACGTCTTTTATAAAAACCCATGCCTCAAGTTTTAGGATTGAGGATTTGAAATTTGGATGGGAAAACCCATTTCTTTTTTATGATAACGATGGAGACCATCTTTCAGAAATGGCAATTAGATTTTTAAATACACCTACTTTTCGACCTGCCGATAATTTAAACCCACTTTTTAACAACATCAATAAAGAGTATGACCTCCATTTTAATGGATTGATGGATTATGTAGGTATTACTTGGGATTTGGACAATGATAATGGGCCGGGAAACGAGTTTGATTTTGACATGAGCTTGCTGCTAAAAGGGAAGGGCTTTGATTATTCTAAGCAGATAAATAGATTTAAAACCTTAAAAGGCATAGGAAAACAAGCTGATTTTTTATTCTATGATAAACGTTGGAGAGCATTAGATGAACTGATTTTTCCAAACCGAGAAAATGCATGGGATTTAACCTTTAAAAAGGGAGATTGGAACTATTGCAGCCTGGTTTTCGATGAAGATGATGATTGTAACCGGTGGGAAAGGGTTGAATTTTATGAGCCTAAAGACCTATTTAAAATGGGTAAAAGTAACGGTGGTTTAGATAACAACCCACAGGCAGATGTAATTGGTGATAGAGGGGAATTTGATACCGATTTTTCTGGAAAAGGGAAACTTTATGTAGGAGCCTTTGATGGTAAAATTCATTTAAATGGAGCGGAGTGGGGCGCTTGGAGAGTTGATCAGCTTGCAAATTCGTTTCAAGGTTATGGCGGATTATACGACAGATGGAAAGGTAAGGGAAGGATGCAAACAGAGCCAGACAAGTTTGCGCTATTAAAATATGAGGATACAGATAACAACGGATTTTTTGATAAAATTCTTTATGATCTTGATGGAGATAAGATATTTGAAGATAGCGTTTCATTTACGAAGCTCGGTATTGATGATCGACAAGCAACAATGGAAAGTGAGTCTTTTACTTTAAAAAATGGTCAGGAAATTTTTAAAACAATTACCGAAAATAACTGGAAAAGAGCTCAAGAGGCTATCGCCCTTTCAGAAAAAATTGGGCTAAGCACCCACTGGTATAGCTTTTACAAAAGTCCGCTTAGCCTTCATCAAAAATATGAATATGCTTATTGGCTTAATTTTTACATCTATAAAGACATGAGAGAACTTTACATGCAAAAGGGCAACAATAAGCTGATTAACAAACTCGATAAGGCCTATTACAGCGGGAAATGGGAAATCATGAATAAATAAAAATCTTAATAACTATAAATAAAACCTAAGTACACTACAGAAATTAACCATGTAGATATGAGTATTGAGATATGAGTATTGAGACATGATGCAATTTACATCAAGCTAATATAGGAGGCATATAGACACCAACTACGTGGGTCTATGTGGCCTATGTGATCAATACTAAAAATTGTCATGTACTAAAAAATAAACCATACAACATACAAATTCATACAATAACACCTATTAAAATGAAACAATTTCAAAAGCAAAGTATAATGATAACAATTGCTGTTCTGTTAATGTTTGCAGGTTTTCTTAATCAATGCTTCGGGCAATCAAATGTTTTAACTACACCTGGCTCTTTTTCTATTGGCGTAAACTACTGGGCTTCACACGCAGGTACACATACTTGGCGTGATTGGAGACCAGATGTAATAGAAGCTGATTTTAAACAACTTTCTGAAAACGGAATCAAAGTGCTAAGGGTATTTCCATTATGGCCAGATTTTCAACCTATTCATCAAATATATGCCGGGGAGGGAGAAAAAAAATACATAGGATTTAAAGATGGTCCTTTGCCACAAACACCAGAGGGTTTAAATGGAATGAGTGAAGAGCAATTGCAACACTTTAAAACCATGGCCGATTTGGCCAGTAAATATAAACTTAAGTTAGTTGTTGGGTTAATTACCGGTTGGATGAGTGGACAGTTATATGTTCCACCTGCTTTGGAAGGAAAAAATATTTTAACAGATCCTGAATCTTTATACTGGCAACAGAAATTCGTTTCAACATTTGTAGGTAGGTTTAAAAATCATCAAGCTATTCTTGCTTGGGATTTTGGCAACGAATGCAATGTAATGGAAAAAGTGAAAAATTTTCAACAAGCTTATGTTTGGTCGGCCTTACTATCAGGCACTATTAAAAGCATAGACCCATCAAGGCCCCTTGTATCTGGTATGCATAGTTTAAGTGCTGCAAACAATGCCCCATGGCGTATTATTGACCAAGCAGCTACCACTGATGTATTGACAACCCACCCTTATTCTTTATGGACACCCTACGCAAGTTATGACGGCATTAATACCATGAGAACCATTCTTCATGGCGCAGCAGAAACAAGAATGTATGGTGATATTGGAGGGAAGCCTGCATTATTGGAGGAAACTGGTGTAATGGGTCCAATGACGGGTGGGGAGAACGAGAAATCGGCATTTGCCAGAACCGCATTGTTTACGAATTGGGCTTATGACTGTCGCGGTACTTTTTGGTGGTGCGCTTATGATCAGTTAAAACTTAATTACCCTCCTTATGACTATGCCTCAGTAGAAGCTGAATTGGGGTTGATTAAGGAAGATAGAACTACAAAGCCAGTAATTAAGGAGTTTAAAAAATTTAGTGAATTCTTAGGTAAATTACCCTTCGAAACACTTCCGCAACGAAAAACTGAAGCTGTTTGTATTTTAACAGAAGGACAAGACAGTTGGCCTGTGGCTTATGCAAGCTTTATTTTGGCCAAGCAAGCGGGGTTCGATTTTACCTATCAAAAAGCTGGACAAGAACTTAAGGATGCTCCATTATACCTTTTACCTTCTATTAAAGGGATAGATCCAGTGTTCAAAGATTATTGGTCTAAATTGTTAGAGAAAGTAAATAAAGGTGCAACGCTATATATTTCAATAGATGATGCATACTTGCCAACTATTAATGACCCCTTGGGAATTAATATATTGACCAATGTTTCTAGAAGAGGGAAACTAAATTTTAACTCAACCAATTTGTTGTCCTCCAGCTTAAACTTTAGCACCTCAGCAGATAGAAAGTACACTATTGATAGCAAACAAGCGAAAGTTTTTGCAAAGGAAGAAGATGGTAATCCTGTTTTTTTAATGTCAACCTACGGAAAAGGAAAGATTTTTCTTTTAACTTTTCCTTTAGAAATGAATGTTGCTGAAGAGGTTGGTTCTTTGGATGCAAACGCCCCTTCATACAGAGAATTGTATAAAATTATTGCAGAACCTTTGATTAGTCAACGAGTTATTAACCAAAACAATGCACAAATAGGGGTAACTGAACATGATTTATCGAAGAATGAAAAATTGATTATTGCCATCAACTACAATCCAGAAGCAGTAAGTACAGAAATGACCATTAAAAAAGGATGGGAATTGAGTAACACCTTGTATGGATTAAAACCAGAGAACGCTACTTTAAAAATAAATGGGAATGATGCTGTTGTTTGGGTCGTAAAGTCTAAAAATCCATAGTGTATTAAATATTTTTTTCGATATTTTGAGTCTGTGTAAAATTTATCTAAATAATTTGTTTATGCTTCTTTTTGACTGCAACATCGTTATGTTTTCTAGAGGTAGAAGCGCTGCTATCTCTTCAAAAACAAGCCTTGTTTCACTCAAAAA
>NZ_WKKH01000017.1 GCF_009674725.1 Pedobacter petrophilus | reverse complement strand
CAAAAAAGGGAGCAGAAAACATAGTTTCTAACTCCCTTTTTTAAACAATTTTATGGGTGGACTTTTTCAGTGCCCTCGGGTGAAATCACCCTTTTTTTAAAGGTGATTTACTTCATCCGGAAATTTTGCATCTGATATAAAAGGTAATTTCAAAAGTGGTTTACAAGTACACTAACCAGTCGTTCATATACTCTATCTTTCAAATGTAGGTCTGGCGATACATTCATGATCAACAATTAAGTTTATGCTTATCAGTTTCGCGAACATTTCTTCATAAACCATGGTTATCATTATAAATTGAAGTATTATGGCAAAAGAGAAAAAGAAAAAAGTGACCAAGAAAAAAGGTGGCAAGAAGAAAGATAAAAAGAAGAAGGGAAGTTCGAAGAAGAACAAGCTTGGCGTAAAAAATTCGCTGGTTAATAATATCAATGCCCGGAAAAAGAAGGGTAAATCCCGCTCAAAAAAGAAATCCAAAGTAAGCAAGAAGGCTTATAAGAAAATGAAAAAAGGCTGGAAAAAATAGCGCATTAAGCTTCCTATAATTTTTAAATCTTCTCTCCGGAGCATGCAAAAACGGTAAAAGTGAAAATCATTATTTTAGGCTATCTTTACACAAAATAAAATCGATGGCGGTATTACATAAAAAAGAAGAAAAAATTCAGGCAGTGCTGGGTAGGTTGCCTAAAAAATATACAGATGAGCAATTTGTTGAAATGTTTATCAGACTTTACTCTAAAGATTGGGGGAAGATTAAATCAGCTTACATCAAACAATCTCAGGATAAAGAACCAGGCTCTATCATTAACATGCCTAAGCCAGAGATCTATTTAAAACAAGTTTTATCCAATTACCTGCAAAATGCAGATGCTCCTAGAGCTATTGAAGTGAAGGAAGAAGTAGTAAAGGTGCCTGAAACTAAAGCAGAAGAGCCAAAAGTACCAGCGAAAAAAGAGGCTAAGGCAAAAGAAGATACTGCTGAACCTAAAAAAACAAAAGCGCCAGCCAGGAAGAAAGCTGGAGCTACAGAAGAGCCAGCTGCAGAAGTAAAGAAAACAAAAGCAGCAAAGAAGAAAGAGGAAACCACGGAAGAGCCGGTTGCTGAAGTAAAAAAAACGAAGGCACCTGCAAAAAAGAAAGCGGAGACGGCAAAGGATTCAGCTGAAATGGAGAAGCCCAAAGCTGCTGCAAAAAAGCCTGCTGCAAAAAAATAAAAATATTTTCACCTCTATATAATAAATCACCCTTTTGGCTGTTTATATAGATGAGAGCGTTAATTTAGATGACGGGGATAGGTCGGTATGATTTATCCCCGTTCTTTTTTACAGGATTTTTGGCATCAGTCATAATCCTCTACAATTAGAAGATATTCTAACCCATTACTCGTATACAGCTACCTTGATTGAATATTTGAGAAAAGTCACTTGCGATATTATGCAAATTCCTTTTCATTTTCTTCCAATTTAGCCTTTTGTAAATCAAAAGCTGTCTGCATCCCGTACCAGTATTCTGCACTGGTTTCTAAAATTTTGCCAATTTTTATGGCAAGTTGTGCGGAAATGTTTCTTTTGCCAACAAAAATCTGGCTTAAGTTATTAGGAAGAATTTCTAAAGCTTTCGCAAAATCTTTCTTTAAGATTTGCCTTGCTTCAATTTCTTCTAATAAAAACTCTCCAGGATGGAAAGCTTCAATCTCAATTTCAGCACCTTTAGAATTAAAGACCTGATTGTTCATATCTCTTAGTATGTTAAACCGCTATGCCCAATGCATAGCGGATTAGTAGTATATTAATCCGTTATACGGATAGTATTAGCTATAATGGTTACTGATTTCCTCAACTTCCATTATTTCAAGACGTTCATCTTTCTTTATTATAAATATAAGCCTGTAAGCTATATTTATCCTGATTGAATACTTACCTAAATATCTTTTTTCTTTAAGCTTTTCGAAGTGTAAAGATTTGATTGCTCTTAAATCTGAAGTACCTTTCGCTTGCTTAATCTGGGCGATGCGTTTTCTGAATGCAATTTCAACATCCTCAGGATACTTTTTCTTCCCAGTGCTTTTGTTCTGTGCAAGTATGGCTAGATATTCATCAACAAACTTAACTTCCATAAATTAAAATTTTCTTTCATATTCATAATTTCGATCTTACTCATTAAGATTTGGTTCATTCCAAAATCTGACACAATCTTAAACATTATTTATTTATGATCAAAATATGATCATTATCTTTTTTTTATAACTATCACGAAATGATAATAATTTGACTTACTTTTCGGCTTCCAAGATACTTATACAGCTATGTATGTTCTTCATCTTTAAACGATCATCATCAACGATGCTTTTCTTATAAATGAGTAGCAAACCAAAATTGTAGAACATCAAATTGTAAACTTAAAAGCTTTAATTGACATATCGGGAAAAGTCGATATATATTTGTGCCATGGATCATGTTGAAATCTTTAAAGCGCTGTCGAACAAAACCCGATTACAAATTTTAAACTGGCTTAAAGAACCTGCTACAAACTTTCCTGAACAACTTAACCCCGATTTCGAAAATGTTGGTGTATGCGTTGGTCAGATTCAAATCAAGGCTGGTTTATCTCAAAGCACCATCTCCGAATACCTTTCTATTCTACAGCGGGCCAATTTGGTCTGTGCTACCCGCGTAGGTCAGTGGACTTACTATAAACGCAGCGAAGAAGGATTGAAACTGCTAAATCAAATTATAAACACAGAATTATAAATACAAAAATATATGAACACAGATAGCTTATTTAAGCCTTTCAGCTTAAAAACATTAAATACAAAAAATAGAATTGTAATGGCACCAATGACGAGATCTTTTTCTCCGGGTGGCGTTCCAACGGATGCTGTTGCTGAATATTATGCAAAAAGAGCAGCCGGACAAGTTGGGCTAATTTTATCTGAAGGCACAGTAATTAACCGTCCGTCTTCCTCTGCTGATCCAAACATTCCACACTTTTATGGTGATCAGGCATTGGCTGGATGGCAAAAAGTAATTAACGATGTTCATGCTGCCGGGGCACAAATGGGTCCGCAGATCTGGCACCAGGGGGTAATGGAAAATCATGCTTCGGGTTGGTTACCTGCTACACCTTTCGAAGGTCCATCTGCTTTACAAAGACCAGGTTTTGAAAACGGCATACCCATGACGGATGCAGCTATTGCTGATACCATTGCAGCTTTTGGACAGGCTGCGGCAGATGCAAAAGCATTAGGCTACGATACGGTAGAAATTCATGGTGCTCACCAATACCTGATTGATCAGTTTTTCTGGGATGCAACCAATACCCGTACAGACATTTACGGTGGCAAAACCTTGTCTGAGCGGACCCGTTTCGCGGTAGAAGTGATTAAAGAAGTTCGTAAACGTGTGGGCGAAGATTTTGCTTTAATTATTCGTTTATCACAATTTAAACCTGCAGCTTACGATTTTAAACTGGCTAAAAATGAATCTGAAATGGAGCAATGGTTAACGCCACTGGTAGATGCAGGCATTGATATTTTACACTGTTCGCAACGCCGTTTCTGGGAACCTGAGTTTGAAGGTTCTGATTTGAACTTTGCAGGCTGGGCGAAGAAAATTACCGGTAAAGCCACAATCACAGTTGGATCTGTTGGCCTGGATGGCGATTTCTTCGGCGCATTCGCCGGGCAAAGTTCTCAACCCAGTTCTTTAGAAGAACTGGTTCGCAGAATGGATCGTGGCGATTTTGATTTAGTTGCAGTTGGCCGTCCGTTATTATCTGATGCAAACTGGGTAGAAAAAATTAAAAATAACCATTTAGATGAGTTGAAAGGTTTCAGCAAAGAAGCCTTAGCCGAACTCGTATAACTCCAATTCTTTGATAATCTTAAAAGCATCTCGATAGAGGTGCTTTTTTAGTATAAGTCCAGTTCACAATAAATTAGATTTTATTTTGATCTGCACTGGCATGCATTCGTTTGCCAACAAACCGATAGTATGAGGATACATCAATATTATCAGCCAAAAATGGCCTCTTTTATTGTGCCAGCTGCATTTATCACTTATCGTATTATTGCGGAACAATTTCGACTGTAAAGAATGGTGCATCGGTTAAGACCAGACAGTTCGGCTTTTAATTCATTCCCTTCAGGCCATACCGCTACAGCCTTTGCAGCTGCGGAGTTTTTAAAGCAGGAATACAAAGATTTATCACCCTGATAGGGTTATGCCGGCTATATGGTTGCCATTGCAACAGGCAATTTGCGCATGTACAATAACAAAAATTGGTTTAGCGATGTTATTGCAGGAGCTGGAATTGGCATTAGCATCCACTAAACTTTCTTATTTGATTTATCCGAAAATAAAAAAACTCTCTAAACCATCTAAACACTTTAATTTAATGGTTATGCCGACATACAATGATAAATTATGTGTCTTTACCTATTCAGCGCGCTTCTAATCATCATATTTTAAGCTATTTTCTAAAATAGAATCCATAATTTCACGGTACTAAATAAGAAACGTCATGTCTAACATTTCACTAATCATCGAAGAAAGACCTGCCAACATTGGCAATTTTATGGTGGGTAGATTACTGCCATTCCGAGAGAAACGAATGGTTGGCCCCTTTACATTTATAGACCACATGGGCCCCGCGGCCCTGAGCGATCATGAGAATTTAGATGTTCCGCCACACCCACACATTGGCTTATCTACACTTACTTTTCTCTTTGAAGGTGAAATTGAACATCGGGATAGTATGGGTACGGATGTAATCATTAAACCTGGCCAGGTAAACTGGATGACATCTGGAAGTGGCATTGTCCACTCAGAACGCACTCCAGCATATTTACGCCAAACCGATAAAATGCTTCACGGACTTCAGATCTGGGTAGCTTTGCCTAAAGCATTGGAACAAATGGAACCCGAATTTTTCCATTTGGAAGAAAGTGATATTCCAAGTTGGGAGCAAGATGGTGTAAGCATCAAATTAATTGCCGGAGAAGCGTTTGGTAAGAAGTCGCCGGTTCCTGTTTACTGCCCGCTTTATTTTATTGAAATAAAAAGCACCAAAAGGCAAAAGCTTAATATTGGTAATGATCTATTTGGCGAAAGTGCCTTGTATATTTTAGAAGGAGGCATTGAAAGCGATGGCCACTTGTTTGAGCCCCGTTTAATTTTAATTGCCAATGATGCCAAACTATGTGAATTTACGATGTTGGAAAACACTACGGTTTACATTTTTGGCGGTGAACCATTTCCGGAAGAAAGATTTATTTACTGGAATTTTGTAGCGTCAGATCAGGCTTTAATCGATACGGCTAAACAAAATTGGCTAGATCAAAAATTTAAACCTGTGCCAGGAGAAACAGAATTTGTGCCTTTGCCAAATCAAAACCCTTATTTAAAGAAATAATATTAGACAATTCCTGAAGCAATTATGATAGTTAATCCTTTTTGAAGATTCACATGAGCCTGTCGAATTGTTTTCTGTAAGTATTATTAAGCGTCCTTCGGCAGGCACAGAATGATAATCTCTTATGGGATGTATAATTATACTTCCAGCAAAGCTTGCTTAATTTTTTCTGCGGCCTCTGCTAATTCTTGCTGGGTAGGGCTCAGTTTCTCTTTGCTAAAGTTCATATCACTTACTGTATTCATTGGAATTAAGTGGATATGCGCGTGTGGCACTTCTAATCCAATTACAGCCACGCCTACTTTTTTACAGGGAAAAGCTATTTTAACGCCAGTCGCCACAATTTTGGCAAACATCCATAGGCCAACGAATAAATCTTCGTCCATATCGAAAATATAATCAACTTCGATTTTTGGAATTACTAAAACGTGGCCAGCGGTTAAAGGCTGAACATCTAAAAAAGCTAAATATTCTACTGTTTCAGCTACAACATGTGCGCTAATTTCTCCGGCAACGATTTTTGAAAATATAGTCATAAAAAAGGTAGAAGGTTAAAAGGTTTGGGTATAAAGTATTGGAAGTGGAAAATAAAGCCTTATGCCCTCTACCTTCCACCTTTACCTTATCTGGAGATTTCTAAAACCTCAAATTGCATTTTACCTGCAGGCACTTCAATCTCCGCGAATTCGCCAACCGATTTACCCAATAAACCTTGTGCAATCGGAGATTTTACAGAGATTTTTCCGGTTTTCAAATCTGCTTCGGTTTCTGCTACCAACTGGTAAGTCATGGTAGCGCCGTTTTTAACATTTTTTATCTTTACGATAGATAATGCCAATACTTTTGATAGATCCATTTTAGATTCATCAATTAAGCGGGCATTCGCTAATGTATTTTTTAATTTTGAGATTTTTGCCTCATGCAAACCCTGTGCTTCTTTTGCCGCATCATATTCTGCATTCTCTGATAAATCACCTTTATCTCTGGCTTCAGCAATTGCTTTAGATATTAGCTGACGCCCTGTGGTTGTTAGATAATGAACTTCCTCTCTTAATTTATCTAATCCCTCTTGTGTATAGTACGTTACCTCTGTCATTGCTCTATTAATTTTTTTTCAAACGCTATAAAAAACAAACAAGACTACATAGTTGGTTCCTACATAGTCTTGCTTCAATTATAACGAAGATAAAATCTGGAAATTACAAAAGCAAATAAAAGATTAAGATTTACCAGATTTTGAAATTTCATCAGGCATTGCTGATTATATTATATCTGAGAAGACACAAAATTAATAGCCAGTAACCAAACACCTCGACCTTCTTAATTCATTCATTATTTATATTTTTAGCAAAATTATTCAGAAAAATGAAAAAATTATTTTCCATCGCCCTGCTCATTGGCCTGGGTGGTTATGCTGTTTCAGCGCAAGAGCTTTATATGCCACGAAATATCAAAGCAGCTTACGAAAAAGGAACGCGATCCATGAGTGGCCAGCCGGGCCCAAATTATTGGCAAAACCATGGAAAGTACAACATGGATATTACGGTAAATGCTGAAACTAAAGTGGTAAGCGGACAAGAAGAAATTATTTACAGTAACAATAGTAACGATACCCTAAAAACACTAGCCATTCGTTTCGTAAATAACTTACATAAGCCAACTGCTCCGCGTAGTGGTTCGGTGAGTGAAGATTTCCTATCAAGTGGTTTAAATATTTCGTCATTTTCTGTGGATGGTGACACTTATAAAATCGACAGCAAAGATTGGGGCACAGTAGAAGGTATCAAATTAAAAAAACCTTTAAAGCCGAAATCAAAAATTACTGTAAAAATTGATTGGGATTACCCATTGTCTAAACAAAGTGGCCGCGAAGGGCAAATTGATCCAAATTCTTTTTTTGTTGCCTACAGCTATCCGAGAATTTCTGTTTATGACGATTATAATGGATGGGATCGCATTCCACATACCGATAGAGCCGAATTTTATAACGACTTTAACGATTATATTTTCTCTGTTAAAGCACCAAAAAATTATGTGGTTTATGCCACTGGTGATTTTTTAAATCCAGATGAAGTTTTACAGCCGGAGATCGCTGCCCGTTTAAAAAAATCATACGATACGGATGAAATTGTTCATATTG
This sequence comes from Pedobacter petrophilus, assembly GCF_009674725.1. Classification (GTDB taxonomy): domain Bacteria; phylum Bacteroidota; class Bacteroidia; order Sphingobacteriales; family Sphingobacteriaceae; genus Pedobacter; species Pedobacter petrophilus. The sequence goes on along the minus strand of NZ_WKKH01000017.1, from coordinate 97,459 downwards.
CTACAGCAGACGAATTGAAAAACGGAAAAGTAACTACGCAAAAAGACTGGAATACCTGGAAATTTAAAGTAGATCATATTACTGATGTGACTTTTGCCTTAAGCAATCACTATGTCTGGGATGGCGGAAGTGTAGTGGTCGATTCAAAAACCGGCCGGAGGGCAAGTGCACAAGCCGCTTACAGTGCGAGTACCGGAAAGGATTTTCTCAATTCTGTTAAGTACAATATCAACGCTTTATCCTGGTTTTCGAATAACTGGCCAGGCATTCCTTACCCTTATGTAAAAACGATTGCTTTTCAGGGTTTTGCAGATATGGAATATCCAATGATGGTGAACGATTCCAACTTCGGAGATCCTGTTTTTGCACAGTTGGTGCAAGATCATGAAGTGGCACACACTTACTTTCCCTTCTATATGGGCATCAACGAAACGCGTTATGCTTACATGGATGAGGGTTGGGCGACTACATTCGAATATTTAATCGGCATTGCCGAAAATGGCAAAAAAGCTGCAGATGATTTTTATAAAAAATTTCGCGTAGATAAGTACATCAAAGATAAATCTACAGAAGAAGATCAACCTGTTATTTCAATGTCTGATCAGGTTTCTGGTGCGGGTTATGGAAATAATGCTTACGGGAAAGCATCTTTATCTTATCTGGCTTTAAAAGATATGCTGGGCGATGCAACCTTCAAAAAAGCATTGCATCATTACATGAATACCTGGAACGGTAAACATCCTATTCCGTGGGACTATTTTAATTCCATGAATACCGGTTCAGGGCAAAATTTAAACTGGTTTTTCCAGAATTGGTTTTTCACCAATAACTATATCGATTTAAAACTGGAATATAAACGCAGTAAAATGGCCAATGCTCCTGTAGTGGTGAAGAATGTTGGTGGTTTCGCTATTCCGTTTGATTTGGTAATTACCTATCAGGATGGAAAAGAAAATCGCATTCACTATACACCAGAGGTGTGGAAAAACAATCAGAAATCTGCTTCTGTAGTGGTTAAAAACAACGGTAAAGCCATAAAAAGTATTGCGCTGGATGGCGGCATTTTTATGGATGCAACACCAGCAGATAATATGGCTGTTGTAAATTAACACCATTTTAGTTGGCAGTTCAATCAGAACGGCCAACTAAAAACTAAAATTTAACTTGAAGCGCCAACCGTACACTGCTAACTGTAAATTGAAAACCGTACACTGCCAACTGTAAAATTGAAAACTGTTAACTGTTCTCTGCTGTAAAAACGGGTTCATGCTTAACTGGAAAATTCAATGAATTTGCAATGAAACACATTTTATTCGCTTCTGTATGTAATGATTCAGCCAAATCAAGATGTGCTTTATCGGCAATTAAAACTTTAGGATGTAAAGTAACTTCTCTAAATTTCCCGCTACCATCCCCCCGTTCTTCCATTATACCTACCGCTTCATCTTTATAATCAATTACCACAATATTATTTGTAGAACACAGGTGCAAATACCAAAGCATGTGGCAACTGGAGATGGATGACAATAATAAATCCTCTGGATTATACTTAGATTTATCGCCTAAAAAAGCAGAATCTGATGAGCCATTGATATCCGCTTTTCCATTTACAGAAATTACGTAATCGCGATCGTATGAGCGGTAATCCATTGTACCAGAGCCTTTATTGCCCGTCCAGGTAACTGTTGTTGAATATAAATGATCTTTCGGCATGATAAATTTAGTTAGATTTTGTAACCCAATTTAGGAAATTAGGTTTGAATTCTAAGCGGTAACTGCAACTGTTTTTAATTTAGAATGAGAACAGAAATAAATACAATCAGAACTTAATTCTTCAGTCCTAATTCAACAGCAACTACAAAAACCTTTGTAATTTATCGGCCAGTACCTCTGAAATTTTCCGGTACGAATCGAATGTCCAGCCGCCAACATGTGGGGTTAAAATCACCTGATCATTATTCTTCAGTTCATTATACCAAGCTTGTTCGCCCAATGCAGGAAACTTCTCCGTTTGCAGAACATCTAAGCCAGCTCCTAAGATTTTCCCAGCATTGATGCCGTTTAACACCGCCCGGATACTCACAATCTCCCCTCTTGCAGTGTTAATAAAGAAAATAGGTTTCTTAAAATGAAAGAAATATTCATCATCTACCATTAGTTTTGTTTCAGCGGTTAAAGGAACATGTAAACTCAATACATCGCTGTGTTTAACAATTTCCTCCATGCTTACTTCGCGCGCAAAAGCATCGCTAAAACCGGTTTTATACTTATCATAGGCCATTACATCTACCTCAAAGCCCGCAAGTTTTTTAGCAAAACTTTGCCCCATGAAACCGTAGCCAATAATGCCTACTTTTTTACCTTTCAATTCATAACCGCGGTTTCCTTCACGATTCCATATCCCGTTTCTAATCTGCTGATCTGCCTGGCGGAAATTATTCATCAATGATAAAAGCAAGCCGGTAGCGTGTTCACCAACGGCATCACAATTACCTTCCGGCGCATTCATCAGTACAATATTTCTTTCAAGGGCAATCTTGTCATCTATATTATCCAGGCCCGCACCAGCTCTGGCTACAAACTTTAAATTCGGAGCAGCAGCAAAAATTTCAGCGTCGATTCTAAACTTAGTTCGCACGGCAATTCCTACATAATCCTTAATCCTTTCCAGCGTTTGCTGGCGCGTAATCTGAGGTTCGTCATCAACTATATAGCCCATTTCAATAGCCCGTTCTTTAAAAACAGGATGTAGATCATCAACAATTAATATTTTCTTCATGATGAACAAAAGTAACATTTTAATGAAAGGCTTAGACTGCAAACCAGTAATATTTTCAGGCTATTGCCCCTCGAGAGGCTCACAAAAATATTACGCTAAAACGGCTGTAATAAAATAGTTACGCCACTCTAATTAAACTAAGTTGCCGTTACTTTGTCTCCCTTTACAAAACACACACAAATTTTAATTTTTAATGAGACTTTTACAATCACGAACAATACCAATAGTCCTCCTCCTCTTAAGTTTAACTTTTAATCTTTTTGCCCAAACTGGTAACAAAGCGAAAATAACCGGCACGCTGAAAGATGCTAAAACACAAGAAACCATTCCTTTTGCAACTGCCGTTTTAATAGACAAAGCTACTGCTAAGAACGTTGAAATAGCACAAACCGATTTGAACGGGGCATTTGTAATGGCTGATTTACCAAAGGGAAACTTCACTTTTAAAATCAGTTTTGTTGGCTACCAAACCATGGTAAGAGATAACATCGCAATTACCGCAGCAACCGGAACTTTGAATTTTGGCGATATTAAAATGAATGCCGCTAAAGGAAATATTTTAAGTGAAGTAACGGTAACCGGCCAAAAGCAGGGTATGCAAATGGGCATTGACAAAAAAATATTTTCTGTGGATCAAAGTGTAATTAGTGAAGGTGGCTCGGCAACCGATTTATTGCAGAATGTACCTTCAGTTTCTACCGATATGGATGGCAATGTGAGTTTACGCGGTTCTTCGGGCGTTAGGGTTTTAATTGATGGTAAACCTTCCTTAATTGCCGGAGGAAACGTAGCACAGATTTTAGCTTCAATCCCTGCAAGCTCTATTGAAAGTGTGGAAGTCATCACCAATCCATCATCAAAATATGATGCGGAAGGTCAATCGGGAATTATCAACATTGTACTAAAGAAAAATACTAAACTAGGTTTTAATGGTTCAGCAGCGATTACAGCCGGTAACCGCGACAATTATAATGCAAACACCAATTTAAGTTTTCAAAATAGCAAAGTAAATATTTATGGAAACTATAGCTACCGCTATGGAAACCGTGTTGGCGGAGGTTTTCAGGACATCACTTACAAGGCTGACAGTATTATCGGCTTTACTAACCAGGCTACCAGGTCTACTTCTTTAGAAAAAGGGCATAATGCAAAAGCAGGTTTAGATTATTACCTGGCGCCTAAAAGCGTAATCAGCTTTTCGGGTGGTTTTAATTCCAGAGAAAATGAAAGGGATGAGGTGATCAACATTATGCAAACCGGCAAAACACAAAACCCGCTTTTGCAAAGTAACCAAACCAATAAAAATGATGGTTATGGAAATAGCTATGATTTAAACTTAGATTACGTACAGAAATTTAGCAAGCCAAAAGAAGAATTATCGTTCAATTTTGGTTACGCTTATGGTACTAATAACAATGATCAGAATTACATAACCAATACCACCAGTCGTAATGGGGTAGATATTAATGAAACATTGGGGCAACAACGCGTTTTTAATACCGGCGATAATACCAATTATAATATCCAAACGGATTATACCCTTCCTGTAGGCAAAGCAGGTAAAATTGAAGCGGGCTACCGCAGCCAGATCCGCCTGGGAGATAACAATCAGTATGCTGATTTTATTCCTACCAACACCCAGGTTTATATTCAGGACAATAGGCTGATCAATGATTTTAACAGCAAAGATCAGGTACACGCACTTTATTTAAACTATCAAAACCAGATTAAAGATTTTGGGTACCAGGTTGGATTAAGAGGTGAAGATGCACGTTTGGATACTTACTTACAAGGATATACCAATAATGTATTAACAAATAGTGAAGGTAACATTCACTACAAAAGATTGTACCCAAGTATTTTTTTAACACAAAAGTTAAAAGGTGATAATCAGGTGCAATTGAGTTACACACGCCGTGTAAACCGCCCACGACCATGGGATACGAATCCATTTCTGGATGTTTCTGATCCATATAACTACAGAGGTGGTAACCCGAACCTGTTACCTGAAGATGTTCACTCCTTTGAATTGGGTTATAGCAAATACTGGAAAAAAGTAACTTTAACTTCCAGTTTGTATTTCCGCCAAACCAATGATGTTATCCAACGGGTAAGAAGTTCACCAGTTAACGGCATTATTACCTCAACACCTCAAAATTTATCACGTCAGATTAATAGTGGTTTAGAATTAATTGGCCGTTTTGATTTGGTAAAGGCACTTAATTTCACCACCAACGTAAACCTTTACCAGGCTAAATTTGATGGTGATGAAAGATTTAATATTCCTAATAGTAGCGGCTTTAGCTGGAATGCGAACTTGACGGCAAACTTAACCGTGGTAAAAAACCTATCAGTACAGGTTCGTGGAGATTACCGTGCACCCGAAGTTATGGCACAGGGTAAACGGAATGCCATGTATGGAATTGATGGTGGTGCGAAATACGACTTCCCTAATAAAAAAGCATCATTGAGTTTTAATGTGAGGGATATGTTTAACACCAGAAGATGGAGCATGACAACAGAAGATAATTTTACAATTGTTGATTTTGAACGCCAGATGCAGGGAACGATGGGTAATTTAACTTTCTCTTACCGCTTCGGAAAAACAACCTTCAATAATGTGAAGAAACCGAAAAAAGACGATCAGCAGGATAATCGTCCTGATGAAGGATCATTCTAAATAAAAAGGCTTCGAAAAATTCGAAGCCTTTTTTGTTTGCCACTTATTCCATCAGAAAATGATATTCATTATCTTGCGCCATGGAAGATCAAAACCCCTGGAAAACGCTCGAAAGTGAAGTTAAATATGATAATAACTGGATTCGGGTTACCGAGCATCAAGTGATTAATCCATCTGGTGGCACCGGGATATATGGGGAAGTTCATTTCAAAAATTTCGCCATTGGCATTTTACCACTCGATGAAGCGCAAAACACCTGGTTGGTTGGTCAATATCGTTTTCCTTTAAAAGCTTATAGCTGGGAAATTCCCGAAGGCGGTGGTCCCTTTCATGAAGCCCCATTGGACAGCGCCAGACGAGAATTACTGGAAGAAACCGGCCTGAGTGCTAAAAACTGGAAAGAAATTCAGCGCATGCACCTCTCCAATTCGGTAAGCGATGAGCTGAATATTATTTACTTAGCTACAGACCTGATCCAGGGAATAGCAATGCCCGAGGAGACTGAGCAACTTGTGGTTAAAAAATTACCTTTCGAGGATGCTTATCAAATGGTATTAAATGGCGAAATTACCGACTCAGTGAGCGTTGCTGCCATTATGAAAGTAAAGCTGATGATTTTAAACGGCGACATCTAATGATTACCTTTGCTGCATTAATTTTAATCAAATGAGCAAGCTTACCGGATATATTTTAAGTCCTGTTTTTTATTTTTTCTTTGCCTTAACGTTGTGTATTTTCCACCCGATACAATGGGTTTGCTATAGGTTTTTTGGCTACAAAGCACATAAGGTTTCGGTTGATATCCTTAATTTCTTTCTAACCTATTGTCAGGTCTTTTTACTGAATTCGGTTACTTTTAAAAACGACTTCAATCTTCCAACAGACAGGCCAATTATTTTTGCAGCAAATCACCAGAGCATGTATGATATTCCATCACTAATCTGGTTTTTAAGAAAGCACAGTGCAAAGTTTATTTCTAAAATAGAGCTTACCAAGGGCATCCCATCCATCTCTATAAATTTAAGATTAGGCGGTGGCGCAAACATCAACAGAAAAGACAATAAACAAGCAATTTCTGAAATTATTAAGCTTGGTCGCCGGATGAAAGAAAATAATTGGAGTACTGTTATTTTCCCTGAAGGTACCAGAGCAAAAGACGGAAAGGTTAAGACATTTCAGTTTGGTGGAATTGCTACAATATTAAAGGCTGTTCCAAATGCATTGATTGTACCTATTGCAATAGAAAATTCCTGGAAAATTGTTCGTTTTGGAATGTTCCCACTCACCACTGGCCACGCATTAAAATGGACGGTGCTACAACCCATAGAACCTGGCGATAAAACGGCTAACGAAATCACAATAGAAGTGGAAGCCGAAATCAGAAAAGTACTGGAACAGGAAACGGGGAATCTGGGTTAGCGCCACATTGATCAGGATTGGAGTATCAGCTGTCAAGATCAATTACTAGTCTAAACTCCGAACTACAGACTTAAGACTGGAGACTATCGACTAAGGACTAAATATTCTTATTCCCGATTACCCTGAAAAATTCATCACGATAGGTATCTCCAACCGGAATAATTTTCTGATTAATGGTGATTCTGCTTCGTTCAATGCTTTCAATTTTGTCTACCGCTATAATGTAAGATTTGTGCACCCGGATAAACTGACTTTGCGGCAAGGCTTCTTCCATTTTCTTCATACTTTGAAGGGTAATTACGCGTTCAGCTTTCGTAAAAATAGAGATATAGTCTTTTAATCCTTCAATAAAAAGGATATCGTGTAAGTAAATCTTTTGGATTTTATGTTCCGTTTTTACAAAAATATAATCCTGAATGGGGTTTACCGGAGCCGAAAACGGTGCAGGAGTAACAATAGGTTGCGCCACACTTGCCGGTGCTTCAACCGGTTTAAATTGATTGTGAACTTTTTCTACTGCTTTATAAAAACGATCGAAGGCAATTGGCTTCAAAAGATAATCAGAGACATTGAGATCGTAGCTTTCTAAAGCATATTGCGGGTAAGCAGTTGTTAATATATAATGGCACTTGTTACCTGCAATTTTCAAAAACTGGATTCCGGTAAGCTCTGGCATCTGAATATCCAGAAAAACCAGATCAATCCCCCCGGCCTGAACAATCTGCAGAGCTTCTATTGGGTTTTCGCACCTTTTAACGAAGTTTAAGAAAGGTACTTTAGAAATATAATCTTGCAGAATATCGAGCGCTAAAGGCTCATCATCAACAACAATACAGTTTAAGTTCATTTTAAGTTTATAGTTTTAATCAATGATTTTTAAAAAATCCGCTGGTGTTTGGTTCCCGAATTAAATGTCAATCATCAGTTCGCAGGTGTAATGAGTAGCCGAATTTACAACATTTAATTTATATCTCTCCGGATAAACTAACTGTAATCTTCTTTCTACATTGGTGAGGCCCACCCCACCCTGTGCATCTTTATTCTGGTTATTCTTCTTATTAATTACACTGAAATGAAGTATTTTCTGATTGGCAATGATGTTTATTTTAACAGGATGCTCCGGATCATTTACTACACCATGCTTGAAAGCGTTCTCCACAAATGAGATCAACATCAAAGGAACAATCTTTTGATCATCTATCTCGCCGTTTAAAGTAAGTTCAATGTAGGCACCATCTTTAAATCTGATTTTTTGTAACTCAATGTAATTTGTAAGGTAATCAACTTCTTTACTCAACGCAACTGTCGGCGTATTGCTTTCATAAATCATGTAACGCATAATCTCCGAAAGCTTCATAATTGCATCTGCAGTTTTATCTGATTTTTGATAAGCAAGTGAATAAATATTGTTTAATGAATTAAAAAGGAAGTGAGGGTTTAACTGAGACTTTAAAAACTGGAGTTCCATTTCCCGTCGTTCACTTTCCAGGTTACGCTGAATGCGTTCATTTGCAAACCAATCTGCAGCAATTTTGATCAGGCAACTGGAAACAAGAAAAAAACCACATAGAAATAATTGTGCGAAGAAATATTGGTCAGCAGTAATAGTTTTTCGCTTCCCTTCCATCATATACTCCATCATTTCTTTCGGATTCAAAACTGCAATTGCAGTTTTGATAAATGCCGTTACGCCTAGAAGGATGATAAAAATGAAGATATAAAGAAAGTATTTCTTCTTCTTTTTAATAAATTGAGGAATGAGAATCAGGTAATTAATGTAAAAAAGTGAAACATTAATGATTCCGAATAACACAAGCGACAATAGAAAGTGCTTTATATTCTTGGTATCAGAATCAAAAAAGACACTTACTGCAATGATGATTAATATAACTGCCCAGTACAATGCGTGCAATATAATCGGGCCTTTGCTTTTTGTCATTATTCTTCGCTTATCACAAATCGTATTATCCTTCGATTTGTGCATCCAAAGTAAATAAACTTTCCTTTTTAACCCAACACAATCTACCAACTGGCTTTTTTTTTCTACGAACGGTCCAAATGCCAAAATTTATCGACCAACGCCAAAATTACCCGTTGATCTATAATCTTGAACACTTGGTATAATAGATTTTAGCAGCTTGCTTTTCTTCAGTTTCTTTGAATCATCAAAACAAAACAACCATGAAAAATTCATCAGCAATCAACTTCACAAATCAAACAGTAATTACTGATGATGCTTTCACCACCTCTCAAATTAAACTAACTGTTATGAAAAAATTAGCCAATACCTCGCCATTCTTACTTTTATTATTACCGGTTTTTATGATGATCATCTTAACGCTTACCGTTAACACGAATCAAAATGATACGGAGATTGTGGTAAAGCCAGCTAAAACTTCTACTGCTATTGTGAAACAGGCTACAGCTATTTTCAAATAGAATAATGAGCAATTTCGCAATAGAAACCGTCGGTCTAAATTTTAATTTCGGTCGGCAGGCCATTGTTAAAGACCTCTCTCTACAGGTTCCAAAGGGAAGCATTTATGGCTTTCTTGGCCCGAATGGAGCTGGAAAAACCACCACCATAAAAATTCTGCTAAACCTGTTGAAATCGCCTGCCGATCGGGTTTTCATTTTCGGGAAAGAAATTAACAGTAACCGGATCGCCATCCTTAAACGAATCGGGTCCTTAGTAGAGCAACCTGCAATTTATGGTCACCTTAGTGGTAAGGAAAACCTGATTAACCGTTGCTTGCTTCTGGGCATAAAAAAAAGCAAAGCTGATGAAATGTTGGCCTTAGTTGGCTTAACTGACGCAGCAGATAAAAAATCAAGTAAATATTCTCTGGGGATGAAACAACGCCTGGGTATTGGCCTGGCTTTGGTTTCTGATCCTAAATTACTCCTTTTAGATGAACCTACAAATGGTTTAGATCCAAACGGTATCATTGAGATCAGGAACCTGATGATCGAACTCACAACGAAACACAATAAAACAATTTTGGTGTCAAGCCATCTTTTGGCTGAGATAGAAAGAACCGCCACGCATGTTGGCATCATCAACAAAGGGCAATTGCTCTTTCAGGGTACCATTCAGGAGCTTCAGTTACTGAACAAACCTTTGCTTGAAATTGAAGTAAACAACGTAGCGGGCGCTTCAATACTAATTCAGGAAAAAGGATATGAAATTGTGACTAAAACTGATTCAAAAATTAGTGTTCCGTTCGTATCTAAAACAGAAAGCGGCACAATTAATACGTTCCTTATACAAAACGGCTTTACCGTAACCAGCCTTTCACAACAGCGAAAAGATCTGGAAAACCTCTTCCTGGACATTACCAAAACTAATTAACATGCGCTCATTATACATCTCACTTTTATCCGAATTTTATAAATCAAGGAAAACACTCGCCTTTTGGGCTTCTATACTCTTACCGCTCATTATCTGCGGATTAATCAGTTCAGGTTTTTACGGTGGTTCAGAAAAAATCATTAATCAGCATTACCCGTCAATGTTACTTTGGTTACATTATATTGGCGCTGCTTTGGGGGTAATGGGCGTATTAATTCTGCCTTTTTATGTAATTTTTATGGCCTTTTCCGTAAACAACATCGAACATAAAAATGATACCTGGAAAACACTTTTTGCACAGCCTCTGCATAAATTTTCCATTTACGCTGCCAAGTATTTATTTGCGCTGATGCTGATATTTGTATGTCTGCTGTTATTTGGCACCCTCACTTTTGCCTTCGGCCATTTATTGCAATTCCTGATACCTAAATACAATTTTAATCAGTTTGATCCGTCATTGCTTCTGGCAAAGTTTTACCTTAAACTTTTCTTATCCTCATTAGGGATTTTATCCATTCAATTTATATTGAGCCTAATCTGGGGCGACTTTTTAAAGCCCATGGGCATTGGTTTTATTGGTACAATTATGGGTATTATTACAGGCAATGTTGGATGGAAATATGCTTACCTGATTCCTTATAGCCATCCATCACTGGTTTTAAACAGCAGTAAGGCAGTTAAAAAATTAACTAATCTCTCAGATTTTCCAATTTTTACACAAGAGATCTATACCAGTTTGGTTTATGCAGCAGTGCTTTTTATTTTAGGCTATTTCATTGTGATTAAGAAAAGCATCAAATAACCAGATCCTGCACTATTAATGTTGCTCCAGGCCAGTAGAACCAAAACAGCTCACTGTCTATTCTGGCCGAAAGTAGCCGTGTAAAAATATCATGGCAAATAAATAAGCATTGCGATAAAACGTATTTTTAAGCTAAATCAACCAACCTTAAAAATATGATCAAAAGATTTACAACTACGGCAATCGCCATTGGGCTTTGCTTTGCCGGTTTCGCACAAGATACCCCGGATGCAGCCATAGTACAAAAAATAAGAAAAGAAGGGCTTGAGAACTCAAAAGCAATGGACATAGCCTTCAACCTGACAGATGTTGCAGGCCCTCGCCTATCTAACTCACCAGGCTTAAAAAGAGCACAAAACTGGGCCATCAAGCAGCTAAGTGATTGGGGATTGAAGAATGCGCATCTCGAAGCCTGGGGAACTTTCGGTAAGGGCTGGCAAATAGACAAATATTATGCGGCAACAACCCTTCCCTTCTACCACGCCATTATTGCTTCTCCCAAAGCATGGACACCTGGCACCAATGGCCCTATCAGGTCTGAAGTAATTTTAATCAAAGCAGACAGCGTTGCCGATCTGGCAAAATATAAAGGTAAGTTAGCCGGTAAAATTGTGATGATGGATCGAGGAACTGCCTTAACCAGCGGAACGAAAGCAGATTTTTCCAGATATGCGGATAGCACACTAGCACAAATGGCGGCCGCCACTCCAACTGCAAACGCTGGCAGACAACGCCCGGCTGGCGGACCAATGGCCGATCGGATGGCACAGATGATGAAATTACGCCAGGCCCAGGCGGCAATCAGTGCGGCACTTTTAGAAGAAAAAGTTGGTTTAATTTTAACTTATGCCCGAGGCGGACAAGGTACTTTTTTCACCAGTAATGGTGCATCTTATGCATTAGATGCAAAGCCGGTATCTCCGGAATTAGAAGTTGCGGCAGAAGACTACCTGCATATTTTACGCTTATTGCGTGCAGGTAAACCGGTGGAAGTAGAAGCAGATATAAAAACTTCATTCTACGATCAGGATCCTCAGGGTTATAATGTAATTGCAGAAATCCCGGGTACAGATAAAAAATTAAAAGAAGAGGTAGTGATGATTGGCGGTCACTTTGATTCATGGCATGCAGCCACCGGCGCTACTGATAACGCGGCAGGCTCTGCAGTAATGATGGAAGCCGTACGCATTTTAAAAGCGATAGATTTTAAACCAAAACGTACCATTAGAATTGCACTTTGGAGTTCAGAAGAGCAGGGTTTATTCGGATCAAGAGGTTATGTTTCAAAACACTATGGCGATCCTAAAACAATGGTATTAACACCAGATCAAAAGAAAATTTCTGCTTACTATAATTTAGACAACGGAACCGGAAAAATTCGAGGTATCTATCTACAGGGAAATGAAGCCGCCGCACCGGTTTTTAAAAGCTGGTTAACTCCTTTTAATGATTTAGGTGCCACTACCGTAACCATCAATAATACTGGTGGTACGGATCACCAGGCATTTGATGCAGTGGGAATTCCTGGTTTTCAGTTTATACAAGATCCTGCTGATTATAACACCAGAACACACCACAGTAATATGGATACTTATGATCGTTTGGTTGAAGATGATTTAAAGCAATCTTCTACTATTGTTGCTGCTTTTGTTTACCAAACTTCGCAACGCGGTGCACAGATTCCGAGAAAGGAATTACCAAGCCCGCAACCTGCAAGACCTTAAAAAATGCTTCTTTAAACAAAAGCCTGCTTTTTTGATCATTTCTAATCAAAAGGCAGGCTTTGCTGTTTAGTGAGAGATGCGTTAAAGGGAGAGCGTTACTTTTTATTAAAAGGGCAAAATTCTTTGCTTGAAGGCCCATACAATGAGCTGATAGGAATTGCGTAAATCAAGCTTTCTTACCATGTTTCTTCTATGTGTATTTACGGTATGTTCGCTGATAAAGAGCATATCGCCAATTTCTTTACTGTTATAACCGTTCGATAAAAGACGCACAATTTCTACTTCCCGATCAGTGATCAAACTACTGTTTTCCTGAATTGAAATGTTGCTTATCATATCGTTAATTATGTTGTACGGCTTCTATAATTCAAAAGTAACTACCTGTACTGATTTATGAGTAGCATAAATCACCCTAAATAAAAAGGTGTTTTTACGGTATTGAAAATTAGGAAATGCTCTTGCCTGCCAACATCTAAATCACGACTTTAGAGACTTAAATCATATACCACAATTAAAATGGGAGAATTAGACAAATCGACGCCTATCGATAAAGTAATAGCGCAAGAAATGGTTAGTGCTTATGGGGTAGACGCCAAAAGCATCAATGACCAGGCATATACTAAAGCAGTTTGGTTTCCTGCAGACCAAATTCTGGAAATTGCGCAAAAAATTAACGATGGCAAACACGATGGCTTAAGAATATACTTTGCAAAATATATCACTGCATCTGAAGATGAAATACCAGTAAGCCATAGAGGCAGAAATACCGTATTATTAGTGCCTACTTTTGGCGCAAACCAAACCAATAGACTGGGCGCACTCACGGAACTTCATGAAGATGATACAGAGGATATCCAAAATAGAGGAACGCTTTGTCCAACTATGTGTGACGGAGTAGAATTATAATCTATGTTTCTTTTACAACCTATTGTTATTGCCGAAATAATCTGCCTGATTGCAGCAATATTCTTTCTTCTCAAGGACAAGATTTCGTTCTGGAAGGTGAATATTGCCTATCTGGCTATTGCATTATCTGCTGAAGCAAGCGGATCATATCTGTACGCTCAACGGCATCATAACTTATGGTTGTATAATACTTTCGTATTGTTTGAAATTGCGTTTATTTCCTACGGAATGTATTATTGTTTAAAAAAATATATTGATCCAAGGCCAATAATCTATACCGGCCTTGGAATCAGTTACACCGTCTTCGCTATTTTTGCCTTTAAAAATGGTATTCACGCATATAACGATATTTTTAATGACAACACTGTTAGCGTAATGTCTGTAACATTTGTCTTATATTGCCTTTATTATTACTACAAGCTTTTAAATGATGAAGAAACGCTCGATCTCAAATATCATCCTGAATTTTGGTGGGTAAACGGGGTGCTGTTTTATTATTTCGGCGGTACGGCAACAAATCTTTTCTATGGCCTTTTTAATGTTAAGGTATTTGAGCATATTCCACTTCGCCTGTTTATTTACTACATTACCAATATTATCCTTTATAGTAACTGGATTTACAGCTACATATGCAGAGCCAAACAACGCAAATTGCAGTCTTAATTGCAATTACGACACTCATATTTTTATTGATGCCGCTATTTCTGATTCTTTACATCAGGTCGTACGCAAGGCATAAGAAAAATCATAGCTTGGAAAAACAGCACATGCAGCAAAAGTTCGAATCAGAAATTTTGCAAGCCCGGATTGAAGTGCAGGATCAAACCATGCAAACAATTGCCACCGAGCTGCATGATAATATTGGTCAGTTGCTGAGCTTAACTACCTTAACACTTAACTCTGTAAATTTAAATGACAGTGAAAAGGCAGAAAAAAAAATCGGCAATTCCCTCACATTAATCAATAAATCGATCAAAGAGATTCGGGAACTGGCAAAGCTATTGCATGGTGAACAAGTTGTTGAAAATGGAATTGGATATGCGCTTGATCAGGAAATCACCTGGTTGAACAAAACAGGCGCTTATGAAATAGAAAATAATAATGGCCTCATTAGGGTAACAGAAAGATCTCCGGATAAAGACCTTATTATTCTAAGACTTTTACAAGAAATTATTAATAATATTATTAAGCATGCCCAGGCTACGGCGATAACCTTCGATGCCTTTTACAAGGAAAAAGTGCTCCATCTCAATATTAAAGAAAACGGCATTGGTTTTGATTCCGAACAAGCTACGATATCCAAAGCCGGAATGGGATTAAATTCTATCTACAAAAGAATAGAAATGATCAATGGAAAATTAATATTAAATTCGTCGCCAAATAATGGCACAATTATACTAATCGAAATTCCCTATCCCTAAATTATGTCCGCTCAGTCTATCTCTATTGCCATCGTTGATGACCATACGCTTTTCCGCTCAGGTTTGGCAAGTTTATTAGATGAGTTTGATGAAATTGAAATTGTATTTGAGGGAAATAATGGCCTGGATTTACAGCATAAGATTAAAAATCATCCTGATGTACAACTTATTTTAATGGACATTAGCATGCCCATAATGGATGGTTTTGCAGCTACAAAATGGACTAAAGAAAATTATCCTGATGTAAAAATCCTGGCCTTAAGCATGTTGGAAGATGAAAAGGCAATTATCGGCATGTTAAAGGCTGGTGCAGGCGGATACATGTTAAAAGAATCGACTCCAAATGATCTTCTGACTGCCATTAAGGCGATCATTGATAAAGGTTTCTATGTTAATGATTTAGTTTCCGGCCGGTTACTGGTGGCCCTTAAGGATGGCGATACCAAGCCTGTTTTCAGCGCCCGGGAGTTAACATTTCTACAGCATTGCAGCAGCGAACTCACCTACAGAGAAATCGCAGACCTGATGAATGTTAGTCCGCGTACGGTAGACAATTACCGGGAATCCCTTTTCGCTAAATTAAATATCAAATCCCGCACAGGCTTAGTGGTTTACGCCATCAAAAACAAGTTGATTACCATCTAGTTCGTTTAGAAGTAAATCTGTTTATTTTCAAATTTCATTAGGATAACTAAATAATTAGTTATAACTTTAATGATGTCAACTATTGTTGACCCCTATTTATTTGAAAATTATTATGGAAATTAAAGATTTAACAAAAGCCGAAGAACAGATTATGCAGGTGCTGTGGCAATTGGAAAAAGCATTTGTTAAAGATGTTATAGATGAGTTACCAATCCCTAAACCAGCCTACAATACTGTTTCAACAATCATTCGTATTCTGGAAACTAAAGGCTTTATTGGCCATGAAGCTTTCGGAAAAGCGCACCAGTACTACCCTTTAATCAGCAAAGAAGAATACAAACGCCATGCTACAGAGAAACTTCTTGGCAATTACTTCGAAAATTCAGTGGAAAGCATGTTCTCTTTTTTCGTTAAAGAGGAGAAACTGGATTTAAGTGATGTAGATGAAATTTTAAAGATGATCAATAACATTAAACGGAGTCCAAAATGAGTTTTGCCCACTACCTCCTACAGGTAAACCTGTATCTGATTGTATTTTATGGCTTCTATAAATTGCTGTTAGATAAAGAAACCTATTTCATACTGAACCGCATTTATTTAGTGGCAGCCGGCATACTGTCTGCATGCATACCTTTTATCCGCCTCGAGTGGATAACAGAGCAGGAGGCCGCTAAAAATGTTTATACTTCTGTTAATTGGGATACAGTTTTACAACAGGCTACAATAGTTACGGAAGATAAATCTGTTTTAAGCTGGACAAATGCCTTTATTATTATCTATTGCGCCGGTGTTTTATTTTTCCTGGGGAGGTTGGTGTTTAACTTATTAGCAGTTAAAAATTTAATTAATTCAGCCGGATCTGGTTCAGCGTTTTCATTCTTTAGTCAAAAAATTATAGATAAAAACCTGCCATTAGCGGATGTAATTGATGTGCATGAAGATGCCCATATTAAGCAATGGCATACTGTTGATATTTTATTCTTTGAGGTACTGGGCATCTTAACATGGATAAATCCAATTATCTATCTTTATAAAAAATCGATTAAAAATATACACGAATTTTTAGCAGATCAGCAGGCAGCAGCATTTCAGGGCGACAAAGCCGAATATGCGATGTTGATTTTAAGCCAGTCTTTTGGGATCTCTCCAAATAAATTAACGAATGGTTTCTTTGATCAATCACTGATTAAAAAAAGAATTTTCATGCTGCAGAAGGAAAAATCCAAAAAAACAGCAATCATGAAATATGGGGTATTCATTCCACTATTTGCGATTCTAATCGTTTTCTCTTCGGCAACCATTCGAAAAAATAAGGAACTGATGGCCCTCTCAGATAAAATTCCTTTAGAGAGACCTATTGAAGTGGTACAGGATATGGTTGCAAAGACAGATTTGATTAATAAAGAATCTGCTAAAAGTATCATAAGTCCTCCAACAGATAAACTTAACGGAAACTGGAGTCTGTTTTATCGCTTTATGGGAGGATCAATAAAATATCCTTCCGAGGCTCGGAAAAATAACCTCCAGGGAAATACCCAAATCAAGTTTACGCTTCAAAATAACAAAGTAACGAATGTAAGCACTGTTTTAGATTTAGGTGATGGATGTGATGAGGAGGTGATGAAGGCACTATTATCGTATAAAGGTTTTAAAGATTTACCAAATGGAAAATATACGTTAAAGGTGGGATTTAAGCTTTCAAATAATGATGCCCGGATTCAAAATGCAAAAGCTTTAGCATTACCAAATTATCAGAAACTATCAGACATTACGGTGATCAGCTACTCACAACCCCTAACAACAGATAACGCTAATAAAAAATCAGATAAAGTATATGATTTCGTTTCAATCGAGAAACAGCCAGAATTTCCAGGTGGCATAACCCGGTTTTATAAATACCTGGGTGGCAATATTAAGTATCCAAAGATGGCACAGGAGAATAATGTGCAAGGTAAAGTTTTTCTCAGTTTTGTGGTTGAAAAAGATGGTTCATTAACAGATGTCCAAATCACACGGGGTTTAGGAAGTGGGACCGATGAAGAAGCGGTAAGGGTTATAAAAGAATCGCCAAAATGGAACCCAGGAATTGCAGATGGCGAACCTGTGAGGGTAAAGTATAATCTCAATGTTAATTTCAATCTGACATCAGATGAAGAAAAGCTGAAAACAGATCCAACTTCAAAGATGAGCTTACGATCTCCTAAAACCCAGGGAAATTCAGGCGACTTTAATGGTTTATTGATTATTGATGGTGTAAAGGCTGTCGATAATAAGGCGCTAAATACCATTAATCCAAACGACATTGAGTCTATTAACGTATTAAAAAACAATACAGCCATTAATCTCTATGGTTTAAAGGCAAAAGATGGTGTATTGCTTGTCACGACCAAGAAGGTAAAGAGCGGTCTGTTTAGAAAGCCTGATCAAATTGAATTGACAATCGAAAAGAAATCGACTTATGATGATGTAAACAAAAAATTTTAAATTCAACAACATACTATGAAAAAGATGTTATTGATGGCACTTACTTTGGCTCTGGCCTTCCAAAGTAAAGCACAAATAACAGATTCCGTTAAAACATCCCCCTTAATAATTCAGCGAACGCCTAACCAAAAGGCAATGGAACCATTAATTGTAATTGACGGAAACAAACAATATTTAAGAGGTTTAGATGCCGCAAGTGGCATTTCGCCGCAAAACATAGAATCTGTAAATGTTTTGAAAGATAGTTCTGCGACAAAAAAGTATGGTACTGAAGGTCTTAATGGCGTAATTGAAATTAAGACTAAAAATGTACCTGTGGGAATTTATAACAAAGAAATAGACAGTAACAGATTGAACATTAATGCAACAGTAAACGGTTTTAAATTTCAGCCAGGCGCGAAATCTACCATTATAAAAAGGAACTTACTCGAAAAAGATTGGGATCCAAAAGCCAAGCCCTTATATGTTTTAAACGGGCAAGAGGTTAAAAGCATCGATGCAATAGACCCCAATAACGTAGAATCAGTTACTGTTTTGAAAGATTCAGCCGCTACTTCCGTTTATAAGGAAAAAGGAAAAAATGGCGTGGTCATTATCACTACTAAAGTTAGTATGCCGAATCCAGAAAAGAATTAATTAATCCTTAACATATTTTAACCATCATTATGAGAAAGCTATTTTTAGCTCTAACAGGCATCGCCTTGCTTAGTATTTCGGCGCAAGCACAAAAAGTTTATGACTTTGTATCTGTAGAAAAACAACCCATGTACCCGGGTGGCATCGCTAATTTTTATAAATACTTAGGTAGTGAAATAAAATATTCTGAAATCGCGGTAAAAAATAAAACTGAAGGAAAAGTATTTGCTTCTTTCATAGTAGAAAAAGACGGTAAATTAACTGACGTGCAAATTACCCGAGGTTTGAGTAAAGAAACAGATGCTGAAGCGAAGCGTGTATTGGAGAAATCTCCAAAGTGGGAGCCTGGCATAGCTATTGGTCAACCAGTTAGAGTAAGGTACAACATCAATGTAAACTTTAACCTGAATAATAGAGGTACTGATCAAAAAGCAAACCTTACCAAGCCAATGCACAGGTATCCGGAATATCCAGGAGGACAAACCAAAATGTATGCTTATTTAGCAAAGAACCTAAAATATCCAGCTCAGGCAAAAAAAGATGGGACACAAGGAAAAGTTTACCTTTCATTTAATGTGCAGAAAGATGGGACATTAACAGATATTAAAGTAATGAAAGGGCTTTCTACAGAAACAGACAATGAAGCCTTACGCGTAGTAAAATTCTCACCAAGATGGAATCCAGGCCTTAACAACGGCCGACCAGTTACAACAAAATATCAAATGGCTATCAACTTTACCCTGAGCTAAACATATTAGAAAATTAACAAACTCGAAACCATAAACCACAAAACCCCTGCTAAAAATAGCCGGGGTTTTATGTTTTCTCTCCTGTCTCGGAAGACTAAATTTATAAATTATTTAATGTATATACAAATTTTACAAAATATAATTTTTGAAAAAGAAAATTTTTGATATGCTGACATAAGATTATTATCAAATCAACAACTTATATTTTGTTGGCTTTAAATTTTAGATGTTTTGATTAACGCCCTATGCGTTTCAATATATTTCAGAACCACATTATGAACGTTCCCACATATCTATTATCACAAGTGGTAAGGTATTTGGATCTTTTGAGAACTGACGAGCACTTTTTTTAAAAACAAAAAAAGCCCCAAACTAGGTCTGAGGCTCAAGATTCAGCAGTTAAGCTGAATGCACAGTATATTTTTTAAAGTGCTTCTTCTGATAAGAATTTTGCACTTCCGAAATCACGGTTCATAAGCGCAATGTTCTCCAGTGAAATACCTTTAGGGCATTCGGCTTCACAAGCGCCGGTATTGGTACAGTTCCCAAAACCTTCGGCATCCATCTGGGCAACCATGCTTTGTACACGACGGTAACGCTCTGGCTGGCCTTGAGGTAACCGGGCCAATTGTGAAATCTTAGCTGAGGCAAATAACATTGCCGATGCATTTTTACAAGTTGCCACACAGGCACCACAACCAATACAAGCTGCTGCTTCGAAAGCTGCATCTGCCTGCATTTTTGGAATAGGTAAACTGTTTGCATCTTGTGCATTACCTGTGTTTACTGAAATAAATCCTCCTGCTGCTATAATCCTGTCAAATGCAGAACGATCAACCGTTAAATCTTTTACTACAGGGAAAGCCGCTGCTCTCCAGGGTTCAACAACAATGGTATCACCATCTTTGAAAGAACGCATGTGTAACTGGCAAGTTGTAACCAGGTCTTTTGGTCCGTGCGGACGACCGTTGATGAACATGGAACACATTCCGCAGATCCCTTCACGGCAATCGTGATCAAATACTACCGGCTCTTCACCTTTAGTGATTAAGTCTTCGTTCAAAACATCGAACATCTCCAGGAAAGACATATCTGGAGAAATACCGGCTAATTTATAATCCACCAAAGCACCTTCGGTTTTGTTATTTTTTTGACGCCAAACTTTTAGCGTTAAGTTCATATTTCCTGTACTCATGATATTGAGATTTAGGCGGGGAGCATGGTGCATTGAGCTTTGAAACTCTATACAATATGCGCTCTGCTATTTATAACTTCTTTGTGCTACTTTAATATTTTCAAACTTCAGTTCTTCTTTGTGAAGTTCGAATTTTACACCTTCTTTAAATTCCCAGGCTGCTACGTATGCATAATTTTCATCATCACGTAAAGCTTCACCTTCTTCAGTTTGATATTCTTCACGGAAGTGACCACCACAACTTTCATTACGGTTTAATGCATCAATACACATCAGCTCACCTAGTTCAATGAAATCTGCAACACGACCGGCTTTTTCCAGTTCTGTATTCAACTCATCAGCAGATCCCGGTACACGAACATTGCTCCAGAATTCAGCACGTAATGCCCTGATTTCTTCAATAGCCTCCTTCAAACCTTTCTCACTCCGGGCCATACCACATTTCTCCCACATAATGTGGCCTAAACGTTTGTGGAAATGATCTACAGATTTCGTTCCTTTAATATTAACTAAAGTATTTAAAATATCTTTCGCTCTTTGCTCAGCTTCTACAAATGCAGGATGATCCGTTGAAATCGCTTTTACAGAAATTTCTTTCGATAAATAAGCCCCAATTGTATACGGTAAAACGAAATAACCATCAGCCAAACCTTGCATTAAAGCAGATGCACCTAAACGGTTTGCACCATGATCTGAGAAATTCGCCTCTCCAGTACAATATAAACCTTCAACGTTAGTCATTAAGTTATAATCAACCCAAAGCCCGCCCATGGTATAGTGAACTGCAGGATATATACGCATTGGTGTTTCGTAAGGGTTTTCTCCCGTAATCTGCGCATACATGTCAAAAAGGTTACCATATTTCGCCTTAACTACTTCAGTACCCAAACGCATACAGGTTTCTTTATCAGGATTATGAATCCCGGACTTAGATGCTTCTATTTTACCGTAACGTTCTGTATTTGCTTTGAAATCAAGATAAACAGCCAATTTAGACTTACCTACACCGTAACCTGCATCACAACGTTCTTTCGCTGCGCGAGATGCCACATCACGTGGAACCAGGTTACCAAAAGCAGGGTAACGACGCTCTAAGTAATAATCTCTTTCATCTTCAGGGATCTCTGAAGCTTTACGATCATCATCTTTCTTTTTAGGTACCCAAATCCGTCCATCGTTACGTAACGACTCAGACATCAGTGTTAATTTAGACTGATGATCACCAGAAACCGGGATACAGGTAGGGTGAATTTGTGTATAGCAAGGATTTGCAAAGTAAGCACCTTGTTTGTGTGCTTTCCAGGCTGCCGTTACGTTACTGCCCATTGCATTGGTAGAAAGATAGAATACGTTTCCATAACCACCTGTTCCTAATACCACTGCATGACCGAAATGACGTTCGATTTCACCAGTAATTAGATTGCGGGCGATGATACCACGGGCTTTACCATCAATCTTAACAACTTCAAGCATTTCATGGCGGGTATACATTTCTACTTTACCCATACCTATCTGGCGTTCTAAAGCAGAATAAGCGCCTAATAATAACTGCTGACCAGTTTGACCCGCAGCATAGAAAGTACGTTGAACTTGTGTACCACCGAATGAACGGTTATCTAACAAGCCCCCATATTCACGCGCTAAAGGAACACCTTGGGCAACACATTGATCGATAATATTTACACTTACCTCAGCCAAACGATGCACATTGGCTTCGCGGGAACGATAATCGCCGCCTTTAATCGTATCATAAAATAAACGATAAGTACTATCGCCATCATTTTGATAATTTTTTGCTGCGTTGATTCCACCCTGAGCTGCAATAGAATGCGCCCTACGTGGTGAATCCTGGAAACAAAAACATTTAACTTTATAACCCATTTCGGCTAGAGTAGCTGCAGCCGAAGCGCCTGCTAAACCTGAACCAACAATAATTATTTCAATAGTTCTTTTGTTCGATGGATTAACCAACGGCACAGAAGACTTAAATTTTGTCCATTTACTGGTTAATTCGCCTTCTGGTATATTTGAATTAATATCTGACATATCTCTTTTGTGCTAAAACTAATTAATTAAACCGGTGTAAACTGCAATTGGCATCAATGCGAACAGAATTGAAATGATGATTGAATACCAAACACTAGCTCCCTTAATGATACCGTTATATTTGGAGTGATTCCAACCCATTGTCTGGAAAGCCGAAGCGAAACCATGCAATAAGTGATAGCACAGAGAAAACATAGATAGAATGTAAATGACTACGCGTACCGGATCCTGAAATTTTTCTTTCATCACTGCATACAAATCCTCATGTCCGTTTGCATCAACTGTTGGGATTCCGGTAAAACGGGAAACGACCCAAAAATCTTTCAAATGAATCACTAAAAAGATGAGTAATAATGTACCCAACAGGCCCATAGAACGGCTATACCATTTACTGTTTGCCTGTCCATCATTCACCGCATACCTAACTGGCCTTGCTTTACGATTTTCCAATGTCAACCTCAAAGCCTGGAAAATGTGCACCAATAATCCGATAAACAAAACGATCTCACCAGCTCTGATAATCCAGTTGGTTGCCATAAAGTGAGCACCAACGTTGAAGGTTAAACCACCATCGTTAATAAAAATTAATGCGTTAATACCGCAGTGTACAATTAAAAAAAGTATCAGGAATATACCTGTAATACCCATAATGAATTTCTTTCCTATTGATGAAGAAAGAGCATTTCCGAAACCACTCATTTGATTAGGATTTATATCTAAATTTCTTGCAAAAGTATCTAATTATGAGTTCAGTTTATAAATGATTATGACAAAAGGGCGATAAAACATTTATTTAGAAACATTCTAAGTCAGAAACGAAATAAATTGAAAGAATTACTCACTTTTTAAAGGTTTTGCGAAAGGTATTCTAGATATATAACTTTCATAACATGCGTCCTTAACGGTAAAAAGTCACTGATTATACTGTGCGCAGGTTTTAATTCCTTAATGGTTAAATAACTTCAAAAACTCTTTATTTAGCCTAAATATTGAAACATTAAGGCATTAAGTTGTACAATTGCGTTTTGGTATTTTGATGCATTAAAAAGTCCTTAATGGTTAAATAAACTTCAAAACTCTTTATTTAGCCTAAATATTGAAACATTAAGGCATTAAGTTTTACAATTGCATTTTGGTATTTTATTACATTAAATGTCCTTATCTCCTTAATGGTTAATAAACTTCAAAATTCTTTACTCACCATAAAAAATTGAAACATTAAGGCATTAAGTTGTACAATTGCGTTTTCGTATTTCATTACATTAAAAATGTCCTTATCTCCTTAATGGTTAAATAAACTTCAAAATTCTTTACTCACCATAAAAAATTGAAACATTAAGGCATTAAGTTGTACAATTGCGTTTTCGTATTTCATTACATTAAAAATGTCCTTATCTCCTTAATGGTTAAATAACTTCAAAATTCTTTACTTAGCCTAAATATTGAGACATTAAGGCATTAAGTTTTTACAATTGCATTCTCGTATTTTATTACATTAAAAATGTCCTTATCTCCTTAATGGTTAAATAAACTTCAAAATTCTTTACTCACATAAAAATTTGAAACATTAAGGCATTAAGTTTTACAATTGCATTTTGGTATTTTATTACGTTAAAAATATCTTTATCTCCTTAATGGTTAAATAAACTTCAAAATTCTTTACTCACCATAAAAAATTGAAGCATTAAGGCATTAAGTTTTACAATTGCATTTTGGTATTTTATTACATTAAATGTCCTTATCTCCTTAATGGTTAAAACCTTTTAATCATAACATATTGATCTTTAATTTTAAATCATTTATACCAACCAACCTAAAATTGACGATATTTATTTTTATAATAATCATGAAAATCATCCCTATGGTATCAATTATTAATAATTATAACCTTAGAAACGATGACAAAAAAGGAAGTGAAACAATTGTCTTATGACATAATTGGCTACGCCATTCGCGTGCACAAGTACTTAGGCCCTGGCCTACTGGAAAGCGTATACGAAAAATGCTTAAGTTATGAATTAGAAAAGAATGGACATCAAGAAAAAAACAAGCATTAGTACCTGTTGAATATGATGACCTGCTAATCAACGTTGACCTCAGAGTCGATCTTTTGGTAGATGATTGCATTGTTGTAGAACTGAAAACTGTTGAACAATTACTACCTATTCATGAAGCGCAGATTTTAACGTATATGAAATTATTAAATGCTCCACAAGGCCTGCTGATAAACTTCTTTACGGATAATATTACCAAATCCCTCAAACCATTTGTTAATGAATATTACAAAATTCTAGCCGATTAATCACTTTTATTCAAAATTTTGGACATAAAAAAAGTCCCGATTTGCATCGGGACTTTTTAACGATTTATGTGTTCGAGTTTTCTTAAGCTACTTTAACATTTACCGCGTTAAGGCCTTTTCTACCTTCTTCTACATCGTAGTTTACGGTATCATTCTCGCGAATGTTGTCGATTAAGCCTGAAGCATGAACAAAAATTTCGGCATCGCCATTAGATGGAGTGATAAATCCGAAACCTTTAGTTTCATTAAAAAATTTTACTGTTCCTTGTTGCATTATATTGTATTTTAATTTGTACCAAAGATAACAGTTAAATAACTATAAATCAATTTTTTATTTGAAAAATTTAAATAATAGCTAAATGCACTGTCTTACTGGCTGTTAAGCTATATTTTAACTTAAAATAAAAAATAAAATGTTCGAATTCCCTAGAAATCTAATCATTAACCTCAATCAGAACCACGGTTTTGCATCGTTTTTTATGCTAAAATCATCAACTTACTTCCCCACTATAGCAAATAAAAACAATCAGTGCTTCGCATTAATCATACAAGTAGCGGCAAATGCTTCTGCAAAGCGATAGATATTAAAGTCTTCTTGAAGCAAGGCTTCCTTTATACCAGCCCTAAGTTTAGGTTTATCAACTGCCTGCATTTTATGATTTTGAATAATCTTCCAGGCCTTTTCTGCAAAAAGAAATTCTTTCCGTTGATTGGTGTTTACAATCGGCTTTACAATCCAATCACATAGTGCTTCTACTCCAAGATCTTTATCCGCAACGGTTTTTAAAATCGGAATTGATTTCACTCCTTGGTGTACAATTTTCTTTAAATTATTTGCAAAAGTATCTGCTCCATCACGATCTGCCTTATTCACCACAAAGCAATCCGCAATTTCCATTAGTCCAGACTTAATATTTTGCACTTCATCTCCAGATTCAGGCACCAGAACTACAATGGTTTTATCCGCGAGTCCGGCTATCTCTACTTCCGACTGCCCTACTCCAACGGTTTCTATGAATATCAGATCAAAATTTGATGCCTTTAATACATCAACCATTTCTATCGTTTTAGCAGAAATACCGCCCAGAGCGCCCCGGGTTGCCAAAGAGCGGATAAAAACATTCGGATGGTTAAACTGACTGGCCATCCTTATTCTATCACCCAGCAAAGCGCCAAAGTTAAATGGCGAAGTTGGGTCGATTGCTAAAATGGCGATTCTTTTATTCTGTTGTGTAAAAAAATTAGTAATCGCACTTACTAAAGTACTTTTCCCGGCTCCCGGCGGACCAGTAATACCAATCACAGGCGTACCAGAGCGACTATCCAGATTCTTCAGAATGGAGTCTGCAGGCGATATATCGTTCTCCACAAGGGTTAGCGTTCTGGCCAGAACCTTGTAATTACCTTGTTTAACTTCGCTTAAAATGGATAGAGGGGTATTCATCAATAAAACTATCTTTGTACAAATTAACAAAATTATAAGCCACAAAGCGCAATAATAAAGACTGAATGAAACCATCATGATTTACCAAAACCCGCAGGGAACTTATCAACAAATCATGATAGCTTCATTACCGCTAAAAACACATTTAAACAGATGAAAGTTACGGGGTTTACCTTTTTAAGAAATGTAATTGTAAACGACTATCCTGCAAAAGAGGCGATACGATCTGTTCTTCCTTTATGCAATGAGTTTGTAGTGGCGCTCGGAAATTCTACCGATGAAACCGCTGAATTGGTAAAAAGCATTGATCCTAAAAAAATACGAATTATTGATACCATTTGGGATGAATCCATTCGCGAAGGCGGGCGGGTTTTTGCAGACGAAACCAATAAAGCAATTGCAGCCATTTCAAAGGATACCGACTGGATGATTTACATTCAGGGTGATGAGGCGATTCATGAAGATTATCTTCCCTTGATTAAAAATGAAATGGAAGCTGAACTCAAAAACGACAACATTGAAGCGTTACTATTAAAATATAAACACTTTTACGCGTCGTATGATTACCTCGCAGAGTCACGCCGTTGGTACCGTAGAGAAGTTAGAATCTTAAAAAATTTGCCCGGCATTCATTCTTATCGTGATGCGCAAGGCTTTAGAATTGACAACAGAAAGCTTAAAGTTAAATTAATTGATGCTTATATTTATCACTACGGTTGGGTGAAACCGCCCAAGGGTTTACAGGGAAAGGTTCGTAATTTTAATCAATTTTATCAAACCGAAGAATGGATTGAGGAAAATTTTCCTGTTCAGGAAACGTTTGATATGCATAATGCAGATCGATTAGTGCATTTTAAAGGCACACATCCGAAAGTGATGAAAGAAAGAATTGCCGCTGCAAACTGGAAATTTGAAAAAGATTTAACCAGGGAAACCCCTAAAATGAATTTCAGAAGAAAGTTGCTGCAAAAAATTGAAGATTTAACCGGATTGCGTTTGTTTGAATACCGAAACTACAAAATTGTGAAGTAAGTTATAAAAGATCAATATTAGTCATTTTTAAAAAGTGTTACCTTTATATAGGCTCATCAAGTAAACTATTAGAATGTCAAAACCTTCAGTTTTAGTAACTTTTGATTCAATGAAAGACGCCAATTGTGGCTACTTTTCTTTTGGAAAGGGGCTTGGAGACGCACTGATTCAAGAAAATCATGGAAAATTTACGCTTAAATATTATCTATTTAAAAAAACGCAATATTTATTTAATGGGCTAGTTGATATTATTTACCTAACCAAACTTGACAGATTATTTTTTAGGCAAAAGAATGATTTCGATGTAGTACATCTTTCTGATCAAACTTGCAGATTGAGGCCAAACAGGGTTAATGCCAAGAAAATCATGACTATTCATGATATGAATAAGGTGCATTTAAAATTCAGCAGACCGCATAGAATTAAAGTTTATTTGAAAAAACTAGGCAAACTCATTTCGCAGTGCGATAATATAGTTTGTATTTCTGAGTTTGTAGCCAACGACGTTAAACATTATTTCCCTGAAGCCTCAAACAAAATCAGTGTAATTTACAATGGCGCCGATAAATTGATTTCTGATGAAAATCATCAGCCTGCTTTTAAACCAGGAAAGAAGTTTTTATTCACTATTGGCTTGCTATCAGTTCAAAAAGGATTTCATTTATTGCCAGCTTTATTAAAGGATAATGATTTTGAACTGGTAATTGCCGGAAGAGAAACACCACATAAAGAGCGTATTTTAGAAGAGGCAAAAAAATACAATTGTCAAAACAGGGTACACATTATAGGACAGATCAGTGATGAAGATAAGGCATGGTATTATAAAAACTGTAGCGCTTTCTTATTTCCTTCAATAGCTGAAGGTTTTGGTCTTCCTGTAATTGAAGCCATGCATTTTGGCAAACCAGTATTCTTATCAAAATTCACTTCACTCCCCGAAGTAGGTGGTGATGTTGCTTATTACTTTGACAGTTTTGAGCCTGAACACATGCAGGATGTATTTAAAAAAGGGCTGATTGATTTTACTCAAAATGATCGAAATAAAGAGGCGATTGTCCAGGCTGAAAAATTTTCTTGGAAAATAACAGCAAACCAGTATTTAGATCTATATCAAGAAATACTTCATAAATAATTTTTCATATCAGAAACCTTTCAATTGTTGCAGTTAAATCCTAGTGCTCAATTATTGTATAAATCACTCGTAAACGGCATATACCGCCATTCTAAAACTAAGAATTGTAATTTTAATTATCTAAGATTTCTATCATCTTATTGATCTATATGAAAAACCGTACATTTGCCTGAATCTTATTATATTTTTTTTACGGCTAGGTACTTCCCTTAGTTCCGTTATATTATACAATACATAATGAAAACTTATTTTCGTTTATTATCATTTGCCAAGCCCATAGAAAAGTTTGCAATCCCTTATGTTATTGCAACCTTATTATCTATTCTTTTCGGTACATTAAATCTTGCATTGCTTTCTCCTTTGTTTGAAACGCTATTGAGTGACAAAAATGCACCAAAAACAGAAACATTAACAGACAAGGCTATTTCATCGTTTGACATCCTTGGTAAATTTAGAAATTTTGTGAATGAATCAATCTCACTTAATGGTGAATCAAAAACATTAGGCTATGTATGTATCGTAATTGTAATTTCAGTTCTATTATCAAATCTTTTTAAATACTTCTCTCAGCGTTACATGGAAGATTTAAGGGTACATACGCTATTAAATCTCCGTAAAACTGTATTCAACAATGTGATGAATATGCACGTTGGTTTTTTTAATAATGAACGCAAGGGCGATATCATTTCCAAGGTGGCTTCTGATGTTCAAGTGGTACAATTCACCGTTACTAATACTTTACAGGTTGTTTTTAAAGAGCCGGTAACCTTAATTGTTTATGTTTTTCTGCTATTTAATATTTCAGCGAAACTGACTTTCTTTTCACTATTAGTAATTCCAGTATCAGCTTTTATCATTAGTAAAATAGTTAAAAGGTTAAAACAACAAGCTAAAGAAGCTCACGAGTCTTTTGCCAAAATGATTGGTTTTTTAGACGAAGCGCTTAGTGGGGTTAAAATCATAAAAGCTTTCAATTCAACAGAACGGATAAAGGATAAGTTCGACAACGAAAACATATATTATTCCAATTTAAACCGTAAAATGGTTAGACGACAGCAATTAGGCTCTCCTGTATCAGAATTTTTAGGCGTATTAATGGTGGCAGCAATTGTTTGGTATGGAGGATCTCTTATTATAAATAAGGAGAGCAACGCGCTCTCTGCCTCAGACTTTATTGCCTATATCGCTATTTTTTCTCAGGTTATGCGCCCTGCAAAAGCATTAACAGATTCATTTAGTGGAATACACTCAGGTATTGCAGCCGGTGAACGCGTTTTAGACCTTATTGACACCAAACCAGCTCTAGTAAATAAAAATAACGCAGAAGTATTGGCTGATTTCAGTAATGTACTAACTTTTGAAAATGTTTCATTCTTTTATGGCGATAAGCAGGTATTAAATAACATTAATATCAATATAGAAAAAGGACAAACTCTGGCTCTTGTAGGCCCCTCTGGAGGCGGAAAAAGCACATTAATGGACCTAATCCCTCGTTTTCATGATCCAAAATCAGGAACGATCAAAATTGATGGTCACGATTATAGAGACCTTACTGTAGAAAGTATCAGGGCACAAATGGGAACAGTTAACCAGGAATCGTTTCTGTTTAACGACAGTATTTTTAATAATATTGCCTTTGCTAAACCAGATGCCACCGAGGAGGAAGTTATTGCAGCAGCGAAAATTGCCAATGCACACGATTTTATTTTGAACACAGAGAACGGTTATCAAACTAATGTTGGCGATAGAGGCAATAAATTATCAGGTGGGCAAAAGCAACGGGTTTGTATTGCCAGAGCAGTTTTAGCCAACCCGCCAATCATGCTTTTAGATGAAGCTACCTCAGCATTAGATACAGAGTCTGAAAAATTAGTGCAGGATGCTTTAAATAATTTAATGAAAAACCGCACCTCAATCGTTATTGCGCACCGCTTAAGTACGATACAACATGCCGATAAAATCGTTGTAATTGACAAAGGTGAAGTGATAGAAAGTGGAAGCCATAATGAGTTGATGACTAAAAATGGATTATATAGGCGTTTAATTGACATGCAGGCCTTTAACGACTAAATATTTTAGATGAAGAAAATACTGTTTTTTATGCCTGATAATCCGCTAAAAAAAAATGCAGGGAATAGAACCAGGGCTTTAAGTATGTTAAGTTACTTTAAATCAAGAGATTTTGAAATTGATTTTGTAAGTGAGTATTTTACTGGACGCTGGAATGAGGCAGACATTAAAGCATTTGAGCAAGCCGGCCTGGCCAATAATACTTATGTAATTAAAAAAAAACCTTCCAAAAAAAATATATTATATTATCTTCTTTTTTATAAGCTGCCAAATTTTTTCTATCAAAATAAGGCATGGTTTTTTCCACTTCAATTCCCAGAATTGGTAACCATAAGATTTAAGAGGGCTTTCAAAAAAATTTTAAATAAAAACAATTACGATTACATTTATATTAACTATGCCAGTTGGGCTACACTGGTAGAAAACAATCATTTTACAAAAAAATTAATAAAAATAATTGATACACACGACTTTATAACAGCTCAGCATCAAAAGAAAAATAATATTGGTCAGTCTTTTAAAGAAGAAATCAGGAGAATCTCTTTATTTGATATTGCTTTAACTATATCTGTGGAAGAACAGTATATCTTTGGTCAATTCTGTAAAAACAGAGTTGCGTTAGCTCCAATGATGATGGATAAACCAGAAAAACTTCATCCTATCAAAGAAAAGTCGTTTGATTTGATCTATGTAGCAAGTGATAATGTACATAATCAAAAGTCTGCCAATTGGTTTTTTAAAGAGGTATACCCATTGTTACCAACTAATATACAAATTTGCATTATCGGACAGATAAACGAGCATCTTTCTATAAAGGCATCTAATATTGTTTCTGTAATTTTTGCAGAAGATTTATCAATCTATTACCAAAATGCTAAAGTAGCACTATGCCCTATGTTAACAGGTACCGGAACTAAGATAAAAGTGGTAGAAGCGCTCTCTTATGGCCTACCTGTAGTTTGCAATACCAGAGGGATTGATGGGTTGATTAATAAGACCAATAATGGTTGTTTGGTTAGTGATAGTCCTGAAGGATTTAAAAATAATATCATCATATTATTAACTGATAAGTTAGCCTACGAGAAACAAAGCAGAGAAGCAGTAGATACCTTTAGCACTAATTACGAAAAAGAATATTGCTATAAAAATCTTGATAAACTATTTTTAAAATGACCTTATTTTTTACAGTAGTTACTTCTAATTATTTGCCATTTGCAGTATCCTTATTAGATTCAGCTAAATCATATCATCCAGAATTTGAGTTTTGCATATGTCTTGCAGATTACCTGAGCAGTGAGGAAATTGATGTGAATAATCTTATGAAAAAATATCCAATCCTTCAACTTCACGAACTGGGTGTTGAAGAGTTTGATTTTATTACTCAAAACTACAATCCCATGCAGT
Source organism: Pedobacter petrophilus (assembly GCF_009674725.1). Taxonomy (GTDB): domain Bacteria; phylum Bacteroidota; class Bacteroidia; order Sphingobacteriales; family Sphingobacteriaceae; genus Pedobacter; species Pedobacter petrophilus. The sequence continues at coordinate 65,237 of NZ_WKKH01000017.1, read as the reverse complement.
TGGCAAATTGTTCTAAAGTACTTTTTGCAAAGCATTTTTTGAACCAAAAACACATCGATCAGGTTATTTTCTGTGATTCTGATACTTACTTTTTTGGAAAGCTACCATCTAGCACAATTAATGGCGGTGAAATTGTAATCACCCCTCATTTTACACATCCACCAGATGTTAATATGAAACGCCAGGAACTAGAAATATTAAATGCAGGATTGTATAATGGCGGCTTTTTTAAGCTAAAAAAATCATCAGAAACTGATCAATACATTACTTGGTTAAGAGAACGTTCTGTTAAAGAGTGTATATACGATTTTAAAAGGGGATTCTATGGCGAACAATTATGGTTAAATCTTGTTCCCCTATATTTTAAAAATGTATTTATAGAAAATAACACCGGAATAAATGTAGCTTATTGGAACCTACATGAGCGAAAAATTTCTAATATAGATGGGCAATTTTTCGTGAACGAAACTACTCCACTTTGTTTTTTCCATTATAGTGGTTGGAATTACAATAATCCATCAGAAATCTCTACCTGGGCTTTATTTACTGCTAAAATGCGTCCTGATTTAAAACAAATATTAGAAAAATATTATATTACCTTAAAACAAAATGAATACGAGCTTTATATTAATAAACCAAATTATTATACAAGCAAAAATAATACACAAAAAAAATCCTTTTTTAAAAATTTAAAAAGTAGGTTTTTTAAAGCTAAAGTTTAATTTTTAAAAATTAAATCGGTATGACAATGGATTTAATTTCAATTTATCCTTTGTAAAAGTTCCTCGAATAGAGGCAATTGTTGGTTTTTACTGAATCTATAAATTCATTTTTACGACTACCCTCAATTAGGAAAAATAGCACAGAACTTTTTTTCAATTAACTATTTTGCGAACCAATACAGCATTATAAATTCACATTATCTATTTCGACCATTATCCTTTTTAAAATTATTCATATCAAATTTAACGCTAGCTGTCGTTTCACATTCGTTAACAATTTATTTTTAAGTTAGGCAATAATCATAAAAGCCGTATGTTTGTGGATAGAATATGCTTGCCAGAGCTAGTAGATTTAATCTCATCAATGAGAGATTTACTAATTTTTTTACTCAATTAAGGCATTAAAGCAAAATGACATGAAGAGTATGCCACTACATAACCCACTTGTCTCCATTGCCCTTTGCACATACAATGGAGAACAATATCTAAATCAACAAATAGAAAGTATTATCAACCAAACATATAATAATGTTGAAATCATTATTATTGATGATTGCTCTACTGATAGTACATTTGAATTATTACGGATGCTCACTAAAGACATTAAGAATGTTAGGTTAGAGCAAAACCAGCAAAACCTTGGCTTTATTAAAAATTTCGAAAAAGCTATTAGCTATTGTAACGGTGAATACATTGCAATTAGTGATCAGGATGATATTTGGATTCTGAATAAAATTGAGATATTATTGAAACATATTGGTAATCATGGTCTAATATTTCATGATTCCTTGATCATAGATGAACGAGGGGAACAAATAAACGATTTAAAACTTTCTGATATGTCTAAAATATATAAAGGTGATTCTAATCTATATTTTTTAGTAAATAATTGTATCCCTGGACATGCCAGCATGTTTAGAAAAGATATAATTGCTTATGCAATGCCTTTTGATAAAAGATTTTTTCATGATTGGTGGCTTGCATTCGTTGCAGCCAGCGTTAGTTCTATAACATATATACCAGAAACTCTGGTAAAGTACAGACAACACAATAATAACGTAACTGATATATTATTTAAACGCAGTAAAAATGAACAATCCAGAGATATTTATTCCAACTACAACCTCGAGTGGATAGAATATTTATCAAAGTTTATTCATTTAAAGAATGTTAAAGAAATCCGGTTTATTTATAAAGTTCTGTCAGACTATAGAAAAGGAATTAAGGGCTTGCCATTTATAAAATTTTTAGTTAATTATCATATAAAACTTTTCAACCTAGAGAAGAAATCTTATTTAAGTAGACTCAATTTGGCGCGGAAATTATATTCGGCAAAATCAATTAAATAAGATCACAATGATGAAGTTTAGTTCATCATCCTTACAAAGAGCTAACATTATTAATGTTTCTGAGAAAAGAGTCTTTAAAAAAAGAATTTATAATTTTAAACAGCGCCTTCAAGAGTTAATTACACAGAAGATTAAAGAAATGCAATCAACAATACAAAAGGAAAAAGCTAATTACGATTTTATTGATTCACTGAGGTTTATCGCAATCATTACAATTGTGATAGAACACAGTTATATGTGGCCACCCTCCATTTATTTTCAAACAAGAGGGGAACAACTTATACAGACTATTACCATGGAGTTATTCAAGTTTGGAACAATTACCTTTTATATACTTGCGGGTTTTTTGATTGGTGATAAGATTCATACAACGACGTCGTTAAATTACCTTAAAAGAAGATTTGATGGAACATTTAAACCGTGGCTATTTTGGATTATCATATTTCTTATTTTAATATATGCTGATATCACTGTAATTTATTTCAAAGGAGGCGATGCACCTGCTTTTGAGAAACCATTCGAATTTTTCTGGGGACGGATACAATACATTATAGCAGATACAAGCTTTTGGTTTATCCTTAATTTTCTGGGAAGCATTTCTATTCTTCTGATTTTCAGAAAATATCTTTATCAATATTGGCTTGGGATATTGTTAGGTTTTTGCTCTATCTTTTATTCGATTAATATTTACTTCGAATGGATTCCAAGCAGACACACAACAGCCATTTTAGGTTTTGTAGTTTATTTGTGGTTGGGTGTAATTATGAACAAATATTTTCAAGCCTTTAATTCTTTCATAAAAAAATCAAATGTTTGGCTTTTAGTTTTTCTTACCGCAATAACATTTGGTTTTTCATGTTTAGAAAGTCTGTTTATTATGGATTATTCAAGATTAAAAACTGATCCTTACAATACTTTAAGGTTTACAAATATCATTTACTCTCTTGCAGCATTTCTACTTTTATATAAAATTGGCAATATTAAATGGATAAAAAATCTAAATCCCAGAAGCTCAACTTATGGCATACATTTAGTCCATTATATAATTATTGTACAAATATTACCTTTGATTTTTAAGCCATTACATATTACTCCTGAAGGAAAATCTTCATTCGATCTTGTTGTAATCCAATATGGAAGATTTTTATTTACCTATGTTGTTAGCTATATTTTAGTTTACCTAATTAATAAAATAGATAGGATAAAATGGATTGTTGGGCAATGATTTAGACTATAATTTAAATTGTAATTTATTATGTCTGTGATTTAAATCATGATCGAATTAACACAAATACTTTAGACTTGAACTTAGAAAGAAATAACAGCCAGAAAACTTCTGACTGCTATTTAAAATTGTATTCTATCGGGATGAGCGCCAGTATACGCAACAATACGTTGCCAATATAATAGGAATAAGCAGAGTAGCTTACCGCAGATGGGAGAATAATGAGGTTGATTTTGCCTTATCGCAGTTAAAGAAAATTGCCGAGTTATATGAAGTTCCTATTCACGAAATCATTCTACATTCAAAATTTAATAGAAATCAAATAATTTCAATACCACAAAAAGGGCATCAATATTATTGATGCCCTTAGTATTTTATTTAATAGCTAATATTACAATTTTCTTGCTACTTCTACTTGTTCGTAAGCTTCTACGATATCGCCCACTTCGATGTTATTAAAGTTCTGGATATTAAGACCACATTCATAACCTTTTACAACCTCTTTAACGTCATCTTTGAAGCGTTTTAACGATGCCAGTTCACCTGTATAAACTACAACACCATCTCTAACGATACGGATCTGGCTTTTACGGGTAATCTTACCATCTAATACCATACAACCTGCAATGGTACCCACTTTAGTAATTTTGAAAGTCTCACGAATCTCCACGTTAGCCACAATTTTCTCCTCAAATTCCGGATCCAACATACCTTCCATTGCAGATTTGATCTCGTTGATCGCATCGTAGATGATAGAATATAAACGGATATCGATTTGCTCTTGCTCTGCCAATTTACGTGCACCTGTCGATGGACGAACCTGGAAACCAATGATAATTGCATCTGAAGCAGAGGCCAGCAATACATCAGACTCTGAAATCTGACCAACACCTTTACTAATGACGTTGATTTGGATTTGCTCAGTCGATAGTTTCAATAATGAATCGGCCAATGCCTCAATTGAACCATCCACATCACCTTTAACAATGATATTAAGTTCTTTGAAGTTACCGATTGCCAAACGACGACCAATCTCATCAAGGGTAATGTGTTTCTGCGTACGTAAACCTTGTTCACGCTGTAATTGCATACGTTTGTTGGCAATATCACGTGCTTCAGTTTCGCTTTCAAGCGCATTAAAACGGTCACCTGCTGTAGGAGCACCCTGCATACCTAAAACCTGTACTGGTTGTGAAGGACCTGCTGATTCTACTTTAGCACCACGTTCATTGGTTAACGCTTTAACACGTCCGCTAAAACTACCTGCCAAGATTGGATCTCCAACTCTCAACGTACCGGCCTGAACCAATACCGTAGTTACAATACCACGACCTTTATCTAATGCAGATTCAATTACTGAACCTGTTGCTCTCTTATTTGGATTGGCTTTAAGTTCTAACAACTCCGCTTCCAACAATACTTTATCTAAAAGCAAATCTACGTTTAAGCCACTTTTGCTGGAGATCTCCTGTGATTGATATTTACCACCCCAATCTTCAACCAAAATATTCATTACTGATAACTGCTCACGTACTTTATCTGCATTGGCACCTGGTTTATCTACTTTCGTAAAAGCAAATACCAATGGAACGCCTGCTGCCTGTGCGTGATTAATTGCTTCTTTTGTTTGAGGCATCACCGCATCATCTGCTGCTACCACAATAATTGCAATATCGGCAACTTTAGCACCACGGGCACGCATTGCGGTAAAGGCTTCGTGACCAGGTGTATCTAAGAATGTTACTTTTTTTCCTGTTGGCGTAGTTACCATGTAAGCACCAATGTGCTGTGTAATACCACCTGCCTCACCAGCAACTACATTCGCTTTACGGATATAATCCAGCAATGAAGTTTTACCGTGATCTACGTGACCCATAATCGTAACGACAGGGGCTCTTTCGATCAAATCTTCTGCTGCATCTTCTTCCTCAATTACATTTTCCTCATCTTCATCTGGTTTAACGAATTGAATTTCGTATCCAAACTCATCAGCAACAATAGTTAAGGTTTCAGCATCTAAACGCTGATTAATGGAAACAAACATACCCAGACTCATACATGTACCAATAATTTTGGTTACCTGTACATCCATCATGCTTGCTAATTCATTAGCGGTAACAAATTCTGTTACCTTTAATATTCTCGATTGCGATTCTAGTTCGTTTGCTGCTTCTTCTGCATTATATGCTACATCATCACGTTTCTGACGACGCAATTTGGCACGTTGAGCAAATTTACCAGACTTACCAGCCCCACTTAAACGAGCAAGTGTTGCTTTGATCTGATCTTGAATTTCTTTTTCAGTAGGCTCTTCTTTAGGTCCGCTTGGTGTAGCATTTCTATTTTGAAAACCTGGTCTGTTGTTGTTATTTCTATTTCCCTGATATGGTGTACCACCTTGGCCGGCAGGCCTGTTACCCTGGTATGGCGTACCACCACCCGGCCTGTTACCCTGATAAGGTGTACGAGGTGTACCTGACGCACCTGGCTGAGCCTGACCTGCAGGATTTTGTCCTTGCTGACCTTGACCACCACCACCGTGCTGACCTGGTTGTCCCGGCGCTCCGGGAGTTTTTTTACGTTTACGTTTACGTTTTGCGGCTTCACTATCGCTGGATGATGCCACAGGACCGTTTCTTCTATCCGGTGTAGTTGGTAAAACAATTTTACCAATAATATTCGGACCAGTTAATTTAACTGTACGGGCTTTAATTACTTCAGGCTCGTTAGTTGCCGGTTTTACTTCTGCTGGTTTCACCTCCGCTGGTTTTTCTTCAGCTTTTGGTTGTTCTACAGGTTTTACTGGCTCTGGTGCTTTTGCAACTGGCGCAGGCGCAGGTGCCGGAGCCGCTGGGGTTTCCTCTTTCTTAACCTCAACTGGTTTTTGTTCCACTTTTGGTTGCTCTACAGGTTTCGTCGGTTCTGGTGCTTTTGCTGCCGGAGCAGGTGGAGATACGGGAGCAGCAGGAGCTTCTTCTTTCTTAGCAGGACGCGTTTTAGCATTAAGATCATTTAAATCAATCTTTCCTACAATTTTCACACCTGGCAATCCGCCTTCTTCCGCTTTATCTTCTGCCTTTGTTGCTGCAACTGGCGCTGCTGCCGCAGGAGTTGGTGCCGGAGTTTCTACCTTAGGGGTCTCTACAGCCTTAGGTTTTTCTACCGGAGGAGTTGATGTTTGAGTATTCTTAATCAGAACCTCTTCATTTTTCTCAAAATCGGTATTTTTCTTCGGCGCTTCTACTGGCTTTTCAGTCTCAGGCTCGTCACGACGTATTTTACCAATCACTATTTGCTTGGCTTCTTCTCTTACGATCTTATCTCCCTGATACTCTTTCAATAAGGCACTATACATGTCTCCCGTAAGTTTAAACATAGGGCTCTTCTCGGCAGAGAATCCCTTTTTGTTTAAAAACTCAACGGCCGTACCCATGCCTATATTAAGTTCCTTAATAGCTTTAATTAAAATGATTGGTTTGTCGTCTGACATTTAGCTCCTGTTATTTTTTAATATAATACAAAAGTAGTGTTTATTTGGCAATTACACCACTTATTCAAATTCTGACTGTAAAATCTGAACCACTTCTTTAATGGTTTCTTCTTCTAAGTCTGTGCGTTTTACCAAATCTTCTACTGTAAGTGCCAAAACACTCTTAGCAGTATCGCACCCGATAGCCTTTAATTCATCAATAATCCAGCTATCAATCTCATCTGAGAATTCTTCCAAATCCACATCCTCGTCACTCTCTTCTCCAGCCTCACGGTAAACATCAATCTCATAACCAGTTAATTTACCAGCTAGTTTTATGTTATGTCCGCCACGTCCGATTGCCAATGAAACCTGATCAGGTTTTAAATAAACCGATGCATGTTTAGTTTCATCATCCAATTTAATTGAAGTGATTTTTGCCGGGCTTAAAGCACGTGTGATATATAATGAGATATTATTTGTGAAATTAATCACATCAATATTTTCGTTTTTCAATTCGCGAACGATGCCATGGATACGAGATCCTTTCATTCCTACACAAGCACCTACCGGATCAATACGGTCGTCGTAAGATTCTACAGCAACTTTTGCACGTTCTCCTGGTTCACGAACAATTTTCTTAATGGTAATTAAACCGTCGAAAATTTCCGGAACCTCCAGTTCGAACAAACGTTGTAAAAACTCAGGTGCCGTTCTTGAAATAATAATTTTTGGGTTCGCATTAATCATTTCTACTTTGGAGATTACCGCTCTCACAGAATCGCCTTTTTTGAAATAATCTGCAGGAATCTGTTCTGTTTTAGGCATTAAAAGTTCATTGCCTTCATCATCTAAAACTAAAGTTTCTTTTTTCCAAACCTGATAAACCTCGCCAGTGATAATCTCACCTACACGATCTTTATATTTTTTGAAAATTTCATCTTTTTCTAATTCCAATACTTTAGAAACCAATGTTTGGCGTGCAGCTAAAATCGCTCTGCGACCGAAACTTTCTAAAGTAATTTGTTCAATATAATCGTCTCCAACTTCTAATGTATTGTCTAATTTAGAAACTTCGGCAAGCTCGATTTCTAAATCATCATCTTCAGAAAAACCATCTTCCATTACTTTTCTGGTTCTCCAGATCTCTAAATCTCCGTTATCCGGATTCACAATCACATCACAGTTTTCGTCTGTTCCGTATTTTTTACGCAACATGCTACGAAAAACTTCTTCCAACACACTAATCACCGTAGGGCGATCTATATTTTTGAAATCTTTAAACTCTTGGAAAGAGTCGATTAAATTAATTGTTGTAGTACTCATTTTTACTTAAATGAAATTAACACACTTGTTTCTAATATATCATTAAACGGTATAGTTGTTTCAACATTTACCGCTTTTTTCCCTTTTTCTTTAACCGATTCTTCTAAAATTAGATTGTCTTCTGTAACTTCTAAAAGCTTTCCTTCCTTTTTAAGGCCATCCTTAAGTTTAATACTTAAGGTACGTCCTATATTTTTTACGTATTGGCGGTTTAATCTTAATGGCTCACCAACACCCGGAGAAGAAACTTCTAAATTATAAGCCTGCTCAATCACGTTTTCCTCTTCTAAATGAAAACCCACATGCCTGCTAATTGCCACACAATCCTGTATGCTAATACCTTCGTCGCCATCAACATGAATAATCAATTTATTGTTTGGCAACATTTTCACTTCAACCAAAAAAAGCTCTGGCCGATCTGCAATCTTTTCCTCAACGAGGCTTGCAACTTTCTTTTCTACCTGCATATTTTAACCTGATTTCATAGAAAAAGGGGACATTGTCCCCTTCTCTTTTCTTCGATTACGATGCAAATATAGTACTTTCTTACGAAAAATCAAATACTTATCTCTTATTATGCTGATTATTACCGTTTAAGTATTTGCTTTTGCGGCTGTAAATTGTGCCTGGCAGTACCGTTAAGTAAGTTACTCAGACCTGCGAACTTAATTCCGATGTAATTTTCTACCCGGTAACTTTTATTTTTCTGAAAAGGTTGTTCAGGTACGAAAACGACAGAATCGCCAGTGACGATAACTTTTCCAGGCACAACGATATCATCTTGTAAACTATCCAGTTCTCCTGGCTTTAACAAAACAGAAATTAATTCTACTGAATCAGCATTTCCCTGATATTGATTTTTAACTTGTAGCAAACTCGCCTCATCAATATTTTTGATTACTATTGATGCACTATCCGCTGAAAACTTAATTACAGGTTTTTTGTTTTTACCAGAACAAGAAATTAAAGGAGTTGCTATTATCACAACTGCAAAAATTTTATACAAGCTTTTAAACATTAACAAATTTAACATTATGAGATTAATTATTGAAGTTCTTTTGATGGGACTTGCCTTTTTTATTGGCGCCAAACTGGTTCCCGGTGTAGAAGTAACCGGATTTGCGAGTGCCCTTGGTGCTGCCGTTCTAATTGCACTGGCCAACGCCACTATTGGCTTTATTTTAAGATTACTGACTTTTCCCATTAACTTTTTAACATTAGGCCTGGTATCTTTCATTATCACCGTGTTGATGATCTTATTGGTAGACAGCATGATGACCTCTTTCAATACTACTGGTTTCTTCGCAGCTGCATTTTTAGCCATTATTGTGGCCCTGATCAAAGCAATCTTTAGCGCTGTTGCCGGAGAGAAAGAATAGCGAGTCTGTAGTCTTGAGTCAAAAGTCGTGAGTCTACAGTTCAAACACATAATACGACATATATTAAAAGCCTGTGATATTAAGTAATGCACTTAAATTCACAGGCTTTTAATTTAACGGTCAGACTAAAATCGAAACTATGCTACATCAAACAATAGACTCCAGACTATCGACTAAAGACTATTGACTAAATCTCAGCGTATCACTTCCCTCGAAATAATCATTTTTTGAATCTCCGAGGTTCCTTCATAAATCTGGGTAATTTTTGCATCGCGCATTAAGCGCTCAACGTGGTATTCTTTCACAAAACCATATCCTCCGTGCACCTGAACGGCTTCAATAGTTACATCCATTGCTACTTTAGAGGCAAACAGCTTAGCCATAGAGCCAGCCTGGGTATAAGGCAAACCCTGGTCTTTTAACCAGGCAGCCTTGTAAACCAATAGTCTTGCCGCTTCAATTTGCGTGGCCATATCAGCCAGTTTAAAGGCAATCGCCTGATGTTCCGATATCGGTTTCCCAAACGACTTACGCTCCTTAGCATATTGGGTAGCCAGCTCAAAAGCACCCTGAGCAATTCCAAGGGCCTGTGCTGCAATCCCAATCCTGCCGCCTTCCAGCGTTTTCATGGCAAACTTAAATCCAAATCCATCCTCACCTATCCTGTTTTCTTTCGGCACCTTAACATCATTAAACATTAAAGAATGCGTGTCAGAGCCACGGATGCCCAGCTTGTTTTCTTTCGGACCAATAGTAAAGCCCTCCATCCCCCTTTCAACAATAAAAGCATTGATCCCTTTATGTCTTAATTCGGGGTGAGTTTGTGCAATAACCAGATATGTTGAAGCTGAACTACCATTAGTGATCCAGTTTTTTGTTCCATTTAAGAGATAATAATCACCTTTATCTTCTGCAGTAGTACGTTGTGAAGTAGCATCTGACCCGGCTTCTGGCTCTGATAAACAGAACGCACCAATTTTTTCTCCAGATGCCAGTGGTTTAAGGTATTTTTCTTTCTGCGCTTCACTACCATAAGCTTCTAATCCATAGCAAACCAAAGAATTATTTACCGAAACCACTACAGATGATGATGCGTCAATTTTCGAAAGCTCTTCCATCACCAAAACATAAGAAATGGCATCAAGGCCACTTCCATTGTATTTCTCGCTCACCATCATGCCCAGGAAACCAAGTTCGCCCAGCTTTTTCACTTGTTCTGCCGGAAACTTTTGATGCTCATCACGTTCGATCACACCAGGCTTTAATTCTTGCTGTGCAAAATCTCTTGCAGCCTGCTGTATCATTATTTGCTCTTCACTTAATTCGAAATGCATAACATTTAGGTATAAAGGGTTAGTAAATCAAATGTAGCATTTCAAATCTAAAATTGCTATGGCTGCATAGTAATTTTATTGAAATAATTATTCCAAAAAGCAATTGGCCACCTGAAAATGAAAGCGCTTAAGAACAAACAGACAGACCTTATTATGATTTAATTTGTTTGGGATCAGGCTTCGTTAATGTTAAAAATATACTTAAACACCCTAAAATGAGAATAAGTAAGACCTGTGAGGAATGAATAATGGTAGCATAGGCTAATCCATCCTTTAAAGAAATGGAATATAGAATTAAAGATTGTGCTACCATCCAGTGGAAAACTCCTATTCCACCCTGCACAGGTGCAGCCATAGCAAATCCGGAAAATACAAGCGCTGTAAATGCAGCGTTAAAATGCAAATGACTGGTTGAGGGAATGGCAAAGAAGCAGAAATACATAGAAACCAGGTAAAAACTCCAGATACCGACTGTACAAAGTAAAAATGACGCCTTATTTTTCATTTTGCTGTAAGATCCGAATCCCTGCCTCAGGCTCACAAAAATTCTCAGGAACTTTTTGCTGACTCTCCTGCGTAGAAAATAAACTAACAAACCGCAAAGTGAAACCATGAAAATTCCAAATGCCACCAGCCAGGCATAGTTAAGATGTATGAAGTAATTTGTGATATTTTGGTAAATGCGGTGATAAAGAAAATCAAATACTAAATCATATTGAAAAATGAGCATTGCTAAGCCGGTTAGAAAAAGCATCAATACATCAAAAAGCCTTTCTGTAATTACCGTCCCCAGCGATGAGAATATTGGAACCCTTTCGGTCTTGTGCATTACAGAACAGCGAACAACTTCACCAAAGCGTGGTAAGGCTAAATTTGCTAAATAACCAATAATTACACCGTGATATACATTCCAGAAACCAACCTGATAGTGAATGGATTTATAAAGCATCTGCCAGCGTAATGCCCTGAGCAGGTAAGCAATTAAAACGCATAACGCAGAGATGATAACATGAAAAAGGTTGGCTGTTTTAATCTCCAGCCAGATTTTTCCCAAATCCTGCCCTCTAAACGCCAGAGATAAAATACCTACACCGATCAAAAGCATGATGAGGTATTTTACTGCCGTTTTCAGATCGAGGGCCACAACGTTATTTCAGTAAATGATTATTGTCATCCGGAAAAACAAGGATAGGATTGTATTTCTTCGCCTCATCGATCGGAAGGCTTCCGTATGACATAATGATAAGGATATCACCTAGCTGAGCCAGGCGAGCTGTTGCACCATTTAAACAGATTGTTCCGGTACCACGTTCGCCCTTAATTACATAAGTTTCGAAACGGGCACCATTATTATTATTGACAATTTGTACCTTCTCATTAGCGATAATATTGGCCGCATCCATCAAATCTTCATCTATCGTAATACTGCCAACATAATTTAGTTCAGCTTGTGTTACTTTCACACGGTGTATTTTCGATTTTAATATTGTAATAACCATTTGGCAAAGTTAATAATCAGTTTGCAGTTTTCAGTCATCAGTTTGGAGTTTCCGGCCGAAGTGAAAAGCATCAAAACTAAAGGAAAGAAATAATCTCCATTAAACAGAACAATATAGGGGTAACCCGCAACTGTCTTAATACTAAATACTTTATTATCAAGATACGTTTACTTAATAATCATATTATCGATTAAACGTGTTGAGCCAACTTTAGCAGCAACCAATGCCACTAAATTTTCTTCATCTTTTGATGCTGCCGGCTCTAAGGTATTGCCATTGGCGATGGTAAAATAATCCAGTTCTACTCCTTCAATATCTTTATAAAAGATTTTCGCCTTTGCTTCCAGTTCCTCCAATGAATATTCATCAAAGTGTTTAACCACAAAGTGAAGAGATTCATTTAACACTAAAGAATGTTGCCTGTCAGCAGCAGATAAGTGAATATTGCGGCTACTCATTGCCAGTCCATCATCTTCCCTGATAATAGGACAGGTGATAATCTGAATAGGAAGATCAAAATATTTAACCATATTTTTGATCATCAATACCTGCTGAAAATCTTTCTGACCAAACATGGCTACATCAGGCTCTACAGCATCAAAAAGTTTTTTTACAATTTGCGTAACGCCCTGATAGTGGCCTTTTCTAAACTCACCTTCCAGTAAAAATTCTGCTTTACCGAGGTTAATGTGCCAGTTTTCGTCTTCATCTAAAGGATACATTTCCTCCACATTCGGCATGAGCACACCACTACAACCTGCACTTTCCAGCATGGCTAAATCGTGTTCAATAGGGCGGGGATATTTCTCCAGATCTTTCGGATCTGTAAATTGCGTAGGGTTTACAAAAATACTGCAGATTATGATGTCTGCATTTTGCTGGGCCAGTTTAATTAAAGAAATATGGCCATTATGCAACGCACCCATTGTAGGTACAAGTGCTATTTTTTTACCCGATTCTTTTAAAGGTTTTAAGAAAGCTTTAAGCGTTGCTTTGGTTTTAAATATTTCCAATTTGGTCTATCTAAATTAAATAGTAAAGGTGTAAATTAATCTAAACGAAACCAAACAAATGCTTGCTATATTGATAAATAGTATTATTATGCTTACCTTTGCAGCTCATTATCTTTTATTTAACTTAATATTTTCTTAGAATATGGAGATGGCAAAAACAAAGCTGCTGATTGTTACACACGAGATGTCGCCTTTCCTCGAGCTCACTAAAATTTCTGAAATCACCCGTCAACTACCACAGGCTATGCAAGAAAAAGGATTTGAAATCCGCATCTTGATGCCTAAGTTCGGCAACATCAACGAAAGAAGAAACCGTTTACACGAAGTCATCCGCTTGTCGGGAATGAACATCATTATCGACGACAATGATAATCCCTTAATTATTAAAGTAGCATCCATCCCCGCTGCACGTATGCAGGTGTATTTCCTTGATAACGAAGAATATTTTCAACGTAAGCAAGTCTTTAGAGATGCGAATGAAAAATTCTTTGACGACAATGATGAGCGTACAATTTTCTTCTGCAAAGGCGCACTGGAAACCGTTAAAAAATTAGGATGGGCTCCAGATATTGTTCACTGTCATGGTTGGATGAGCGCTTTAGTTCCTGCTTATATTAAAACTACTTATAAAAACGATCCTACTTTCAAGAATTCAAAAGTAGTGTATTCTATTTACGAAGATGGTTTTACAGAAACACTGAACGATAAATTTGCATCTAAAGCAGTAATGGCTAACATGACTGAAGAAGATACTAAAGCTTTCGTTCCGGCAGATTGCAACAGCATGCATATTGGTGCGGTAACTCACTCTGATGCAGTAGTTTTAGCAGATGAGAATCTTGATGCGGCTGTGTTAAAATTTGTTAAAGATTCCAATAAACCAACATTAGCATTTAACTTAACCGAGAATTTTGAAAACTTCTATACTTTTTATGAAGAAATTTCAAATGATGAATTGGTTTCAGTTGCTTAATCAGGTATTATTATTTTAAATATGAAATTTACAAAACAAGACTTATTAACCCTGTTGATAGGTCTTTTTCTTTTTGCATCATGTAAAAACCCAGGTGCTGTTGGCTTAGATGTTGATCCAAATGCAGCTATCGAAGGTACTTTGGTTAATAATGAGCAGATAAACTCACAAACCATTAAAGAAAACGATATTGTTACTGGTGGATTGGCCCAGCATCCGATAGGCTATATGGTTGATCCGGTTTTTGGAAAAACAGAATCTAGCCTGGCAATGGCAGTAGCACCCCCTGCTACAATGACACAGGATTTTGGCACAAATGCTACCTTAGATTCTGCCGTATTGGTTTTAAATCTGGGTACTCAGTTTTATGGAGATACCACAACTTCTAAGTACAGTATTGATGTTTATCAGCTAACCAATAAAATAACCAACTTCAAGAGTTCTGATGTACAGGCACACAACAGTACTTTATTAGGTAATTTTAACAGCAAAATATTCCCAAAAACACCAATTAAGATTTTTGATATTATTGCAGGCAAAAAAGATACTTTAAAAACAGTTAAGGCTCAGATTAGAATTCCGCTTAACAGGGCATTTATTCAAAGCACGATCTTAGCTCAGCCAGCAGCTACATTTACAACCAATGCAAAGTTTATAGATTATTTTAAAGGTTTATATGCAGAAGTGAATAAAACATCATCTACTATTGCTGGAGGTGGGGTAGCCTTTATTGATCTTGCTGCTGCCAATTCTTATGTTCAATTGGTTTATAAAAAGCCGAATACCAGTAATGGCATCGATACTACAAGTGTAAATTTCCCGATTTCGGTATCAACAGGAGTGGCGGCAAATATTAAACATGATTATACCGGTACAGATGTTCAAACACAATTAACAAATAACGCTACACAATATAATGTAACCTATTTACAAGGTTTGGTAGGTGTAAAAACAAAAATCTCTTTTCCAAATCTTGCAAACTTTACCGGTACTCATGGTAAAGTTGTGGTAAATAAGGCCGAACTGGTAGTTGATGTAAGCAATGGCTCATTTGCAAATCCTTTTGTTCCGGCAGAAAGATTGGCTTTGTATCGCTGGGATATTGCTGAACAACCTACCACATTACCTGATTATAATAGCCTGGCAAGCTCTGGTGCAACGGGCTTGTTTGGCGGCGCTTACCAATCGCTGAATAACAGATATACGTTCAATATTACAGCATATGTACAGGGCCTTATTGATAAAACAATTACCGATTATGGAACATTCTTAGCGCCATCATCTACCGCCGCTTATGACATTACTCCATCGGGTACATCAGCAGGAAGATCTGTTATCGGATCTTTTGGCAACGCAACAAATAAAATAAAACTGAACATTTATTACACTAAAATAAATTAACAGGTTTAATTCCTATAATGAACCTCAGCCCAAAATGCTGAGGTTTTTTTATGCCTGAAAAATTATTTTCATTCGGAACAATCTTTGTTTAGTATATTCGTCAACTTTAGCAATACCCCAAATTTATGTGTGGAATAGTAGGTTACATCGGTTATAGAGAGGCTTGGCCCATAGTTTTAAAAGGTCTGAAAAGATTGGAATACAGAGGTTATGACAGTGCCGGTATAGCACTAATGAATGATAGCGGACAAAGTATTTATAAAAAGGCGGGTAAAGTAGCCGTTTTAGAAGAATTTGCAGAAAATCAGGATCGTTCGGGTACTATCGGAATGGGGCACACCAGATGGGCAACACATGGTGTACCATCAGATCGAAATTCACATCCACACACTTCAAATAATGAAAAACTATCAATTATTCACAATGGTATCATCGAAAACTATGCTACTTTAAAAGAAGAATTGATGGGTCGCGGCCATGAATTTAAAAGCGATACGGACACAGAAGTACTTATTCATCTAATTGAAGAAATTCAAAAAATAGAAAACTTAGACCTGCTGGAAGCCGTTCGTTTGGCCTTACATGAGGTTAGTGGCGCTTATGCAATTGTGATTATGGATAAAGATCATCCAGATCGTTTAATTGCAGCCAGAAAAGGTAGTCCGATGGTTATTGGCGTAGGTAAAGGAGAATATTTCATCGCATCAGATGCCACACCTATTATTGAATATACCAAAAATGTAATCTATTTAAAAGACGGTGAAATCGCTCTGGTTACCAAAAATGATTTATTGGTGAAACAACTGGATAACATTGTTCAAACGCCATTAATACAAGAACTTGAGCTGAAGTTAGAAATGCTGGAAAAAGGTGGTTTTGAGCATTTTATGCTGAAAGAAATCTATGAGCAGCCGCGATCGATTAAAGACTGTATGCGTGGCCGTATTTATCCAAGCGAGGGAAAGGTTCAACTTGGCGGAATAAAAGAATTCGCAGAGAAACTTAAAAATATTGATAGAATTATTATTGTTGCCTGTGGAACTTCATGGCATGCCGGCCTTGTAGGCGAATACCTGATTGAAGAATACGCCAGAATTCCCGTTGAAGTGGAGTATGCATCTGAGTTTAGGTACCGCAACCCAATCATTACGGAGAAAGATGTAGTAATTGCGATCTCACAATCCGGAGAAACTGCAGACACCATGGCAGCTATTGAAATGGCTAAAGAACGTGGCGCTACAATTTTCGGAATTTGTAACGTAGCAGGTGCATCAATTCCGCGTTTAACGCATGCCGGTGTTTACACTCATGCTGGTCCGGAGATTGGGGTTGCTTCTACCAAGGCATTTACCGCTCAGGTAACCGTACTTACTTTAATGGCCTTTTACATGGCGCAACAAAGGGGAACCATTACAGAATCGAAAATGATAGAGCTTTTAACAGAGTTGGATCATATTCCGGAAAAAATTCAAAAAGCGCTGGAATCAGATAAATTAATTAAAGAGGTTGCAGAGAAAATTAAAGATTCTCGTAATTGCTTATTTCTTGGTCGCGGGAGCGGATTTCCGGTTGCATTAGAAGGCGCTTTAAAGCTTAAGGAGATCTCTTATATCCATGCTGAAGGTTATCCTGCAGCAGAGATGAAACATGGCCCCATCGCCTTAATTGATGAAGAAATGCCTGTAGTTTTTATCGCTACTCAAAATTCATCATACGAGAAGGTAATCAGCAACATTCAGGAAGTAAAAGCCAGAAAAGGTAAAGTAATTGCAATTGTTACTGAAGGCGATACAGAAGTGAAGAAGATGGCAGATTACTGTATTGAAATTCCGGATGCAAATGAAGCATTTCTACCCCTTTTGGCTACTATTCCATTACAACTTCTATCTTACCATATTGCGGTTTTAAGAGGGTGTAACATCGATCAGCCAAGAAACCTGGCGAAATCTGTAACGGTTGAATAAAAAAGATCCAGACCTATCTCCAGGTGAGGTAGGTCTAATGATAAAGCTTCTTATACTTTAGTTTTTTTCTATCATCCCACGTGATATACAACTCGTTTTCGCTTAAATAAGTAATCCTTCCACTAACCCTTTTCTTCGGATACATAACTGTAATAAGACTATCTTTTAATTCATACCTGGCTAAGTCACTATCCGGATCAACATCATAACAATAACGTTCTCTGATTTCAAAAGTATGTTGTCTTTGTGAGGATGAAGTTGTCTGCCATCTCCCGTAAATGGTATATGGAGCAATCTTTTCCGGTATCTTCTTCCCAATTTTCAGGCTCCAGGAACTTCCACTTTCATGCTGCGCCTGCCGATTGTAGCTGGTATCTACAGCCATGAGAAAGGCCGTCTTGTTGTAAATTTTTTGCAGTTTACCTAGTGAATCAATAATTATAATCTTAAAACCAGACGGGAATTTTGAATTATTCCAAGAGGGAATAGGTGTTCTCACTGTGTTATAACTACCGGAAGCTAATTTTAAAGTATCAATGCGGTTAAATTCGTTATCTAAACTGGTATCGCCTGCCAATTCTACGTCGGAATATTTAAAATTCACAACCACAGTTAACTGATGTACACTTTGATTGTATAAATCTATGGTTTTAAAGTCTTCTTCGTAAGTGGGTTGTTGTCTCTCCTGAGTGGTGGCAACGAACGCGAAGATTGAGATCAAAGCTATAAACCTGATTATAGATGGCCTGGATGTGGCAAAAGGCGGTTTAAAAAAGGTGATGTAAGAGGCTAATACACTAATGAAGGCAATATAATCTGTATAATCTACTGTGCGAAAAGTTTGAAAACCAAAAAGATTTATAAAGTTAATCAGCGGTTGTGAATGGCCGGATTTCCAAAACAAAAATATGATGACTGTTGATAAATGAATAAAATTAATACGTTTCGGAAAAACAGCGCTCCAAAAAAATGGGAAAGCAAACAGACCTGCAAAATCTGAGAGCTTTCCCGTTAATTCGTTATGAAAATATGCTTTTAAAAAGAAATCATTCGTGAGCAGTAAAATTATAGAAAGTAAAAAGATAGGATGAAGAAGCTTATCTCTACTGCTCATCACAAATTAAAAAGGCAAATCACCATTTTCATCTGATGGGCCGATGGTAAACTCATCTTCAATTTTACGTTCTGCCGGGGCCTGATGAATGGTTGCCGTAGGACTCTGCTCGAAGTCGCTTTTGCGGCCTAGCATGGTGAAGTTTTCCGCAACAATTTCAGTTACATACTTTTTAACTTTTTCCTTATCCTCGAAAGACCTTGTTCTTAGCTTACCTTCAATATAAACGAGTTTTCCTTTTTGCAGATATTTAGAAGCAACCTCAGCAAGGCCTCTCCACAATACAATGTTGTGCCATTCCGTTTGTTCTACTCGTTTTCCATCTTTATTGTAGGTTTCTGACGTTGCAAGAGGGAAACTTGCTACGGTAACGCCACCATCTAAATGACGTACTTCAGGGTCTTTGCCCAAATGGCCTACTAAAATAACTTTGTTAATGCCAGACATAAATATTTTTGGTTAGTTTTTTAAAATTATAAATTAAATGGATCATGGTTAGTTAGTCCATTCCGTATTTAGAAGATATTCTGTTGTGAAATCGTGAATAACTTTTGGCTGCGGCAATTCATTTAATCTACTTAAAGAAACCCAATTAAGTTCCTTTTGTTTATCAATGTTAAATATATAATTATTTAATACAAAAAAGTGTATATGGATAATTTGGTGGGTTAATATATGTCTTTTATTTACAAGCGGGATAAACTCAGCATTTGCCCCAAAAGTTTCGGTTACGGTTTCCGCGAATGACGAACTGTTTAAGTTTATTTCTTCTACTGTTTCAATAGAGGGAAAATCGAAAAGATGTTGCCAGATGTCACCTGCCTGCCTTTCGTGCACCAAAACTTCCCCATCATTTTCACAAATAAAATAACTGATATAACGGTGTTTCTGCGCCGCTTTACGAAGCTTAACCGGTAGTAAATTAACCTGATGATGAGTGAAAGCAAAACAAGTTTGGTTTAATGGACAAATACTACAATTTGGAGATTTTGGCTTACATTGAATGGCACCGAATTCCATAATTGATTGATTATAGGTTGCCGGATCTTCCTGATAAAGAAGTTCATTAGCGAGCTTAAAAAATTCCTTTTTTCCTGCCGGAGCATTTATAGGGGTTTCAATGCCGAAGTACCTGGCCAATACCCTGAATACATTCCCATCTACTACCGCCCTGGCCTCACCAGAAGAAAAAGATGAGATTGCAGCAGCTGTATATTCACCAATTCCTTTCAATTTGATGAGGTCATCATGCCTGGTTGGGAACATTCCATTGAAATTATTCACTACATTTTGAGCAGTAGCATGCATGTTTCTCCCACGGGAGTAATAGCCCAAACCTTGCCAAAGTTTTAAAACTCTGGTTTCCGTGGCAGCAGCAAAGTCTCCTACAGTAGGGAAATTTTCTAAAAAACTATTGAAGTAAGGAAGGCCCTGTTCTACCCTTGTTTGCTGGAGTATAATCTCTGATAACCAAATGGTATAAGCATCGTTTGTGTGCCTCCAGGGCAAATCTCTTTTATTATTTTGATACCAATTTATCAGTTCAAGCTGGAATGTCATTGATGCAAATTACGGCGTATTTATTGGATAAAAAAAAATCTTGCATTTGCCTGATATCTCAGGAGATAAAAAAATCATCTTTTATTTCCCTATCTCATTAAAAAGCAATACTTTTGCAACCCCAAAACAGTTATAATATTAAAACACAATATATATAAATAAGTAAATATGACTAAGGCAGATATTATTTCAGAAATATCAACAAAAACCGGAATTGAGAAGGTTGATGTACAGGAAACAGTTGAGGCATTTTTCAAGGTTATCAAAACAAGCATGATTGGCGGTGAAAATGTATACGTAAGAGGCTTCGGAAGCTTTGTTGTTAAGAAGAGAGCACAAAAAACTGCTAGAAACATCTCTAAAAACACTGCAATAATTATCCCAGAACACTTTGTACCCAGCTTTAAACCAGCAAAAGTTTTTGTTGATAAAGTTAAAAGCAACTCTAAAAAAATTAGTGTAGAAGCCTAAGTCTTATTATGAATAGCAGCATCAGATCGAAACAAATCATCATTATTGGAGCAGTTTTATTGCTTGTTGCTTTTTTATTCACGAGAGACATTAAGGGTTTGGTTAAACCAACAGAAGAAAATGGCAAGATGCCTGCCGGCGAACAAATGGCTGGCACAGCATCAACACCATCTACTGCAGTTCTAAGCATCGAAACTTCTTCTATAGCGGCTAAGAATGTACTCAACAAGAATTTGGCTACAGATATTACAGCATTAGAAAACAGTTACAAAGGTGCTAAAGGCGCAGAAAAAATTGAAGTAGCGAAACAATTGGCGCAGAAATGGGACGATGTGGAGCAAATTACTCCATCAGCACTTTATTTAGAAGTGATTGCACAGGGAGAACCATCATCTAAAACATGGTTAGCCGCAGGAAATCAGTTCATGAAGGCTTTTGAGAGTACCCAAGATAGCTTGGCTCAACCTGCATTATTGCAGAAGGCCAATACATCTTACAAAAATGTGTTAGAGAAAGATGCAAATAACATTGAGGCTAAAACAGGCTTAGGCATAACGATAGTAAATGGCTTAGGAGCACCAATGCAAGGAATTGCAATGTTGCTTGAGGTTGTTGCTAAAGAGCCAAAAAATGTTAAAGCAAATATGAATTTAGGAATCTTCTCTATAAAATCAGGCCAGTTCGACAAAGCAATTCCCCGTTTCAATACGGTTATTGCAATTGCTCCTACCCCTGAAGCCTATTTTTATTTAGGAACAGCTTTAGAAAATTTAGGCAAGAACAAAGAAGCAATGGATGCTTATTTATCAAGCAAAAAATTAGCAGCGAACCCAACCTTATCATCATTCATTGATAAGAAAGTAGCTGAACTAAAGAATAAAAATTAATTAACGGATTAATAAAAACATTTAAAACTTAAAATTATGCCAAGCGGTAAGAAAAGAAAAAGACATAAAATGGCTACCCACAAACGTAAGAAACGTTTAAGAAAAAACAGACATAAGAAAAAATAGATTCTTATTTTGATAAAAGCCCTTTAAACCTCATAGTAAAACCTGTGAGGTTTAAAGTATTTATATGATTTTTTTGATTTCGTATAAAGTTGGCTATATCAGGTTTTTTTCTCGTTTACTATCCATTTGTTAATAGGCGATAGCCTTAAATCTGTAGCTGTTGGTAAAAGAATTAATTATCAATTCGACTCCTGCCGGAGTTACCATAGCTTTGATTGAAGACAAACAACTTGTTGAGCTTCACAAAGAACAAATCAATACTAACTACGCCGTAGGCGATATTTATTTAGGTCGCATTAAAAAAATTATGCCTGGCCTGAATGCCGCTTTTGTGGATGTTGGTTATGAAAAAGATGCTTTTTTGCATTATTTTGATTTGGGCCCTCAGGTTCAATCTTTAATTAAGCTAACTAAAATCAAGCGTAATGGCTCGGTTACAGGCACATTATTAGATAATTTAAAGCTCGAAGCCGATATTAATAAGGCAGGCAAAATTTCTGATGTGCTGGCAAAAAACATGCTCCTCCCTGTACAAATTGCTAAAGAGCCAATTTCTACAAAAGGACCACGTTTGAGCTCCGACATTTCGATTGCCGGCAGGTATGTGGTACTGGTGCCATTCTCCAATACCATATCTGTATCAAAAAAGATTAAAAGTAATACCGAACGTAATCGTTTAAAGAAGATTATAGAAAGTATTAAACCTCAAAATTTTGGGGTAATTATCAGAACCGTTTCTGAAGGCCGCGGAGTTGCCGAAATGCAAAAAGATTTATTAGATCTGATTGCAAAGTGGGAAAACTTCATTAAAAAGGTACCTTCAACTGAACCTTCAAAAAGGGTTTGGGGAGAAATGGACAGATCATCAACGTTAATACGTGATATTCTGAATCCTGATTTTACAAACGTTTACGTGAGTACGCCGGAGCTGTTCGATGATATTCGTTCTTATGTACATGATATTTCTCCTGAAATGGAAAAAATCGTGAAATTGTACAAACAGAAAGAACCCATTTTCGATCATTTTGGAATAGAAAAGCAAATTAAAAATGCTTTCGGAAAAACCGTAAACTTACCAGGTGGCGCTTATTTGGTAGTAGAGCACACCGAAGCACTTCACGTAATAGACGTGAATAGCGGGAACCGTACAGCCAGTAAAGAAAACCAGGAGGAAAATGCTTTACAGGTAAATAAAGAGGCGGCAAAAGAAATTGCCCGTCAATTGCGCTTGCGTGATATGGGCGGCATTGTGGTAATCGATTTTATCGATATGCACAAGCCAACAAACCGTAAAATGCTATTCGATTATTTGCGCGAGCTGATGTTATTGGATAGAGCCAAACACACCATTTTGCCTCCAAGCAAATTTGGTTTGGTACAAATCACCAGACAACGCGTTCGTCCGGAGATGAATATTGTTACGGTAGAAAAATGTCCGGCTTGTGGTGGAACCGGAGAAATTAAAGCAAGTATTGTTTTAATGGATGATATTGAGAACAACCTTAATTATATTTTACGTGAGCAAAATGAAAAAGGCGTAACACTAAGTGTTCACCCTTATATTGAAGCTTATATTACTAAAGGAATCTTGAACTTACAACGCCGCTGGTTTTTTAAATATGGCCAGTGGATTAAAGTTAAAGCACAATCATCATACTATTTAAATGAATTTCATTTTATCTCATCTAAGGATGAAGAAATAAAATTGTAGTTTAAAAAACATATTGTAGAAAGCCTGGATTGTAAAATTCAGGCTTTTTGCTTTCAGTACCACCTGCAACACTCATTTCTTCTCTCCTGGTCCTCACAAAAGAATGTAAACTTTTTTCCATCAACTATTTGATAATAAAAGTATTCTGTCTATCTTTGCAGTCCCAATTTTAATGGGAATAATAAATTGTTTAATAAATTAAATACAAGCAAGTGAATACGTTAAGTTACAAAACTGTCTCGGCCAATGCGAAAACTGTTAACAAACAGTGGATTGTTGTTGATGCGCAAGGCGAGATTTTGGGGCGCTTGTCATCGAAGATCGCTATGATCATCCGTGGTAAAAACAAGCCTGAGTACACCCCACACGTAGATTGCGGAGATAACGTTATCGTTATCAATGCAGACAAGGTTAAATTGACAGGAAACAAATTCAGCGAAAAGCAATATGTTTCTTATACTGGTTATCCAGGTGGTCAACGTTTTATCTCTCCAAAAGAGTTAATGGCGAAACACCCTCAACGTGTAATCGAGAAAGCGGTACGTGGTATGTTACCGAAAACTAAATTGGGCAAAAAATTATACACAAACCTTTTTGTGTATGCAGGTGAAAGCCACCCACATTCAGCTCAATCTCCAAAAACCATTAAACTTTAAGAAATGTCAGTTACTAACACTTCAGGCAGAAGAAAAACAGCTGTTGCACGTATCTACTTAAAAGATGGTGCTGGCGTAATTACCGTTAACGGTAAAGATCACAAAGTATATTTCCCAACTTTACCGTTGCAATATATCGTAAACCAAAGTTTAGAGGTTTCTGAGCTTACAGGTCGTTATGATATCACTGTAAACGTTCAAGGTGGTGGAGTAAAGGGACAAGCAGAAGCTGTTCGTTTAGCTATTGCTAAAGCGATTGTTGAACTAGATGCGGAGAAAAAACCTGCTTTACGCGCTAAAGGCCTAATGACGCGTGATATGCGTATGGTTGAGCGTAAGAAACCAGGACGTGCAAAAGCTCGTAAGAAATTCCAATTCAGTAAACGTTAATCACAGGAGGCAAAGACAATGGCAAGAACAACTTATCAAGACTTATTGGATGCAGGTGTACACTTTGGTCACCTTACCCGTAAATGGAATCCAAAAATGGCTCCTTACATTTTCATGGAGCGTAATGGAATTCACATTATAGATTTAAATAAAACATTAACCAAAACTGAAGAAGCTGCGGCTGCGATTAAACAAATCGTAAAATCAGGACGTAAAGTTTTATTTGTTTCAACAAAAAAACAAGCAAAAGGAATCGTAGCTGAACAAGCTAAGAAAGTAAATATGCCTTTCGTAACCGAGCGTTGGTTAGGTGGTATGTTAACTAACTTTGCTACTGTACGTAAGTCAATCAAAAAGATGTCTAACATCGATAAAATGACTAAAGACGGTACTTATTCGATCTTATCTAAAAAAGAGCGTTTAATGATTCAGCGTGAGCGTATTAAATTAGAATCACTTTTAGGTGGTATTGCTGATTTAAACCGTTTACCTGCGGCATTATTCTTAATTGATGTTAAGAAAGAACATATCGCAGTTACGGAGGCGTTAAAATTAAACATCCCTACTTTTGCGATGGTTGATACGAACTCTGATCCATCAAACATCGATTTCCCTATTCCGGCGAATGATGATGCAACTAAATCTATCTCTTTAATTACTGATGTAATTATCAAAGCGATTGAAGAAGGTTTAGACGAACGTAAACGTGAGAAAGATGACGAAGCAGAAAAAGAAGCAGTAGCCGCTAAAGCTGCAGCTGATGCGCCTGAGGTTAAAGAGCCAAGACGCAAAAAAACTGCTGAAGCTGAAGTAGAAGGATCTTCATCAGAAGAAACTAAAACAGAAGAATAATAATCAAAGTTGTGGGTTGAGAGTTATGAGTTGTGGGTATAAACCTATAACCTTAACTTTTAACCCATAACATTTTATAAAAAATTCAAAAAACTAAAAAAATGTCTACAGTACAAATTACTGCCGCTGATGTAAATAAATTGCGCCAACAAACTGGCGCTGGTATGATGGATTGCAAAAAAGCTTTAGTAGAAGCTAATGGCGATTTCGAAGCAGCGATTGATTTATTGCGCAAAAAAGGTCAAAAAGTATCAGCTGCTCGTTCTGGCAATGCTACTTCTGAAGGCCTTGTATTGATCAGTGTATCGGCGGATGGTACAAATGGTAAATTAGTTGCTTTAGCTTGCGAAACTGAGCCAGTTTCTAAGGTTGAAGATTTCCGTAATCTGGCTCAGGCTATTTTAACAGCAGCAGTTGATAATAACCCTACTTCTATCGAAGAATTATCAGCAATTGCTCTGTCAGACGGACGTACCATTGCCGAAACTATCACTGAACTAACTGGTAAAATCGGAGAGAAAATGGTTATTCAAGAGTACGCAAACGTAACTGGAGAAAAAATCGTTTCTTATATCCACTCCAATGGCAAAATGGGCGTTTTAGTAGTTTTTGAAGGTGCTAAAGATGTAGATATTACTGAAGCAGGTAAAGACGTTGCGATGCAAATTGCAGCAATGAATCCTGTTGCGGTTGATAAAGATGGTGTTGATCCGGCTACTATTGAGCGTGAAATCGAAATTGCTAAGGATGTGATCCGTGCGGAAGGTAAACCAGAAGAAATGGTTGAGAAAATTGCTGCAGGTAAATTGAACAAATTCTACAAAGACAGTACTTTATTAAACCAGGAGTTTGTTAAAGACGGCTCTGTAGATGTTCGTAAATTTTTAGATAATACTTCTAAAGGTTTAACAGTATCTGCTTTCAAACGTGTACAATTGGGTGCATAAGCATTTATAAAATAATATAGAAATCCGGTTAGCTGCAAAGTTAACCGGATTTTTTTTGATTAAAATTTTGTGATAAAATACTTAGACGCTTCTAAAGCAGCCGCACCGCTATTGTTTCCAGTTTTTTGCAAATATCTTGTGCATTTAGTCATCCGGTGATATAGACTTAGTGCAGATATTTCATCGGATGACTATTGGGGCTATTGAAACAAAAAGGAATTCCACGCTATCGCGTTTACAATTAACATTTATAGCATAACACCAAATTAGCGATCAACTTAGTAACTTAGGCCAGTTAAAAAGTAATCTTATGTTAAATATTCCTATCGCCAGGTTTTTTGCTGACAATATTTTGCAAGAAAATAAAAGCATCAGTATTGATCATGGCAAGATCGTATCCATCACAGAAACGACAGTAAATTCAGCCATTGAATTTGTTATTCCCGGGTTGATTGATCTTCAGATCTATGGTGCCGGCGGAAGGTTATTTTCAGCAGAACCAACTGTAGAATCACTTACTATTATGGAAGATGATTTATTGAAGAAAGGTACAACTGGTTTTCTGGCCTGCATGGCTACCAATACGCCTGAGGTTTTCAATGCCTGTATTGCCGCTGCAAAAGAGTATCGTACTTATGCCAGAAACTTACTGGGTTTACATTTGGAAGGGCCGTTTTTAAATCCAAAACGATTGGGTGCTCATATCCCTGCTTACGTTAGAAAAGCAACATTAGATGAAATAAAAGAATTATTGGATCATGGTGATGGCGTGATTAAAATGATGACCATTGCACCAGAAATACACGGTGATGAAGTGATTCAATATCTTCTGGACCATAACGTTGTGGTCTCTTTGGGCCACAGTGACGCAACCTTCGAAGAAGCAACCAATGCCTATAATAGTGGAATTCAAACCACCACTCACCTTTTTAATGCGATGACCCCTATTCACCACAGGGCACCAGGCATTCCTACCGCATTTTTTAACCATAAAAATGCAATGGCAAGCATTATTGCAGATGGCCAACATGTAGATTTCGAAGTAGTCAAGTTAGCATATA
This sequence comes from Pedobacter petrophilus, assembly GCF_009674725.1. Classification (GTDB taxonomy): domain Bacteria; phylum Bacteroidota; class Bacteroidia; order Sphingobacteriales; family Sphingobacteriaceae; genus Pedobacter; species Pedobacter petrophilus. The sequence goes on along the minus strand of NZ_WKKH01000017.1, from coordinate 37,808 downwards.
AGATAGCTGGCGATCGGTTATTTTTAATTTCTGATGCCGTTACGCCTTGCACAACAGGACCATATCAACATATTGAAAAAGGGAACAGATTCGTAATGCCAGATGGCACATTATCAGGCTCCTCTTTAACCATGTTAGAAGCTATCAGAAACTGTGTAAACCATTGCGATATCGAATTACCTGAAGCGATTAAAATGGCCACTGAATATCCGGCAAAATTGATTGGCATTGAAAATCTAACTGGGAAAATAGCTATAGATCAATCCGCGAATTTATTAATATTGGATGATGATTTGAAGCTAAAGAAGGTGATATTCAAAGGTTCAAATATTTCCATCTAAATATTTACATCATTTATCGAAAAGGATAGCCAGGTATTAAAAAAATCTTAATATTTTTGAGGTCATGAAATACAAACGCATCCTGCTAAAGCTTAGCGGCGAATCGCTAATGGGCGATAAACAATACGGTATTGATAATGAACGTGTTAAGCAATACGCTGAAGATATTAAGGCTGTTCACGATAAAGGTTTGGAAATCGCAATCGTTATTGGTGGTGGAAACATTTTTAGGGGTTTAAGTGCTGAGAAAAGTGGGATGGACAGGGCCCAGGCTGATTATATGGGGATGTTAGCTACCGTAATTAACTCCATGGCTTTGCAAGATGCATTGGAAAAAGTAGGAATAAAAACCCGTTTACTTACTGCGATTAAAATGGAGCAGATTTGCGAACCGTTCATCCGCCGAAGAGCCGTACGCCATTTAGAGAAAGGTCGGGTTGTTATTTTTGGAGCAGGTACCGGTAACCCTTATTTCACCACTGATTCTGCAGCAGCTTTACGTGCCATTGAAATTAAAGCTGATGTTGTTTTAAAAGGAACCCGTGTCGATGGTATTTACACTGCTGATCCTGAAAAAGATCCTTTAGCAACAAAATATGAAGAAATTTCGTTCCGAGAAGTTTACGATAAAGGCTTGAATGTGATGGATATGACTGCTTTCACCCTTTGTGAGGAAAACCAAGTTCCGATTATTGTGTTTGACATGAATAAGCACGGAAACTTTATGAAGATTGCAAATGGCGATTCGATAGGTACTTTGGTTAAATAAGCATTTTAAATTTATTACTTTTGTAGAAATACACAAATTATGAACGAACTCATACAATTACAATTGATGGATGCTGAATCTGCTATGGATAGAGCAATCGATCATTGTGAATCTGAACTAACTAAAATTAGAGCTGGTAAAGCATCTGCAGGAATGCTTGATGGTATTTTTGTAGATTATTATGGCGCTTCTACGGCGTTGTCGCAGGTATCCAGCATCAATACTCCTGATGCAAGAACAATCGTAATTCAGCCCTGGGAAAAATCACTGTTGGTACCTATCGAAAAAGCTATTCAAGTGGCAAATATTGGTATCAATCCTCAGAATGATGGTATTGTAATCCGTTTGGTAGTACCTCCGCTAACAGAGGAACGTAGAAAAGACCTGGTTAAAAAAGTTAAGGAAGAAGCTGAACGAGGAAGAATTACAGTTCGGAATATCCGTAAGGATGCAAATACTAAAATTCAGAAGCTTAAAGGCGAAGGGGTTTCTGATGACGAGATCAAAGCCGGTGAAGGTGAAGTTCAAAAATTAACTGATGCCTATATCATTAAAGTAGATAAACACGCAGAGGTAAAAGAAAAAGATGTAATGACTGTTTAATCAGTTATATTATAAATGTAAAAGGAACAGATTAAATCACCTGTTCCTTTTTTTATGCTTTAACTTTTGCGCTGGATTCGCGGATGTTGAAGATCGTTGGAACCACTACCTCACTATATTTCTTATCTGCACTGGTTTGTTTCAATTTTTCCATCAAAGTTTTCATGATATTTTCGGCAATAGCCTCTAAAGGCTGCGCAATTGCTGTTACCGGTGGGTCACAAAATTCTAAAATTTCAAAATCATCAAAAGATACTACTGCCAGGTCTTTTTGGATACGCATGCCCATTGCCCTGAAGGTTCTCAGACCATCAAGAGTGATATAATTCGCTCCAAAGATAACTGCATCTAAATTCTTATTTGCATTAAAAAATTCAGCCATCTCCTTTATTGTCGTTGCTGATGTACTATAGTTTATCTTTTTAACAAATGGATGCAGTTGATGCTTTGCTATAGTTTCCTCATAGCCAGCCAGGCGATCTAACATCTGCAGCTGAACAGAATCAACGGTGATAAAAGCGATATTCTTATATCCGTTATCAATCAAATGCGCCGTTGCAAGAGCTGTACTTTCTTTATTATTGATAATTACATAATCAGCCTGTACATCCTGCACGTACCGATCGAACAAAACAACAGGAGCATCCGTTGCAATCAGTTTTTTAACTTCATCTTCCAGACCTTCAGGCAATGCCATGATGTAGCCGTCTACGTGCCTGTCTTTAAAAATTTGCAATAACTCTATTGCTTTAGTTGTATCATTTCTGGTACTGCTAAATAGAATTTTATAGCCAAGTTCTGAAGCTATTTCATCAATACGTTTCGCGATACCAGAGAAGAAAGGCTCTGAAATGTCATCAACCAGAAAGCCGATAATTCTTGTCTTTCCTGTCCGCAAACTTGTGGCAAGCGTATTTGGTTGATAATTTAATTTTGCTACGAGGTCTAAAACCTTCTTAGTCAATGCATCACTAATGTTCTTTTCTTTTGCTCTGCCATTAATTACAAAAGAGACAGATGTAATCGAGATGTTTAGTTGTTTAGCTATGTCTTTAATTGATACTCTCTTCATTACTGGGGACTACAAGATATTTAGTGCAATCAATCGGTAAGATAGTCATAACTGATGTAATATTTCTGATATTTTTCATAACGTTATAAAATGAAAAAGAGCAACCTATCCAGGATTGCTCAATTAACTAACTTATTATTCATAAAAAATGCTGTTGGGGAAGGAGTCGAACCTTCAAGGGGTAGTTAGCTACAGTTCAAAAAATTAATTGTGGTCAACCCAATAAACTGCGTTTGTCCCATTATTCCCCACCACCGAGACAAGGAGGCGTGTCTGCCAATTTCACCACCCAACATTATAGTCATCAGTCCGTAGTCTTTAGTCGCCAGTCTGCTTTAGACTATGAACTTTTGACTCAGGACTAAGTCGCTGTAGGGGAAGGAATCGAACCTCCAAGGAGTAGTTAGCCATTGCTGGTTTTCCCATTATTCTCCGCCACCGAGACAAGGAGGTGTGTCTGCCTGTTTCACCACCCTACAGTATGTTTAGCAATTTGTTAAAGAACGTTCCTTTTTGTTAATTGCTTGATACAAATGTAATGGAACATCTAATACCTTGCAAATATTTTAAACATTTAATTTTATTTTTATAATATTGATAAATATTTGTAAATTCGCTTATCATAATTCAAAAATATGCTCAAAAAAGACAATTCCAATTTAGAAATTGACAACCTCGATATTGATATATTGAAGCAGTTAATGCAGGACGCTACTAAACCATATACCGAAATTGCGAAAGACTTAATTGTTTCTGGCGGCACTATACACGTTAGAATGAAGAAACTGCAGGAAATGGGGATCATAAAGGGCTCACACCTGATTATAGATCCTCAAAAAGCAGGTTACGATATCTGTGCTTTTCTAGGTATTTACCTCGAAAAAGGTATTCAGTATAAAGATGCTGTTGCCCAACTTAGTAAAATTAAGGAAGTTGTAGAGCTCCATTATACTACGGGTGCTTATAGTATGTTCGCTAAAATAATTTGCAGAGATACCAATCATTTACGCCACGTACTTAATGAAGAAATTCAGGCGGTGAATGGTATTCAACGTACCGAAACGCTGATTTCGTTAGAGGAAAGTATCAAAAGACAGATTGAATTGGGTTAGTTTTACGAGTGAGTCAAGTGTCTGAAGTCTTAGTCGATAGTTAAATGTTTTAAGTCCGGTAAGTAAAAAAGCTACAGTAGTTTTCTTGCCGGGCATCTTGACACTTAATATTTCTTGATTCTCAACACCTAATACTCAGAACTTTCTACTTAAGCAACTGGTATGCAATAAGCGCTGCAAAGTAAGCCATGACCGTCATATAAACCAATTGAATTACCGGCCATTTCCAGCCTTTAGTTTCGCGGTAAACAATTGCCACGGTACTCATACACTGCATCGCAAAAGCATAAAACAACATTAATGAAATACCAGTAGCAAAGGTGTAAACGGGTAAGCCTGTGCGGCTGTTTACGGACGCAGACATGCGTTCTCTAATGGTAGAAGTATCTTCATCGCCACCATCTACGCTATAGATAGTCGCCATTGTACCCACAAATGCCTCGCGTGCAGCAAAAGAAGTGATCAAACCAATGCCGATTTTCCAATCATAACCTAAAGGACGAATAGCGGGTTCTATCCAATGACCTAAAATGCCAACGTAAGAGTTTTCCAGCTTTTCTGTAGCAATAAGTGTTCGGATGTGATCAGTATTTTTTGTGGTATCTGCAAGTGCAGGTGCATATTTCCGGTCAATCTGATCAAAGCGACTGCCCGGACCAAAGGTTGCCAGCACCCAAAGAATAATTGATATTGCAATAATCACTTTCCCGGCCTCAAAAACAAAGGTTTTCGATTTTTCATACATCGTGTAAAGCACATTTTTCCATCTTGGCATGCGGTAAATAGGCAATTCCATAATGAAATAAGCACGCTCTTTAGTTTTAATGATGAACTTCATAATCCAGGCCACCAATACCGCAGCAATCACCCCAACCAGGTACATCACCATTAAGGCTAAACCCTGCATGTTAAAAATTCCAAAAATATTTTCTGACGGGATAATCAACGAAATGATCAGAATATAAACCGGAAGCCTTGCCGAGCAACTTACCAGGGGCGTTACCATGATCGTAATCATTCTATCCTTCCAGTTTTCAATATTTCTGGCCGCCATAATAGAAGGTACTGCACACGCTAAACCACCAATCATAGGTACAACGGATTTTCCATTTAAGCCAACTTTGCTCATGATTTTATCCATCATAAAAGTTACCCTTGACATGTAGCCTGTATCTTCTAAAATAGAAATGAAAGCAAACAAAATGGCAATTTGAGGAATAAACACGAAGATTCCACCCAATCCGGCTATGATACCATCGAGGAGTAAATTAGTGAACATCCCTTCGGGCAAATACTGGTGACCAAGATCAGTAACAAAACCGAAACCTGCTTCAATCCATTCCATCGGGTAGGAAGACCAGGCAAAAATCGCATTGAATATTACAAAAAGAATTAATATGAATATCGCGAATCCCCAGACTTTGTGGGTTAAAATTGAATCAAGCTTATCACTAAAAGTAAATTTCTTCGCAATACCTTCATCAGAAACCACATCTGCCAATATCGAACTTAAATATTTATAACGTACAATAGTTTCTGCTGCCTGCGTTTTAGAAGACTCAAATTGATGTGATTGCTCTATTTCTTCTATTTCTTCCTGTTCTTTTTCAGAAAAGAATTTAAGGTATTCATGCTGATGCAATACCTGTAAAGCATAATAATCATTATCAGAATTCAGTTTTGATTTGATGGCATTAATGGCCGCTGGTGCAAGAATGTTTACATCAACATCCTGAAACTGAGTGGCAATTTTATTGGTATTGGAAATCGCATTTTTTAGCTTATCAATCCCGATATTATTCCGTGCAGAAATTGAAACCACCTGCACACCTAATTTTTGAACGAGCTTATTTAAGTCAATATTAATGCCTTGTTTTTCGGAAAGATCGACCATATTCAATGCCAGTACCATCGGAATTCCTAAATCTGCAACCTGCGAATACAAAAGCATGTTACGTTTAAGGTTTGATGCATCAACTACCAGTACGATTACATCAGGATAACTATTATTATTCGCATCAGCTAAAACCTGGAAAACGATACTTTCATCAGCACTTTTTGGGTACAGGCTATATGTTCCGGGCAAATCAATTACTTCTGCACCCTTGCCATTGGCAAGCTTCATAAAACCTGTTTTTTTATCTACCGTAATTCCAGGAAAATTTCCAATTTTTTGATTTAATCCCGTTAAACGATTAAATAGAGTAGACTTACCTGTATTGGGATTACCAACTAATGCAACTTTAATATCCAAATCAGCTTATTTATTGATGATAACGACATCGGCTTCGCTTTTACGTAAGCAAAGCTGATAACCAGCAACACGAATGGCCATTGGGTCGCCAAGAGGAGCAAAACGCTCAACTTCTACAACTTCACCCGGCAAACAACCCATCTCCATCAATTTTACAGAAAGATCAAGGTCTGTAAATGAAATGATTGTTCCTTTTTCTCCAACTTTTAAATTTGAAAGTTTCATCTGTATTTGTTTTATGCTCAGATGGGGCCTCCAAGATTAAAATACTATCTCAATCCCTTCGGGTTCATGTGCTAAATCAGGTGCAAGTTAGCCTTTCTTTAGATTTATTCCAAATAGATGAATGGTATCTTGATGCCGAAAATCAGGTTTGACTAACCCATGATTAATTTCCTGATCTTCCTCCACCAAAACCTTCGCCACCACGGTTACGTCTTCCTCCTTCGTTACTTTTTTCGCTGATTCTGTTTTTACCGCCCATTCTGTTTAAAGAATATGTAAATGAGAACATAAAATAGCGTTGCAATACATTGTAGCGCTCATCCCGTATGGTATTGTTATCTGCAGTTCTGCTGACTCCCTGATTTTCATTCAATAAATCGTTAACAGCTGCTTTAAGCGTTCCCCGGTTTTTAAAAAACTGTTTACTCATATAAGAATTCAGTAAAGTAAAATGCGTATCAAAAGCCTCTCCCCTTCCGGTATTTTGATTATAATCCACGTCAATTGCCCAACGGATATCACCCGGGAATAAATAACTTACGCTGATGTTTGGACTAAAAGTATAGAATCGGGCATTAGAATTTGGCTGTACAGAGTAAGTAGCGCGATTAACTGATCCATTTATACCGGCTGTTAAATCTAACCGATCGAGATTCGATACCAGGCGATATCCATTACTTAGCACCCAGCTGTTGGTAATGTTTTTTAAAGAATTGGTAAAGTTCACATCCCGGTTGTAATTACCACTAATATTAATGTGAAAGTTTAATTTATTCCCGGCCATTAGCGGCAAACTGATTGATGAGTTTAAAGAACCGGCATAAACACCGTTTACATTTACCGGAAGGATGGCTAATTTACCCTGATCGCGTCCGTTTTCTATTAAACTACTGCTATTGGCAATCTTGTTTGAAGTCTGCGTAAGGTTAACGTTGATAAAAAGAGATCTGTTTTTACCAACAGTAAAAGTATTAAACGCCAGTCGCAGGTTATTGTTAAACTCAGGCCTTAAATCCGGATTTCCGACCGGGATATTCTGTGTATTGGTGTTATTTGGAATTGGTTGTAATTGTTGTATGGTTGGTTGATTTGTAGTACCACGGTAATTGACCACAAATCTTTTACTATTACTAAAGTTATAACGAAACATTGCAGACGGCGTATAATTGAAGACATTCTGTTTCAGGATAAATCCCCGGGTAATATTATTATTGGTTCTGTCTGTATTCTGTACAGCCATACCTACATTCCAATTGTATTTTTTCCCGTTCTTATTAAAGCTGAAGCCCGCAGTATTGATTAGAATTGTGTTTTCATAAGCATTGCTAAAGGTGGTATCAAGCAAATCATATTGCAACGTTGCAGGATTAAAATTATAAGTAAACCGATCAGATTTATTATGGTTATAGCCGTTTTGATAATTAAACTCCAGGCTTAATGTTTTATCGAGTGGTTCTGTGAATACCAAACGGGTATTTTGATTAATCGACTCACTTTCCTGGTCATTTAACTGATCGGTTATTTTTTGAGTGGTTAGGCCTCCCTCCGCCCTGGTTTCGTCATTCCGGTTGTAATTGCCGGCATCGTTATTATTAATATTGGTATTTAAATTTAACGATAGTGTTCTTCCCCTTTTCATAAACTTTTTTCGAAAAAGAATATTATTGCTTACAGACGGCGAAGTATTGTTGTTGCTTAAATTTTGGGTACCGTTAATGGTGTAGGTATTGTAATCGCGGGTGTAGATACTGCTGTTTAAGCCGGCGTTATTGGTATAACTTAAATTTGGCTGAATCCGGAGCGATGTCAGCGAATCCAGTTTTGTATCCACCATAAAGTTCAGCCGATGGTTTAAACGGTCTGCATTATTAGTTTGGCCGTTATTGAAAATAGTGGTAACATCGCCTAAAAGATTTTGCGTTACACTATTTCTGAGAATTAAGTTATCTGATTTGTTGACGAAGTAATTTAAGCTTACCTCTGTTTGATCAGCATAAGTATCATTAAAGTTGAAACCCGCAGCATTGGTTTCCGTAATTCCACCTCTGCCGCCGTTGCCGCCCCCGTTTCCACCACCAAGGCCGCCACCAAAATTCTGCTTATTTACGTTATTAAACTGCGCGACAACACTGAGTTTTCTATCCTGATTAAAGCGATTTACATTGACGTTAACATCATATCGTTTATCGGAACCATAACCCGCGGTTGTATTGCCGAAGTATCCATTTTTTTTATCTTTTCTGGTAGTGATATTAATAATTTTAGTTCTGGAACCATCATCTATCCCGGTAAACTGCGCCTGATCCGAAAGCTCATCGATAACCTGAATCTTATCTATCATATCTGCAGGAAGGTTTTTTGTGGCCAATAGCGGATCATTACCGAAAAATTCTTTTCCATCCACCCTGATTTTTGTAATCGTTTCCCCCTGTGCCTTGATTGTTCCGGCCTTATCAACTTCTACCCCCGGAAGCTTTTTAAGTAAATCTTCTACCACAGCATTCTCCACAACCTTGAATGAATTGGCATTAAATTCTAAAGTATCTTGCTTCACTACAATCGGTGGTACTTCCGCTTTAATTTCGACAGTTTGCAGGTCTATCGACCCTCCTTCCAAAACAATGTCACCAATATTTAAATCAGGTTTTTCTGCTGAGATAACGAAATCCTTGTTGGTATTTTTTAATCCTAAAAAGGCAGCATACAACCGGTATGAACCAGGCTTGAGTCCTTTAAAACTAAATGTACCATCTTCACCCGTATTCATGGCACCAATGGTTGTAGAATCTGTAAGGTTTTTAATGGCTATAGAGGCATAATCAATTGGCTGTTTATCTTTCGACTGAATAACACGGCCACTGATGGAACCGTTTTTCTGAGCGTAGGTTATGGTGCATGATAAAAAAAGGAGCAGCGTAAAAAGATGTTTCATTCGGTTAGTTTTCTGATTTTAAAATTAAAGACTATCCCGCACTTTAATGGTTTATTTGCGTCAGGTAACAAATGAAATACATAAACGTTAGTTAGACATTTATAATTTCTTACAAAAGGAAAAGGCCCGTTTTACACGGGCCTTTAAAAATTAACTAATCGATTTTACATCCTCATCCGCTGTCCTCCACCCTGACCAGGCGTAGGCATCTGCATATCGCCACTCATATTTCTTCCACCGATTCTGGTGAGCGAATAGGTGAATGAGAACATATAATATCTCTTCAATACATTGTAATTTAAATCGGTAATGGTATTGTTTGTTGCAGTTCTGCTTATTCCCTGGTTTTGGTTAAAAGCATCATTTACTGCAATTTTGAAAGTCCCCCTGTTTTTGAAAAACTGACGGCTGATATAAGAGTTCACCAGCGTAAACTGATTATTAAAACCCTCTCCTCTGCCTGTATTTTTAATATAATCTAAATCTACAGCCAGGCGGATGTTACCCGGAAATACATAACTCACATCAAAGCTTGGGTTCCAGGTGTAAAAGTTCGTTGTGGCATTTGGTTGAGCAGAATAGGTTGCCCTATTGTACGTGCCGGAGATTCCACCAGTTAAATCGAACTTATCAAAGTTGGTTACAAAATTGTATCTGTTGGTAACTCCAATTGAATTAGTCACATTTCTCACCAGATCACTTGGATTATCATTGCCCGTTGTGAAATTCACATTGCGATTATAGTTCGCATTTATTGATGCGTTTAACGTCAGCTTTCTCTCAGGTAGTATCGGCAAGCCAACGTTCACACTTCCATTTCCAGAGTAAACGCCATCAACATTTACATAAGTGGTTCTGATTTTTCCAAAGTTTTCATCATTACGGTCGGTTATAAGCTGACTGCTGTTTCCAATGGCATTGAAAGTTTGACTTAAACTTAGGAAAGCGAAGAACATTCTGCTCTTTGCAAAATCAAAGTTGTTATAATTGATGTTCAAGGTATTGTTAAAGGCGGGCTTTAAACCAGGATTACCAATGAAAACGCTTTGTGTATTGGTATTATCCGGAATCGGCTGAATCTGGCTGATACTTGGTTGTTGTGTATTTCCTCTGTATCGAATATTCAACCTCCTGGAGTTACTAAAATTGTATCTAAAGTTTGCGGAAGGAGTTAAATTAATGAAGTTCTGCGTGCGAACCAATCCGGTAGTGAGATTAGAGTTTACGCGATTGGTTTGTTGGGCGGCTAAACCAATGTTCCAGTTATATTTTTTTTCGTTAGTGGTAAAGCTTACACCTCCGGCATTGGTTAACGTTTGATTTTCGTAGGTATTGGTATAATCAAAATTAACTAAATCGTATTGACCGCTGGCCGAATTAAAATCCAATACCTGCCTGCCTTGGTTATCATGGCTATAGCCATTCTGATAATTAAATTCTAAGCTGGTAGTTTTAGATAATGGTTCGGTATAAACCAATCTGGAAGTGTTGTTTATTGAATTGGTATTTACCTTGTTTAACTGATCAGTAAGGGTATTGGTTACTACGCTATTAATCGTATTTGCTTCGGATATGTAATTATAGTTATCTGCATCGTTATTATTTATCGATGTATTAACATTAAGTGACAGGGTTCTTCCCCTTCTTTTAAATTTCTTTCGAACCAATAAATTGTTAGTGATATTTGGGGTAGAACTATTACTAATATAACGTTGCAAACCTGTTGTTTGAGATTCAAGCAAGTTTCTGTCATAATTACTCAGGTTTGTTGCATCACTTTGGGTATAGGAAACATTCGGCTGAATTTTAACAGTTGTTGAAGAATCCAGTTTGGTATCAATCATGAAATTAAACCGATGATTTATCCGGTCGGTATTATTATCAGCGTTGTTGGCCACCGTTGTAATGCTATTGCCTAAAAAGTTTTGCGTAAAACTCTGTTGCTGATTAACTACGTCAGATCTGTTAAAAAAGTAACTCCCCTGAATTTGTGTTCCGTCTTTGTAAGTATCTGCAAAGTTTATCCCGCCTGCGTTGGTATTGGTAATGCCCCCACTTCCGGCACTGCTTCCACCGCCACCAAAGTTACCACGGCCGCCACCGCCGAAGCCATTTCCGGCGCCATTACCCTGACCAAAATTTTGCTTGTTTACATTATTAAACTGACCAATTACACTAAACTGCTGGTCGTTATCAAATTTATTTACATTGATGTTGGCATCATATCTATCCTGAGTACCATATCCAACAGTGCTGTTTCCAAAATATCCTTTTTTCATTCCGGCTTTGGTAGTAATGTTTAAAATTTTGGTTCTCGAACCATCATCTACTCCAGAAAATTGAGATTGCTCTGATTGCTCATCAATAACCTGAATTTTATCTACCATATCTGCCGGCAGGTTTTTTGTTGCCAATAAGGGATCTGTTCCAAAAAACTCTTTCCCATCTACCTTCACTTTCGTAATGGTTTCGCCCTGGGCTTTAATGCTTCCGTCTTTAGCGACTTCTACACCAGGAAGCTTTTTTAATACGTCTTCCACAACAGCATTTTCGCGTACCTTAATGGTTTTTGCGTCGAATTCTAAAGTATCAGTTTTTACCACAACCGGAATGCTCGCGGTAACATTTACAGTATTTAAATCGACACCATCATCAGTCATTGAAATTTCGCCTGCATTAACAGCGGCTTTTGCTACTTCAACATCTTTTGTAGCTGTTTTCAGCCCTAAGAAGGCAGCATAAATTCTATACTTTCCGGGTGCTATTGCTTTGAAACTAAAAGTCCCGTCTGGCGCGGTTTGTCCCGATGCTACAACAACAGAATCTTTCAGATTTCTAACGGCTATGGTTGCAAAATCTACGGGCTGTTTATCTTTAGCGTTGATAACCTTTCCGCTTATTGAACCCGGATTCTGCGCCTGAGCGATGTAGCTACAAAAAATAAGAACAATGAAGATTGCCCTTTGAACGTTCCTTTTCATTAAAAAAATTTAGATAAAATATACAAAAACTAAGCTATCAGACTACTCGAAAGCTTAAAGGTTTGTTATCGAACGTTAAATGCTTGGTAACATTTTAAATACAGCAATTTGAATATCGCTGTTATATCACTTTGGGGATGATAATTTGGTTACCTACGCTGGGATGGGTAACTTTTATAATAAACTTTTGGGCAGTTGCAATCTTTTTTAAAGATGCTGCAACCGCTCAAAAATATGATGATCATTATAAATACTGAACTAATTATTCTTTTCATCGAAATTCAATTTATGCAATAATATATAGCTAAAAACAGCCATCAGCGCACCAATCATATCACATCCCAGATCCCACCACTCTGCAGATCGGTAAGTAAAAACCTTCCACTGTAAGAGTTCAATTCCTCCGCCAATTATGAAATTTATTAAAAGGATTTTGAATATAGTTAGTATTCTAAATCCATAACTATGCTGGTATTTTATTTTCCCATAAAACAGAAAAACAGAAAGTACGAAGAAAAACCCCAAATGGGTCATCTTATCAAATCCTACAAAAAAAAATCCTGGCCCGTTAGATTCGGGAAGCTTTATATTACAAAGCACCAAAATGATAAGCGTCCAGAGTATGGCCCATTTTTGCCGTTTCAGTGCTTTGTACAAAATAGGATAAGATTAAGCACCAACTAATGCCTGATAAGCATCAGCAGTTAATAAATCTTCAATTTCTGCAAGTTCTGACAGTGATACTTTCACCATCCAGCCTTTTCCATAAGGATCAGAATTTACCAATTCAGGATTATCATTCAACTCCGAATTAATTTCTAATACAGTACCAGTTACCGGCATAAATAAATCAGAAACCGTTTTTACAGCCTCTACAGTACCGAATACTTCTTCTCTAGCCACTTCGTCACCTACTGAGTTGATATCAACATAAACGATATCACCTAATTCGCGTTGAGCGAAATCTGTAATGCCAATAAAAGCTTCGTTACCTTCAACCTTAACCCATTCGTGGTCTTTAGTATATTTTAATTCTGATGGAAAATTCATTATCCTGTAAGTGTTTAAATAAATTAAGTTAGTCTATTATTCTGTTTCATACTTACCATTGCAAATGGTTAATTGATTTGCTATTTATGGCAGGTATGTCTACGTGTCAAAAATACAATTTAGTTTAAGCAATAGCAAAGACTGAAAAATTATGTTTTTATAAATTTATCATGCTATCAACTTGCCATTCAAATGCTATCTTAATTTAAGCGCAAATCATTTTCAACTTTCACGCTAATATTAAATTCAGCTGATTATCTGCGGCTTTTAAAGTATCAACTTCGTTTATTCTAATCACCGCTGCTCTACCATATTTGCAAATCAAGGTTATTCATCCACTAACCCCTAATTCAGCGTAAACCTTAAACTAAAACCAAAATTACTGAAAGAGGTATTAAACGTTTGCGAAGTATAAGGCTTTGTAATATTCGAATCGTAAAATAATTTAACATTAAATTTCTGATTCAAGACATAATCCACACTTGGTCTCAATGTAATGTTCTTTGCACCTGATGAAATTTCGGCTTCTTCTACGTCGGCTCTGTAAATAACAGTTTTATTATCGCGAATGGCGACATCGAGTTTGAAATCCATATTGTTATCCATTTTCAAACTTTTAAACCAGCCAAAAGGAAAACGAAACTTATTCGTTCTGTAACCCATCCCTAAAACCACATTATTTTCTGAAAGTTGTGCAAGCTGGCTATTGGCTAAACTCAAACCTAACAAACGTGATCTGTTAAGTTCAAAAGTAGCGCTCAGGTTATTTTTAAATCTGGTATCCACACCAATTAAAGGCGAGAAGTATTCTGATACCGTTACTTGTGCAAACTGGAATTCTGGCAGGAAGTTATTATTCGCATCACGGTTTACAGAAGAACCGTTGCTTTCCTGGTACCTTAATAAAGAGTTGAAACCATTAATATTGTAGGCAGAGCGATAACCATGTCTGATATCAATAGATGAAAAATGATCGGCAATCAAAGCAATCTTTGTCAATCCATTATAAGTTAATGTCCAGTTGGGGAGTGGAATCCTGGGAAAAGAATTCATACTCATCTTACCCGGGTCTTTACCAGAATATGCAGCCATAAAAGCAGAGATAATCACATCCTGACTCTCTTTACCATAACCATCTGAATAGCCTCCAGCCACCCCGGCTGAATTAGGATTTTGTGAACCTAGCCTTCTCGAGATAATAATCCTATTGGCCATAAACTGATTAAATAAAGTAGAAATTACGCTTGAATTTTTCTCTTTAAATGCGGTACCTAGCGCAATGTATGAAATGCTATAATCTCCTGTGGTAATTGCACTTAAGTTTTCAAATGAAGCAACGCTGGCAACATACCTGTAATTTGAGGAAAAATTTCTGGTTTGTGATTTATTTGCCCTGATGGTAATTCTTAAATCACGGAAAGGCTCTATCTGTCCGGTAAACTGTAAATCTTCGCGAAGCGTATTTACATATAACTGGGTTTGCAAGGTATCAGTGGTTAACCAACCATTGTTTAGCGCCATGTCTCTAATGTCTCGCTGACTTCCAAATGCAAAGCCTAAGCCAGGCGCACCGGTTGCGTTATCTATTCCAAAATATTTGGTGTTAGGTAAATATCCCGGCAAGAAAATTCCTTTGGTTTGCACATAATTTGCACTCACATTTTTAACACTGGTTAGTAAGTTAACGAAGAAATTCTTAAGCTTATCGCCGGTCTCCTCGCTGTTACCTGCATTTCTAATGAAGCCAAATTTATTATATAAGGTAGCTAAATTCAAGGTTGGATTAACCTGAACATTCCTGCTGTTTTGAACAGTATTCCCTAAATTAATATTTGGATCCAACAGTGTTGATAAAGGCTCTGTTTGCCAGTTAAAGTTAGTTCCATATCTGGTTTTAACGGTTACCCAGTTAAGCCCGGGAATTTTATCAATTGGCAAAGTATAGGTTACATTCAGGTTATGATTATAATCTGTGGTGCGACCTAATTTTTTAAGGTTTTGCCAAACCGTATCACGTTTCATACCATCAATTCTTCCATCTGGTTCATCAATAATAGAATAATTGGTGGCATTAAAATCCAATTGCAGTGAACGGGTTAAATTCCAGGCAATTCCGTAGATTCTACTCATCCTGAAATTCTTGTTAAATGTTGTTCCGAACCCATTCTGGAATATTGGAATTGAATTATTAGGATCGTTATTTCGCAACGTATTTTCAGAATACAACCTGTCTACATCAATTCTGAAGTTGATGGCACTGGGAAAGATACTAAAATTAAAATCCTTTAGTATGGCCAGCATATTCGATTTAATAATCTTCTCGAAAGGCGCATATGTTTTGGCCTCTTTCGCATAGCTATATTGTAAAGAAGCCCTGTAGGTATTCTGAATACTGCTTTGATTAATAAAATCCCTATGGTCGTATTGCGTAAAAGCATAACTGGCTGCAAAGTTTTCAATATCCCAAAGCCGAACGGGTTTACTATTATTGATTCGTTCTTTGCGCACATTGGTAAAGTTGATTCCCCTCCGTACGGTATAGTCTTGAGCAAAATTTAATATCGAATCTTTTTCTTCCTTTGTCGATCGGTCCAAGGCGTTTTTTAATTCTATATCTGGTGTACGCGGATTGTATTGTGGCGTAGAAACCTGCTTTGAATAGTTTACAAACATGGGGATTTTCACACCCGATTTCTGTGGTAAAAACTTACCTAGTTCTACCGCAGAGGAAACATCAAGCAAAACATTATCGGCACGGTTACGCTCACTCACTTTGGAATCGATAGATCCAAAACCAATGGTCGATTTACTGCCGGATATGTTCACGTCAGCAAAATCAGCCAGTTTTAAATTTAACCTGGCAGTGGCCGCCCAACCCCCTCTTTCATCAAACTCTGTTAACCTGAGTTCGTTAAACCATACCAGAACATCTTTCTCTGTTCCATCTTCACTTTCAGAAGTATTCAGGTTTCTTAGCGGATTTTTTACGCCAAGCATATACACCCTCACCTTACTCATATCCGGCTGCCCTTTTACGATAATGGTACGATCACCATCTGTAAAGGTGAAAGGCACATTAATAGGCCATGGCTGCCCGTTTGCTTGCTTCGCAACGTTACGGGCAAGTTTTGCATTCTGGAATAACGTAAGGTTAACGTCCATTCTATTTGCCTCCGGCCAGATGGCGTCAGGATCACTGGTACCCGGGGTCGTGATCTTTAAAGGCATTAAGTACTCGTAATAATTGTCTTGATTGTCTGTTCCGATTCTCAAAAATGCATTCAGATCACGATCACCTAAAAGCTGATTATTAATGGCTTCCGCATGAACAAACATCTCTAAATGTTTATAAGAACGGAAATCACTATAGGCCGTTTTAAATGCAGCTCTTCCATAACCATCACGGAGATTTTTAACGGTAACTGATAGAGATTGTTCGTTTAAACGTGTATCGCCACGGTAATTACTGAAATCACGTTCACGAAGAATCCCGGGAGGCGTTACGTAAGGTATCGGACTTTTCTTTCCGTTTTCCTCAATATTAACTGTTGACACCTGAATTGTCGAATTATCTGGCGTCAAAGCAGGCAATCCAGGTTCTACGATCACCTGATCTGCTGTGTTTTTAGTGTTAAATTCTCTCCATTCTCCTCTGATTAACTGAAGTTTTGCAAAACGCATGATCGCTGTATCTGCAAAGTTTGTCATAAACATCCTGAAGAAACGGATGGATTTAAAATCCTGAATATTACCAACTTTTTTCTCGTACTGTGAAATTGGGATTCTAAACTGGTACCAGGTTACGGCTTGCGTATTTCCGTTTGCCAGCTTTACCTGCGAGGTTACTTTATCCGTAATAAATTGTGTTTGACCTACATCCATCCCCGGTTTCATCGTCACTTTATACTGATAATATTCATCGCTTTGCGTCATGTTATTATCGCGGTTTATATCTTCACCATCAGGAAGTGATGTTGATGCAGAATTTTCTATCCCCAGTTCTGCCTGAGACTGCTGAGAGGTTTTGGAATTTCCCTCAGGACCATTATATTTTTCATAACGTTTTAAAATCCCTGCGTTAACCTGATCCAAAGCAGGTCCTCTGAAATAGGAATAATTATCTGAAGATGGATCCGCATCAATTTCTGCAGCAGCAGTTGCATTTAACTGAGATTTGATTTGATTAATCGCTGCAGCAAATTTTTCCTTTTCGTTTACATCTGATAACCCGTCTAAACCAACATCCTGTGCCCGTCTTGCATCGGGGTCATTATCGAAAGCCTGAATTACCGGTTGCAACCTTGGAACACGCCCCCAGGCGGTTTCATCATACTTAGCGCGATCATTCGTTGCCGGCAATCCATTTTCCAGTGATTTCCGTCCATCTTTTAAAATATCTTCAGAGATATTACCCAGGTTGAAATAAATATCACCCCCCTGAGAGTTTCTATTGTAGATAAAAGGATCCAATACCCAGAATTCGATAAAACCGACATTCAGCGCTTCAAAATCGTTCGTTTCAATTTTACGCTGGAAACCTGCCCACCGCTGTCTTGGATTTATTAGCTTTCCATCAGCTGAAAAACCAGTGGTAGCATAGTTGTATGGGCCACGAACAGTTGGGTAATAGGCAACATCCAGCGTTGTTATATTTAAAGCCTGACCAGTTGCCGTTTCCTTAAACGGAAAAACCTCCTGTTCAATAACCTGCCTTACATAATGATTGGAAAGTTCATTTCTGTTGTTCCTGATATTGGTTGGCGTAGTAGTGGCATTGGAATTATAAAAGGTGGGATCGATATTGTAATACGCAATCCGTGCACGGTTGTAACCGTAAGTAAGATCGTTTAACAATTGCGATTCTGCAAAATCTTGTGGTGTTCCTGACAATTGCCAGGCGATGGCGCTTTTTAGATCAATCACCGATCTCGACGCTTCAAAATCATCCAGATAACTTACGCCGTTTTTACTTCCTGCAAAGTTTAATGCCCGCGGATGTCCCGGAACCAATTGCGCAAACTCCCCATAAAAATTAACACTAGACGGTGCTTTAGTAGAAATAAACGGGAGTTTATCTACCAGTTTGGTTAAAAACCTTGAAGATGAACTATAATTAATATCTGCTCCCCAAATGGTATTGGAAATTGGTTCCTCGCCAAGGTTTACTTTCTGGGTAAGCGGTTTTTCCGTTAAGTTCATGAACGTACCACCCAAATTAAGCTTATTATTCAGCCGATAATCTAATCGCGTTCCGAATAACGACCTTTGCTGTAAACCAAAAAGCTCATTATTTTCAGTGGTAATTCGAATCGGCTGACCGGATGTTAACAATGCCTGATTGATGATACTTACCCTGCCACCCTGATAATCTACTGTAAAATCTACGCCTTCTTGTAAAGGCATGGTACCGGCGAAAACTTTAACAGATCCTTCCGGAACATTAATGGCGTTTAAGCTAAACTCTGAAGAAATTTCTGATTGATAATGCCCCTTAATTACGTATCTGTTTTTATTTTGAAACAGCTGCTTTGCAATCATTTGCGTAGAATCATAAAGCGCTGTGAACGTATATTTATCGATTAATGCCTGTTCACCGGGTAAAAACTTGTTTGCCAAATCCTGACCAAATGGTTCAATAATCGGGAATATAATCCGGCCGTTCGCAGGGTCGATAGTAATGTATCCGGTATTGGCGTTGTTTATTAAGGCTGCTAATCCACTAAGTGATAAGTTGGATCCAAAGTTACTGTTCGCTGTAGCACTATTGGAAAAGTAAGAGCCAAAAGCATTGTTGGCGGCTACAAAATCAAAGATCCCATCTGGCTTTTTTTCATTTTGCTGATTCAGCCTGTCAAATTCAATTAAAGAAATCCATTGTTTGTTGGCTGTATTTTGCCCTTCGGTCATGATCGGTTTTTCTACCCCGGTCTCATTATCGATTCTAAAAACATCAAGTTTAAAATTCAACGGACTAATTTGATACCCACCTATTGAATAAATATTTTTCATCATCAAATCCCAGGTTGGGAGATTGATTTTAGTCGTTTCATTTTTTAATAGTTTCGCAAAAAGCACTTTTGGATTCACTGCATCAAAAGAGATATCCGTAGAGAATTCACCCACCTGATATTCAACTCCATTATACGTATAACGATAAGCCACCGCCAAAACTTCATCCGAGTTGAGTGGATTATTCAGGGAGATATAACCCAGTTGGGGTTGGAAAGTAAATTCGCGTTCGGTTAATTTTCTTGCATAGGTAAGTTTCGCATACTGATCAGTACCGCCGTTGGCTTGAAAAAATGGTATAATCGAATTTGAATTTGTAAACCTGGCATCAGCGGGTAAACTACTCAATAAATTATTCGATTGCTGCGGAAATCCTGTTGCAGTTGTACCTGCCGGAAGAGCCGATCCGCCACCGGCGATTGCTCCCGGGTTAAAAGGCTGATTCTCACCCAAATTCAAGAAACCCAAGATATCTCTCGAATCTGTGGTGTTTCCAGCCTTATTGGTAATCCATACCTCAATTTTTGTGATCTGAATTGGCGAGGTAATAATGGGTGCATTGGCTAAATGCTTGTTATAGTTATTGCGGAAATACTGGGCCAGAAAATAATGTTTATTGGCTTCATAATTATCTGCAGTAACAGCAAATTCGTTTTGTTGCGCACCATTGGTAATCCGAAGTTCGCGTGACTCTGATTTCTGTTGAGTATAAACACTGGTTACATTCAGTTTTCCGAACTGCAACTGGGTCTTAATCCCGAACAATGCCTGCGTACCTGTGATTAAACTGGTATTTAATGGTAAACTTACGTTACCAGCCTCTATCTTTTTAATAATATCATCAGCACCACCAGTATAATCTAATTTAATCTGGTTTTCAAAGTCAAACTGTGCCTCTGTATTGTAATTACTTTTTATTTTAAGCTTTGTACCAATATTCCCAACCAGGTCCATTTGAATTCTCTGGTTAAAATCGAAATTGGTTTGCACCCTTTGCCGCTCATTAAATAAAGGGTTTTCATTCTTATTTCTGCGCCCTAAAAAAGTAAGCTCTGCTTCACCCCGCGGTTGAATATCGATAGTTGTTCCACCAAAAAGTTTCTCAAACGCCTTGCTGTTGACCTGAATTTTTGGAATAATACCTGTATTTCTATAGTCGCCTACTTCTGCATTTGAAATATTACGCCAGTTGCCACGCTTTACTTCACTATTAACCAATCTTGAATACTCATCGATCGTTAAATATTGAGTTTGCGTAACATATTTATCACCTATTAATTCTTTTACGATGTACCGTTTATTTTTGGCATCATATTCCACTACCTGCCTCACATTATTGGGTATTGGGAAAAACGGACTGCGTAAAGGACTGATCCCCAGTCGCTGTTTTTCCTTTAAACCGAAGTTATTTTTTAACAAAGAAGTATCTGCTTTGCTCTGAACCACTTGTGAGAAGACGTTTTTGGGAGCAATCAAGAAAAGAGGGGTGAGAAATAAGAGTATAGATATTCTCTTCAAGGGCGTTAAGGTCTATAATTTTTTTAAAGCTTGTTTAATTAGTTGCTCTACAGAAAGTGTTCCTTCTGTTACTTTTAATATTTGGTCGATGGTTTTTTCGGCAGTTTGTTTGGCAAATCCGAGCATAACTAATGCTGATAACGCCTCATCCTTAACGGTATTATGCTGAGGCATAGAAATTAACGAATCTACTCCCTCTTTTTTTAGCTTGTCTTGGAGTTCCAGAACCAGACGTTGTGCTGTTTTAGCACCCAATCCTTTTATCCGTTGGATTAGCGGCAAATCTGCTTTAACGATTGCCGTTTGAATTTCTTCTGGTGTTATCGATGATAAAATCATTCTACCCGTATTCGGTCCTATTCCAGATACAGATATCAGATGTAGAAATAAACGGCGTTCGCCCTCATCGGCGAACCCGTATAATGTATGTGCATCTTCTTTTACGTACAGCCAGGTGTAGAGTTTACACCTTTCTGCGTCTCCCAAGGCGCTGTAAGTATTTAATGAAATGTTTATATGATAGCCTATACCACCGGCTTCAACCACAACAAACGCTGGGTTCTTGTATGTTAATTTACCATCAATATAGGCGTACATGGAGTATTACTTCTTAGTTGTTTTTGTAAATATACCTTTTCGTTTTAATGTTTCAGCAATTTCTTCTTTTGCCTGAACATCCACTACCGCAATAGTAACCATATTTACGATCTCTCTCACCGAACTTCCTAACTGAACAATATGAACAGGCTTATTCAAACCTAACAAAATCGGCCCCACAGCTTCCGCTCCTCCGAGCTCTTGTAAAAGTTTATAAGCAATGTTTCCTGATTCTAAATTAGGGAAAACCAATGTATTTGCAGGCTCATCTGCTAAAGTACTGAACGGAAAATTATCTTTTAAAAGTTCGTTATTGATGGCAAAATTTCCCTGCATCTCTCCATCTACAATAACCTCCGGGTAATTTTTATGCAGAATTTTAACCGTTTCTCTTACCTTATTTGGCGTTACACCATCATTCGAACCGAAATTGGAATAGGACAATAATGCAATTCGGGGTTTGATATTAAATTGTTTTACCGATTTATCCAACAATAAAGTGATGTCTACCAACTCCTCTGCTGTGGGATCTACGTTCACCGTGGTATCACCAAAAAACACCGGACCTTTTTTGGTCATCATCATGTACATACCAGCCACACGTTTCACGCCTGGCTCCACACCAATCACCTGCAAAGCAGGCTTAATGGTATCGCCATAATTTTTTGTTAAACCAGAAATCATAGCATCTGCTTCACCAAACTCAACCATCGATGCACCATAATAGTTACGGTCTCTCAACAACTTAGTTGCGTCATTTATGGATACTCCTTTACGTTGTCTTTTTTTATAGAGTGCCGCTGCGTATTGTTTCGTTTTAGACGGATTTTGCATCTGATCAATGATCTCAACGCCATCTAATTCCAGCGCATGTTCATCAATAATCGCCTGAATTTTTTCTCTGTTTCCTAATAGGATTGGAATCGCGATATTTTCATCTTTAACAATTTGAGCAGCTTTTAAAATCTTGTAATTATCAGCTTCTGCAAACACCACCCGTTTAGGGTCAGTTTTAGCTTTAGTGGTAATGGAGCGCATAATGGCATCATCCAAACCTAAACGCTTTCTTAACTCCTCAGAATACGCATCCCAGTCGGTAATTACTTTACGGGCAACGCCGCTTTCTATAGCAGCTTTAGCTACCGCGATGGAAACCTCTGTTATTAACCTGAAATCTACCGGTTTAGGGATAATATAATCCCTTCCAAATTTCAGGTTACGTGCATTATAGGCCAGATTAACGGCTTCAGGAACTGATCTTTTGGCCAATTCTGCAATTGCTTTCACAGCTGCAATTTTCATGGCCTCATTAATAGTTGTTGCACGAACATCCAAAGCACCTCGGAAAATGTATGGAAAACCGAGCACATTGTTCACCTGATTTGGATAATCAGATCGGCCAGTTGCCATAATCAAATCCTTACGGGTTTTGATGGCCAGTTCATAAGCAATCTCCGGGTTGGGATTAGCCATTGCAAAAACAATCGGATTTTTCGCCATTCCAACCAACATTTCTGGCTGGATTACGTTTCCTGCAGATAGGCCGATAAAAACATCTGCGCCTTTCATGGCTTCACCTATGGTACCGATATCTTTTCTGCTGGTTGCAAAATACATCCGCATATCATCAAGATCAGTACGTTCTGTATTAATCAATCCGTCAATGTCGAACATCACCAGATTTTCTTTTTTCACACCTAAAGAAAGGTACATTTTTGAACAGGAAACTGCTGCTGCACCTGCCCCGCTCACTACTACCTTAATCTTATCGATTTTCTTTTTCTGAATTTCGCAGGCATTTAATAATGCTGCGCCAGAAATAATGGCCGTGCCGTGTTGATCATCGTGCATTACAGGAATATTCATTTCCTGTTTTAAACGGGTTTCTATTTCAAAACACTCTGGTGCTTTAATATCTTCGAGGTTAACGCCTCCAAAGGTTGGTTCCAAAGCTTTAACAATTTTCACAAAATCGTCTATGTTTTTGGTATCCAGTTCTAAATCGAATACGTCGATATCTGCAAAGATTTTAAATAATAAACCTTTACCTTCCATCACCGGCTTGCTGGCCTCAGGACCAATGTTTCCCAAACCTAAAACGGCTGTTCCGTTGCTAATTACAGCAACAAGATTCCCTTTCGCGGTATATTTGTAAACATCATCAGTATTATCTGCTATTTTTAAACAAGGTTCTGCTACACCTGGCGAGTAAGCCATGGTTAAATCACGTTGTGAAGTCGTTGGTTTTGTAGGTACTACTTGTATTTTTCCTGGCCGCCCTTGCGAGTGGTAATCGAGCGCATCTTGCTTTCTATTGATATTACTCATTAAGTAACTTATTAGTGACCGCGCAAAGGTACGATTCTTTTATCAGGCAGAAAACATTATGCAGGCAAAATAAGTCCTGCTAAATCAAGATGATTAGCACTTCGCTCGTAAACAGTTACATAGAGAAACAGTGATCGCTGTGATTAAAAATAAGCAAATATTAGGGCCATTATTTGTTCAATTTCAACTGAACACAAAACTGAAAGGTGAGAATTGATGTCACAATCTTCGGGGAGGTCAAAGCGATTTATGTTTTTTTATCGGCAGGTCGAAAAAATATCCCTCTTAACTAATATCTATTTTACCTCTTTATATATAGAAGAGGCAATAAGTTCTGCTGGCTATCCTTTGCTAATCTTCAGAATCATCCCTGCGTGCAAGCCTGCCCTGGATAACTTATTATCACGTTTGATACTTTGAACAGTGGCGCCATTAAATTTTTCAGCAATTTCGGATAATGTATCTCCGGATTTTACGGTGTAATTCAGGAAAGAAACTGGTGGTTTTAAGCGACTCACATTTTTAGCGAAGATTTTCAGGTTTTGACCGGGTACGATAGTTTTGCTCTTCAGTCCGTTCCATACCCTTAAATCTTGCACCTCAACCCCATATTTATTGGCAACTGTTGTGAGCGACTGCCCTGCAGCAACCTTATGTAACACTACAGAATTGCTGGCAATATGTTTAGTAGCCTTTGCTTTTCGCAGATCTCTTGCATCATCTGTGCTCGCCTGAATCACCCGCATGCTTGTCTCTAATCCCGTATTATTCAGCACTTCATAAATTCCGGCATAATCAATATCCCTAAGCTTCGGCATTACAATCCGTTTTGGATCTTCATCAGTACCATTAACAATTTGTTTTTTGTATGATGGATTAAGTGCAAAAAGGGCTGTTTCGTCAACATTTAACGCTTTTGCCAGGTCGGATAAGGAAACAAATTTATTCGTTTGAACTGTATCTGTTTTTAAGAATAAACTACAGGCCTGAGGAGAAATCTGGTGTTTATTAGAATAATTCATTACGTATACCGCAGCAATAAATGCCGGCACATAATTCCTGGTTTCTTTAGGCAGAAACTGCCTGATTACCCAGAAATCACGTGAATCTGCCTTAATCATTGCACGGGCCACTGCACCCTTGCCACAGTTATATGCAGCAATAGCCAGTAACCAATCACCCAGTTCTTCATACGCATCTCTAAAATATTGTGCTGCAGCATAACTGGCCTGAATAGGGTCTTTTCGTTCATCTACAAAATTATCCATTTTTAAACCATAAGCTTTGCCCGTACCAAACATAAACTGCCAGATACCTGTTGCGCCAACCCGGGAAATTGCATGGGGATTCATTTGCGACTCAACAATGGTGAGGTATTTAATTTCCTGCGGAATATCAAATTCTTTTAATGCTTTATCAAAAATGGGAAAATAGTAGTTTGATAAACCCATCATTTTGCCAAATAAATCTTTTCGCTTGGCATAAATGTCTATATACTGCTGAACATACTCGTTGTAGGGAAGGGGAACAGTTTTGGCAATAGAATCCAAACGTAACTTATAGATGTAATTTTGGCCCATTAATAATGGGTTTTCGTAGATAAGTGGCACCGAAACCGGGTCGGTGTTTATGAAAATGTTATCCTGTATTTTCGGAAGGCTATCAATATTTACTTTCTGCTGGGCATAAGAGACAGAAACAAATCCTATGAGGGTACATATACTGGTAAAAAGTAGTTTTTTTATCATGGGCAATTTGGTTTATCCAGCGCTATTTTCAGTTCTCCTACCGAAATCTTAATCAGAATGCCGCTCCGATTTAGCCGGAGAAACACAAAAAACGCTGTGCATATTTTAAAAAATACGCTATTTTAAAAATGCCTGAGAAAAAGCCAGGAGCTTGTCTTCCTCAAAATGTTTGGCTGTAAATTGAATACTTAACGGCAAGCCAGCGATATTATTGCCTAAAGGTAAGGCAATTGCCGGATTTCCGCTTAATGATGGTAAAACAGTAAAAATGTCTGCAAGGTACATTACCAATGCATCCTGAACGTTATCACCTATTTTAAAAGCGGCTGTTGGTGCCACGGGCGATAAAATCAAATCATAATCCCGGAACAGGTTATCCATTTTTTCTCTGATTAACCTGCGAACCTGTTGTGCTTTTTGATAATAGGCATCATAATAACCTGCGCTTAAAACAAAAGTCCCCAATAGGATACGCTTTTTCACCTCTTCACCAAAACCTTCTGCCCGGGATAATTTGTAAAGTTCCGTCAGTGATTTTGCATCTGTGTTTCGGTATCCGTAATGTACACCATCATACCTTGATAAATTTGAGGATGCTTCCGCAGTGGTTAAAATGTAATACGCCGGAACGAGGTAATCTAAAAGATCAAAAGACACATATTCAACCGTGTGGCCTTTCTCCTGAAGATTGGTTATTGATTTTAAAATAGCAGCTTTAATTTCCGGATCGAGCGCATCACTTTCGATGGTTTCTCTCAAAACAGCTATCCGCTGTTTTTTCTCTTCGTTTAACCTGGCCGGATAATCCGGAACAGCTAATGAAGATACAGTAGAATCGTTATCGTCGGCACCAGCCAAAACCTGAAGTAAAAGCGCGGCATCTTCAACCGAAGAAGTGATCGGCCCAACCTGATCAAATGATGAAGCGTAGGCAATAACGCCATACCGCGAAATTCGTCCGTACGTTGGTTTTAAACCAATCTGACCACAGAATGCTGCTGGCTGCCTAACTGACCCACCGGTATCAGTACCCAGGGCAGCAAGACACATATCAGCCTGAACAGCTACAGCAGAGCCACCAGAAGACCCACCCGGCACCAATTCTGGATTTGCAGCATTTTTTGCCGGCCCGAAGTAAGAGGTTTCATTGGAGCCACCCATTGCGAATTCATCACAATTTAAACGACCAATAATTACGGCATCTTCCTGCAATAAGCGCTGAATAACAGTAGATGAATAGGGCGACACAAAGCCATCGAGCATTTTTGATGATGCAGTAACGATGTGATCTTTATAGCAGATATTATCTTTAATGCCAATTACCATCCCGGCAAGCTTACCTGCAGTGCCTTGCGCTATCTTCTGCTGTACCGCTTTCGCCTGAACTTCCGCCGAATAAAAAAACACCTCATTAAATGCATTGAGGTGTTCATTATCTGAAATTTGCTTAAAATAATAAGCTAATAAATCGGGTAAAGTAAGTTGCTTTTGCGAAATGAGTGCCTGGATCTCTTTTAGAGCGCTGTATTTCTTCAAAACTTAAAATTATAACAATTAAACGGTTTTATCACGGTTTGATGGATCAACTTGTTCTCCATCTACGCCATCCTTACCATCCTTAAATTCTTTAACACCTTTACCTAAACCACGCATTAGTTCAGGAATTTTTTTACCACCAAATAATAACAATACCACTACCGCAATAATGATAATCTCTGGCGTTCCAAGCATTGCTGCTATTGTTGTATTTAACATAACTTTTTTGTTTAAACTTTTTGACTGTCAGTTACAATTTTTTCATCTATAGGAGTACTTGACGGATGATTGTCGGTTGTTGTCACTTTTTCATCTACCGGAGCAGTTTCTGCAGCTGGTTGATGAGCCTGATTATTTGCAACTTTCTCTTCTGCTTCTTCTTTATCTAAATCCATCGCATTGATGTTTCTATGAATTTCACGCTTAACACCATCAGATGCATCTTTAAATTCTCTGATTCCTTTTCCCAATCCTCTTGCTAATTCCGGCAACTTTTTACCGCCGAATAACAAAAGCACGACCACTAAAATGAGTACGATCTCAGATCCACCCATATTTAAAAACTCTAATAACGTTCCTTGATACATCACTAATCTATTTTATACAAATATAAACATTTTTAAACTTTCTTATTTACTAATCCAGGCTTCCGGATTTAAAGCTCCCTGCCCTCTTCTAATCTGGAACTTAAGTATCGCATCATCTCCAGTACTCGCTACCGCGCCTATGGTTTGCTTGGTATCGACAGAGTTACCTACACTTACGCTCACCCCTTTTAAATTCTGATACACCGTAAAGTACTCTCCATGGTTAATTACCACTGCAGTTCTACCCATAATGTTCTGAACCATCACTACTTTACCCGCAAATACAGCCCTTACTGCAGCGCCATCTGCCGTAGTGATGTCTACACCATCATTAGTATATGATGCCTGATCTACTTTATGTAAACCAAATCGTTCTGTAATCGTTCCGGTTGATACCGGCCATGGCAACCTCCCTCTATTATTTTCAAAGCCTGCCGAAAGTCTTGCTGCTTCTGGTGTAGCTGTTAACAACTCGGATGTACTCTTCGCTCTTACAGCGGGTGCTGTGCTGGTGGTTGGAGCCGGTTTATTTTCTGCTTTTGCTCTCGCTGCAGCAGCTCTTTCTTCAGCTGCGCGTTTTGCCGCTGCTAAACGTGCTTCTTCTGCTGCTTTCCTTCTGGCTTCTTCAATAGCTCTTTGAATTGCCGCAGCAATTGCCCGGTTAATTTGTGCCTGTTCTTTTTTCTTAGAATTGATATCTTGTTTAAACTGGCGTTCTTGCTTTGTTAATTGATTCAAAGCAACAGCCTGCTGATTCTTATCTTTTCCTAAACGCTCCCGCTCCCGCTCCTGTTCTTTTAGCAGATCACTTTTCTCTCTCAGGGTTTTATCCAACACCTTGATTTTTCCGTTTAAATCCTGCTGGGTATTTTCAATATAACCAGCTTGTTTTTTACGGTATTGACTAAATTGTTGCAGATATTTTATTCTTTTATAAGCCTGGTTAAAATCCCTGGCGGCAAAAATAAACATCATCTTCTCGTAGGCATTTCTGTTTCGTTGTGCAAAACGGATCATCCCCGCGTATTCCTTTTTTAAATCGCCTAACTGGTCTTGTAATGTATGTACGGTATTTGTGTTCTGGGAGATTTGATTATCAAGATTTTTTATTTCAGAATTGATGGTTCCGATCTTATCCTGACGGAGGCGAATCTGCGCATTGATTGCATTAATCTGCTGTAAAGTTAATTTCTTCCCGTTAGCAGTTTTATTTAAATTCTTTTGGAGCTGTTCAATTTCACGCTGGATAGCTTCTTTTTTCCTTCTGAGCTGACTTTCGGTTTGTGCAGTAGCCGAATAGGCAAATACGCTTAAAAACAGGATAAATATGATTTTCTGTAGCTTCATTAAGCCAAAAGTATAAAAATTTTATAGGAAAAGACATTAAAATTTAGATCCACAAGGCTTTGCAAAAAAACTTCACCTCATCTTCATTCGAAAAATTCTGCTCATAAAAAAAACAGTCGGCAAAATAAGCGGATGAAAATTCAACCTAAATATTTGATGACTGTTTAAAAGATCGCTAACACAAGCAAAGAATATTACTTTACCAGCTTATAGGTACCCGGAACTTTAAAAGGATATTCCAATGGAACATTACCGTCTATTTTTACAAATTTCAAATCGATATTAACTTTTTTCATCCCAGATAAAGTATTGATTTTAAGTGAACTGGGAAATAAAGATTCATTCAAATTCTGATAATCTGAATACATTACCTTTAACGCCTGACCAGATTTTGCATCATTCAGATTCGTTTCCTCCACTTTTAAAAGGGTATTAAACAGCAATTTATAATCCAGGCCTTCTTTACTTCCTGATACTACCCAAACGCCACTTTCTTGTTTTAAGTTAGCATCCTGCGTTAAAAATTCTCCCATTGCATTACCGGTTAACATCGCTTGCAGCGTATTAAAGTTAACTTGCTTATTGGTAAAATTATAGATATAACTAAATGGTTTGCTTAAATATTCGCCTTTTGCCCTGTTCATTACCTTAATACTGTCTGGCGTAATTAAAGCCCTGGCCGGCTCATATGCACCACCCAATGCGGTAATACTTACCCAAATGATTTCCTTATCTTTCAATCTGAAATTCATAGTTACATCATTCGAATTGCCGGCGATATCCAATGTGGCTTTCGCTTTTAACGAAAGGGTATTAAACTTCAATTGCTTGCTATTTAGTAAAGCCAAAGCTTCGGCCTTTGTGTTATCCGTTTTAACTTCTTCGGCAGCCTGAGGTGCAACAACGATTGCTTTTTTGGGCTTACACGCAGATACAAAAATTACTGTACCTGCAATTAGCAAGCTATTTAAAATACTTCTTCTCATTAATTTTCTTATTTAATACTTCAGATCCGTTCCCGGCAGATTTCGCCTTTTGCCACTGTACCAGGGCAGCATCCTTATCTCCCTTCATAAAAAGAATGTCTCCGTAATGCTCCAAATAAACACCGTTTTTATTGGTATTGTTTTGCAATGCTTTTTCTATCCAAACCTTGGCCAGATCATATTTCTGCTGTTTAAACAAGATATAGGCATAAGTATCTGTAACGGATGAATTATCAGGCATAGCATTGGCCGCCGTTTCCGAATATTTTGCAGCTTTAGCCAGGTCATCATTTTTCAGGGCAAGATAATAAGCATAATTATTCATGATAAAATAATTATCAGGCTCCATCGCAATAGCTTTTTCAAATGCTGTTTTTGCCAATGCAAAGTTATTTTGATTGATGTAGATATCACCTTGAAGGGCAAAAACCTGCGCTTGTAAGCTTTTGTTCTCCACATCTAACTGCAAAGCTGATTTCAAATTACTTAGAGCCAGATCAAACTTACCCGTTTTGAATAAGGCATAAGCTGTATAGTAATAGCGGCTGGCCTGATTTGGATAAATGGTAAGCGCCTCATCTCCCATCTTCACGGCATCATCATAGTGCCCTAATAATGTTTGGATATTGATAATTTGCTCCCATACCATATAAACCTGATCGTTTATCTTCAATGCCGCCTGATACTGGACTAATGCATCTTTTAATTTATTCTGCTGATATAAAACATCGCCATAAAGCGCCAGGGCCTTTGCATCTGCTGGGTTTTTCTCTGCTAAAAGCTTACTTAATGCGGTCACATTTTCGGCAACAACCGGCTGACTCAGTTTCGAAAACAATGATGCAATAATTTTCACCTTTTCATTTAAAGGCATTTCTGCATTTTCAAAAGCCTGCTTTAAAGATGCGAAAGCCTGCTCATCATTTTTCTGTTTGCCATAAACATCTGCAAGTCCCAGGTTTATTTCGAAATTACCTGGTGCCAGTTGTTGCGCTTTTAGTAAAACTTTTAGCGCTTCTGCATCATTACCTTTTTGCAGCAACAAGCCAGCGGCATAGAGGTAATTTTTAATATCGGCCTGATTACCTTCCAAAAGCTTAACTATATCACTTTCTGAGGCACCAGAATTTGGTTGGAAGCGTTTTTTAGCAGCAAGCAGTTCATTGGATTCGCCAAATTTGGCTAGAATTTCATCGTAAGTTTTTTTAGAAGCCGCTGTTTGATTGGATAAAAACTGTGCATTAGCCTTATCAAAATAATAAGCATCGTTCTCCGGATCTATCTTAATTAACTGATTAAAGACTTCAATCAACTCTGGCATTTTGTTGGTCCGTTTATAAATCTCTGCCAGCAAACGCTGATACCAGGGATTGTTCGGCTTTATAGTTATCGCCTGCCTGATATTTAATTCGGCTTCAGATAATCGGTCTAAACGCAGGTTCGCGTTCGCCAGTTCGAAAAGTGCAGCATCATTACCCGGTTCTAAACTAACAACTTTATTAAAATTAGTTAATGCAAGCGCATAGTTATCGGTCATTTTATCTCTCAAGCCAGCAAAAAACAATTGCTTTACCATATTGCTATCCCTGCCCGACGCTGCAACAGCGGGTTTTTGTCCGAAAGCATAACCACTCAAGGATAACAAAGCAAGAAAAACGACCCTTTTTACCATAATTTAAAAATGATTGATTGAAAGTATGGATGACAAAATGATTGAAGGAAAGAACGCTCATACAAATTGCAGAAACATTCGTTCATTCAAAACCAATTTATTTATTCCAAACCCCTATTATTAACCCTTTCCGGTATGTCCGTACCCACCTTCGCCTCTTAGGGTTTCGCCAAGAGACTCAACTGCCTGCCACTGCACAGTTTCATGTTTAGCTACAACCATCTGTGCGATACGATCTCCGTTAATGATCTTAAAATCTGTATCAGATAAATTTACCAATAACACTTTAATTTCGCCACGATAATCTGCATCAATAGTTCCAGGCGAATTTACAATACCAATGCCATGTTTGTAAGCTAAGCCACTTCTTGGTCTGATTTGTGCCTCAAAACCAACCAGTAATTCTATAAATAAACCGGTGGGAATGAGTTGCCGTTGCAAAGGTTTAAGTGTAATTTCTTCTATAATTGATGCCCTTAAATCCATCCCAGCAGCATGTGTTGTTTCATATTGAGGCAATGGATGTTCAGATTTATTAATGATGTTGATATTCATTTTTATAGCGGAAAACTGATTTGTGTAAATGATTTTCTATCGTTTTAACATTTTTCTTAAATCGTCTTTTTCAAAATAAGCAATGCCGCCAACAAACGCGATGAGCATAGCGTTGCCGATATAAATGTTTTTATTAAAGATAAAGAACGATGAAAATACGATTATAGTGGAAACAATTAAATAACCAAGAATCTTTTTAAGGTTATAAGGAATCGGATAATACTTTTGTCCTAAGATGTAAGAAATGATCATCATGGTGCCATAAGTAGCCATCGATACCCACGCTGAGCCCATATAGCTGTATTTTGGAATAAGGATCATGTTAAAAACAATGGTGATCACTGCGCCAACCAGAGAAATATACAGACCAAAACGGGTTTGATCTGATAGCCTGTACCAAATAGAAAGATTCATGTAAATCCCTAAACACACGTAACCAACCAAAAGATATGGAACGGCGGGTAATCCAACCCAGTATTCTGCCAGGTGAGCCTGATCTCTACTGATAAAGTATTTTAAGATTTCGATGTTGGCTGTTAAAGCCACAAAAAGAATAGAAAGCGCAATCACAAAATATTCTAAAATTTTTGCGTAGGTAACTTTTGCATTTTCATTTTTTGCATAACTAAAGAAAAACGGTTCGGCACCTAATCTGAATGCCATGTTAAAAATACTGAGAAAGATGGCCAGTTTACACACCGCACCATAAATCCCTACCTGGGTTTCGGTGGTGTAACGGTCTAACAGAATTTTATCTAAATTTTCATTAATGATGAAAGATAAGTTTGCAACAAGCACCGGCCAGCTGTAAGAGAGCATATTTTTGAATAATGCAGCATCAAACTTAAACTGCACCTTTAAAAACTCAGGCACCAGTAATAAAAAAGTAAAAGCACTGGCAATTAGGTTGGAGATGAAAACGTATCCAACCCATTTATCCCGAAACCAGCTCTGGAAAAATTCATGCCCGGGCAAATCATGCTTAATAATTAATGGGATGCCATAAATAAAAAACAAGCTCAGCAATACATAACTTAGAATGTTTAAAAATTTGATAATGCTATAGCGGAAAGGTTTTCCATCGGCCCTGATCCTGGCAAAAGGAATAACACAAATGGCATCAGAAAACAGTAACCATAGAAAATATTGAACATATCTTTTCTGATCCTGATAGTGCGACATGTTATTATTGAGCAGCCACTTTGTTATTGGCTCCGTAAAAACAAGACCTGTAATTAAAAATAAGATCGAAATAAAGGCAACGATTAAAAATGAATTGTTATATACCTGGGCTTTTTTATCTTCGTACTTATTTAAATACCGAAAGAATGTGGTTTCCATCCCGAACGCAAGAATGGCATTGGTCATAGAAGCATAGGCGTACATTTTTGTAAAAACACCTAGCGCCGCAGCACCATAGCTTCTGGTAAATATTGGGGTTAAAATAAAATTTAATAATCTTGAAGCTATGGTGCTGATCCCATAAACCATTGTTTGCCCAAGAAACTTTTTATATACAGACAAGAGATTTTAAATTTTAGATTTTAGATATAAATTGAATTTACCATTCATCAACCTCACTAAAATCGGATTAACAATATTATGATATATGATTTAGATTGAAATCGTAATTATTCAATCTAAAACGGTATTTATTTTACCAGAGTAAATTCTTTTTCACCACCTCAAAATTGCGAAAATCTTTAAGTGTTCCGTCGCTAACCGCTACATTTTCCACTGCAGATTTATCTGGTCCTTCTTTGCACCAGTCTATAAAAGCATCTAAAATAAATTGTTCGGCTTCTGCTTCGATATAAACAGAACCATCTTTTTCATTTTTAACAAAGCCGCGAATTCCCATTTGATCGGCTACAGCTTTTGTACTCGCCCTGAAGAATACGCCTTGCACCTTGCCCGTTACTTTTATATCAATGTGTTTCATTAATGGAAAATTTATGGCGCTAAGTTACGAATCAACTTTTATAACGCTCACAAGTAGATTAAATATCGAAATTTTGAGCAGCCAGTTCATTTTTGGCCTTTAGAAATTCTTCCCAGATCTCTTCCAGGATTTGTTTTGCAGGTTTAATTTCTTTGAGCATGGCTGAAACCTGTCCGATTTCAAGTTCGCCGTTTTCCATATCGCCTTCAAACATTCCGCTTTTTGCCCTCGCCCTTCCTAAGATTTGTAGCAACTGTGCGCGGTCTGCACCTTCAGCTTCGGCTTGTGCGACCGCGTCTGCAAATTCGTTTTTTAATAACCTTACCGGTACCAGTTTTTTCATGGCGAGCTGAGTATCGCCCTCAGCTGATGAAATAATTTTATTTTTAAAAGCCCAATGTGCCGAAGATTCTTCGGCAACGGCAAAGGCCGAACCGATCTGAACGGCATTGGCACCCAAAGCAAAGGCAGCAAGCATTGATTTTCCGCTGGCTATTCCTCCGGCCGCTATAATTGGAAGCTGAACTTCACTTCTAATCATGGGAATTAAGCACATGGTGGTGGTTTCTTCCCTTCCATTGTGGCCACCCGCTTCAAAGCCTTCTGCAACAATGGCATCTACTCCTGCCTCCTGTGCTTTCTTCGCAAATTTTGTATTTGCAATAACATGTACAACAGTGATTCCTGCCAGTTTTAAAATAGTGGTCCACGTTGCCGGATTACCTGCAGATGTGAAAACAATTTTAACCCCCTCCCGGATTACGATTTCGATTATTTCTTTAACATTCGGATACATCAATGGGATATTCACGGCAAAAGGCTGGCTGGTGGCACTTTTGTATTTTTGAATATGTTCCCGCAAGATATCAGGATACATAGAACCTGCACCAATGATCCCTAAACCACCTGCATTGGAAACCGCCGAGGCTAATTTCCAGCCACTACACCAAACCATGCCAGCCTGGATAATGGGGTATTTGATGTTGAAGAGTTTACAGATTGGGGTCATTAATATTTATGATTAGCAATAATGCCCTTTCAAAGAATGAACGATGATGAGTTCAGATTTAACTTCATAGATCAATCTATGCTCTTGACTTATCCTTCTGGACCAGTTACCTGATTGCTCATATTTAAGCGCTTCTGGTTTTCCGATTCCAGTATATGGACTCTCCTGAATGCTCTCTAAAAGCGCTCTTATTTTTTTTAGAATTGATTTATTGCCAGATTTTTTAAAATAATCTAAATCTTGTACCGCGATAAATGTAAATTCTATTTCCATATATCATCCAAGCTGATTTTGACAGTTTTCCCCTCGCTGGCTTGCTGTTTACTAAGCTTCATTTTTTCGGTAAAATCAGTAGTATACGGTTGTTTTGCCTCTTCAAAAGAGATGTTAAACGCTTTCATGAAAGCTTTAAGTGCTGAAAGTTGTTCTTTATTTTCAGGATGTACAATTAATGTTCCCATATATTCAAAATTAAACAAAACTTATCTGTGAACAAAGTGCATAATCCATTAAGCCAATTTAATCACCTGATCACTTTTAATGATAAAATCTTCTGATAACTGAATCAGGTTTAATCCGGGTGATTTACCGACTTCAATTGATCCAAACTTATCCGCTAACCCGAGAAAGTCAGCCCCATTGATTGTCGCCCATTTTAAAAGTTCTTCGAATTTCACTTTCTTCAACGATTGCAGAGTTTGCATCTCCGCTAAAATATTCAACTGGTGATTGCTCGCCAAACTATCTGTTCCTAAGGTAATTTTTAAGTTCTCGCTGATTAACAGATGAACATCGGGAAGTGCATTTTCAATATATAAATTAGCCTGCGGACATAAACACCAATATAAATCAGCATGATTCTGCTTTGCAAACGCTATATCTTCTTTACTGGAAACGGTGTTATGAACCAGCAACATTTTTTGCTTTTTTATATAAGGTAGCCAGGTTTGTAAAGAGGTTTTACCGGAAGGCTTGAAGAATACTAAATCCAGCCCTAGGAATTGATAAAGTTCCAGAAACCCTCCAGACTTCTGTTCGAAAAAATCATTTTCATGAGTAGTTTCCTGGTTGTGAACACTAATAAAGGTATGCTCCTTTTCTGCAGCCGTATTAATTAACGCAAAAAGTTCAGGCGAAACGGAATATGGCGCATGGGGCACCACAGATGCAGGCAAAGGCAAAAACTGGTCTTTAATATCGCTAGCGAACTCCATTGTTGCAGTTGCCCTATCGGGATTGAAACTCAACGCTTCTACAAAGGTGTGGTAATAGATTTCACTTTGCTGCTTAACGGTTTTTGAAATAAGCTGATTGGAAATATCACCAACCGCTACAATTCCATTATCGAACATTTTTTGGTCAGCGCTATGCATCGCCAACTGAATTTCTTCCGCATCGGCAGATCTGCTTTTGATAACGGTTTGCAAAAACGCTACCAGGCCAGTTCTTTCCGGAATCTCGCCAAGCATGTGTGATAATTCCAGATGACAGTGCGTATTAATGAAACCAGGAACAATTGCACCTTTGTATCCCTTTATTTCCAAAGGAAGCTGCTGAGCCGCCAGTTCTGTTAGTACTTCCTGGATTTCTCCTTCCGCATTAACTGCAACTACCCCGTTTTTTACGGGTGGTGTACTTACAGGAAAAATCCAATCGGCCGAAAAGTAGTTTAGCATGTCGCGAATTTAAGATTTTAGCTTCACCAATTACGATTTGTAAAGTGGTAAAAGAATAAGCTGAAAGGAATACTTAGATTTCGGGAACAATCGAAAGTCGTGAACAGACAATTCTAAATTAAAAAGAGCCTCCTATCGGAATCGAACCAATGACCTACTGATTACAAGTCAGTTGCTCTACCAGCTGAGCTAAGGAGGCTTTTAATCGGGCTGCAATGATAGAAAAAAATATTGTTTTCGAGAAAAATTATATTGTTTTTTTGAAGTTTTAGCTGAAGAAGCATTCTTGAAAGAAAGGAGATATTGGAAACGAAGGTAACGACGAATCACCACAACGCCTTGCAGGCACACCCACCTGAAGGAGTGAATTGCGATCGCTATAAACCCTTAACAAAGCCAAACCACTGTTCTTCGTTCTGCTCTTCAACCGGCATGGTCAATTTTTCGGGATGGCACTGACCTGGCCTACCCACTAACTTCCACAGAAAAATTGCGAGCCGGCAGTTTTGTTTCTTTTGCTGTCAAAAGAAAATAAGCCCGTCCGGCCAGGACAAAATGAATTTATTTAATAATGGATATAAACCACAACGCCTAAAGGAGTGAAATTGCGATCGCTATTAACACTTAACAAAGCCAAACCACTGTTCTTCGTTCTGCTCTTCAACCGGCATGGTCAATTTTTTGGGATGGCAATGACCTAGCCTTACCCACTAACTTCCACAGAAAAATTGCGAGCCGGCAGTTTTGTTTCTTTTGCTGTCAAAAGAAAATAAGCCCGTCCGGCCAGGACAAAATGAATTTATTTAATAATGGATATAAACCACAACGCCTTGCAGGCACACCTACCTGAAGGAGTGAATTGCGATCGCTATAACCCCTTACCAAAGCCAAACCACTGTTCTTCGTTCTGCTCTTCAACCGGCATGGTCAATTTTTCGGGATGGCACTGACCTGGCCTA
>NZ_WKKH01000016.1 GCF_009674725.1 Pedobacter petrophilus | reverse complement strand
CCTGCAGAATTGGAACTTGACATTATCTCAGCTATACATTATGTTTGAGGATAGAATAAAGCTGCATTTGCAAAATGGTTAAACTGGCTGACACAGTTCAATTTACACTACCGTCCTCCAGTATAATTGCCATTTATTAAATCGCTTCATTCATTATGCAAAACCCTCTCGATCGTCTTCCTAAAACCCGCATACGTCCTCCTGAACTTCTTTCAGGATCTTTTATCACAATTATTCAAATTAGAAACATTAAGAAATTAAGGCCATTAAGATAAGTCCTCCCGTATAATCGTCATTACGAAGCAAATTTTCCATTAGATGAAGCAATCTTTATTTAAATGTTTAAAAGCAGTTAATCACTATTGCCATTTATTAAATCGCTTCATTCATTATGCAAAACCCCTCTCGATCGTCTTCCTAAAACCCGCATACGTCCTCCTGAACTTGTTTCAGGATCTTTCATCACAATCCTTCAAATTGAAACATTAAGAAATTAACGCCATTAAGATAAGTCCTCCAGTATAATTGCCATTTATTAAATCGCTTCATTCAATATGCAAAACCCTCTCGATCGTCTTCCTAAAACCCCCATACGTCCTCCTGAACTTGTTTCAGGATCTTTATCACAATCCTTCAAATTGAAACATTAAGAAATTAACGCCATTAAGATAAGTCCTCCAGTATAATTGCCATTTATTAAATCGCTTCATTCAATATGCAAAACCCTCTCTCGATCGTCTTCCTAAAACCCGCATACGTCCTCCTGAACTTGTTTCAGGATCTTTCGTCACAATCCTTCAATTGAAACATTAAGAAATTAAGGCCATTAAGATAAGTCCTCTCGTATAATCGTCATTACGAAGCAAATTTTTCATTAGATGAAGCAATCTTTATTTAAATGTTTAAAAGCAGTTAATCACTATGGCCATTTATTAAATCGCTTCATTCAATATGCAAAACCCTCTCCATCGTTTTCCTAAAACCCGTATACGTCCTCCTGAACTTGTTTCAGGATCTTTATCACAATTCTTCACATAATTCAAAAAAATTGCTGAAAGTTTTTTTCATAAATGTATCTTTGTTGCAATTGAATCACCTAAGTAAAACATATCGCCAGCAAGTACTCACCAAAATTTGGGCATTTCTCTTATTGATCTTGTTTACTAATGCGTTGTTAATTCAGGCGCTTCACCACCATGATCAGGATGCTTCCGATTTGTGCAAAACCAAATCAGAGCAGGTGCAATCGTCCTCTCAGTTTAAAGTAAGCAAAGTAAATTGTAAACTGTGCGAGGTATTAAAACACCAATCTCACGTTTATACATTGCCAACTGCCTGCGAAACAGCATTCAAGTTAGCTAAACCAGCTGATAATCAAGTTGGTTATTTAGGGAAACATCCCGTTGCCTATATTCTTTCTGCGGCCAACAAAGGTCCGCCAAGCCCAATCGCCTAATACCCTAACCAGGGTTTCTTCTTTCCAATCACAGATTTTATTTAATGTATTGCCGCCTGCGGTATACAACCATTTATTATATTTTTTTTATGCTTCAAGCCATTTCGCTATCCAAAAATTATGGATCGTATCAAGCCCTTAATCAATTAAATCTAACCGTTAATCCAGGTGAAGTATATTGCCTGCTGGGGCAAAACGGTGCCGGAAAAACAACAACCATCAACTTGTTTCTGGGTTTCATTGAGCCCAGCGCCGGGAAAATTCTGATCGATAACGAAGAAATTTCTGCTAGTGATGATCAACGGAGAAAGCACCTTGCCTATATTCCGGAAGTGGTTATGCTGTATGGAAACCTCTCTGCAATAGAAAACCTTGATTATTTCTCCAAATTGGCAGGTTTTGATTATAGCGAAGCCGAACTCATGAAATTCCTTTCCAACTGTGGCTTACAGGAAGCTGCACACCATAAACATCTGGCAGGTTTTAGTAAAGGGATGCGCCAGAAAGTGGGGATTGCCATCGCTGTTGCCAAAAATGCAAAAATCATTTTAATGGATGAACCGACCAGCGGACTTGATCCAAAGGCTACGGCGGAATTTACGGAACTAGTCAAAAAACTTGCTTCAGAAGGTAAATCCATTCTGATGGCTACCCACGATATTTTCAATGCGGTAAGCCTGGGCACACATATCGGCATTATGAAACAAGGTGAACTGATTCACACCCTCCTGGCCAGCGAAATTTCGGCTTCAGACCTTCAGGAATTATACTTACAAACCATTTAACCAAACATTTTTAATGTATCAACAATATCAGTTTCGCCGAATATGGCGGACAGTTTGTCTTTTTTTATTCATCATTACCATTAGCTCTGCAGCATTTGCCCAGGTTAAAGTAACCGGAAAAGTAAACGATGCGCAAGGCACAGGTATCAATAAAGCAACCATCAGATTTAAAAGTGGTAAAGATCAGTTAAACCTCAGTAGCGATTCAGCCGGGAGCTTCTCTATTGTGTTGCCTAAAACCGCTACCTACACCATTACCGTTTCCGCAATTGGCTACAGTACTTTCTCTAAAGTTATCCCGGTCAATGGCTTAGGAGATCTCAACATCGATCCCATTGTTCTGGCAGTAGCCAACGAGGAGTTGCAGACCGTAGAAATTGTCGGCACGAACGGGAAAAAGTATTATGGAAACTACTCTTTCTCGGCAACAAAAACGGCTACTTTAAATAAAGATATCCCGCAGGCCATTTCGTCTATTTCGAAAGAGTTAATAGCTGATAGACAGGCCGCAGTATTGGCTGATGCTATTAAAAACGTAACCAGTGTATCTCAAAGTAGTTTTTACAACCAGTTTTCTATTCGCGGCATTAATCAAAATGAAGAGGGAACCATTATTAACGGGATGCGTACGCGTCAAAACTATTTTAACCAGCCACTTACCAATAACCTCGAAAGAATTGAAGTAATTAAAGGTCCTGCGAGTGCTACATTTTCAAGTGTAGACCCTGGCGGAAGTATCAACCTGGTGACTAAAAAACCGTTAACGGAAGACCGCAAAGAGATCAGTATTTCTGGCGGAAGCTTCAGCACGGTTCGTGGCGCACTGGATTTTACCGGTCCTGTTAATACGGAAAAAACCTTGCTTTACCGGTTAAATGTGGGTTACGAAGACAGTAAAAGTTTTCGCGATCTGCAATTTAGAAAAGGTTATATGATTGCCCCGTCCTTCTCTTACATTCCGAATGATAAAACCAGTTTAAATGTAGAGCTGGTGCTGAATAACAGCAATTCGAGGTTAGATCGCGGACAGGCAATTTTCGGTGCAGCAGCCGGGCAAACCGATTTGAACAGCACCCCAATCCGGTTCAATATGGGCGCTAGCAATGATAAATTCAATACACAAGACCTGATGCTAATGGCGAATTTTGCGCAGAAGCTTACTAAAAATATAGCGTTTAATGTGGCTTATATGAAACAGAACTGGAACGAAGATCTCTTAGAACACCGTACCAATAATGCTTTCGCCACCGATGAGAACAATCAGCCGATTCGTTCCCTTGCGGGAATGATTGCTGTTCAGCGCCAGCAAAAATATTCGACAGACAATATCAGTACTTACTTCAGCATCAATGCGAAAACTTTTGGCCTTGAACATAAATTAGTGGTCGGTTATGATCGCATCATTACCCAAAAATTACGGGGTGGCGGCATCAATACTGCGCAGGGCTACCGCCTGAAAGATGGAACAATTGCAGCAAGATATGATGTAACGAAGAAAGATTTGTACCGGTTTAGCGTAATTAATGGTGTAAATGCGCCTGTTCCGAATGTGGAACATTTTAACCTTTCCAATCCAACGTATACGTTAAAAACCCTAAGCGATTACGTGTTTTCAAAAGCGGAGATTCCACCTTCTTACTACCTCATCAATGGTGTTTATCTTCAGGATCAAATCAAATATCAGCAACTTACTTTAACGCTTGGCCTGCGCCAGGAATGGTATGAAGATTATGGCAATTACAGGTTAACCAATGAAACTAAAATCAGTCAGCACAAACTGTTGCCAAGGTTGGGACTTACCTATGCCGTTAACAGCCACATCAATATTTATGGCACTTACCTTCAAGGTTATCAACCACAGGGTAATACCTCCAATCTGGTTATTGTTCCACCGCCTGCAGGTACTAATTTCAAACCTTTGGAAAGTGATTTGAAAGAGCTTGGAGCCAAATCTGAATGGCTTGATGGTAATTTAATGGTGAATGTTGCGATGTTTGAAATCAACCAGAAAAATCTGTTAATGAATGCCAATGATCCTTTGGATGTGAACCGTTTAATTGAACGTGGTGCGCAGCGAAGCAGAGGAATTGAGGTAGAGTCATCTGGCTTTATTAAACCGAACTGGCAATTTAATGTGGGTTATAGCTATGTAGATGCCATTGTAACTGAAGATTTGAATCCTTTAGTTGTTGGCGAACGCGTGCAAAACACACCAAAACACAGTGCCAGTTTATGGACCCGTTATGATTTACAAACCAACAC
This sequence comes from Pedobacter petrophilus, assembly GCF_009674725.1. Taxonomy (GTDB): domain Bacteria; phylum Bacteroidota; class Bacteroidia; order Sphingobacteriales; family Sphingobacteriaceae; genus Pedobacter; species Pedobacter petrophilus. Next base: position 106,571 of record NZ_WKKH01000016.1, on the reverse strand, counting down.
ACTGAAAGGACTTGGTTTTGGTGCCGGCGTACAATACAGCGGAAATAAACTGCCCTTATACATCAGAGACTTTACCCTGCCGGCCTATACTATTGTAGATGCTGCAATTTATTATTCGCCTGCAGCATCTAAAGTTCAGCTATCTATGAACATCAACAACATCCTGAATAAAACCTACTGGGTTGGTGCACAAAATTATTTACGCCTCTTCCCGGGTACGCCCAGAAATGTCATGTTTAATGTAACCTACAGAATATAATGCCGAATATAACCGTTACAATCGCCAAACAAACTTACAAATCAACCTTTGGTAATCGGGCAACGCTAGTTCTCACTATTTTATTGGGGCTTTCGCTCTGTCTGGCCACCTATGTAGGCTGGCAAAATTTCAGAACACAAAATAATCAACGTTTACATTATAAAAACCTGGTGCGGGAGCAGTGGCTTTCCAAACCAGACAAACACCCGCACCGGATGGCGCATTATGGCTACCTTGCTTTTCGGGAGAAACATGAATTGAGTTTCTTCGATTTCGGGATAGAAAGTTTTGCCGGTGTATCCATATTTCTGGAGGCACATAAGCAAAATACCGTTAACTTTAGCGAGGCAGGCTTTTCTAACGGAATGTTGCGCTTTGGTGAAATCAGTATTGCAATGGTACTGCAATTGCTGGTGCCACTGCTCATCTTCTTTCTGGGTTATAACAGCATTTCCGCAGAGCGGAAATCTGGAACTTTGAAAATTTTACTTTGCCAGAATGTAAGCTGGAAGAGGCTGCTTTGGGGAAAGACTTTCGGAATTATTGGCGTGGCTTTAACCATTTTTATTCCACTTATTCTCCTCACTATTTTACTTTGGGCATCTTTAAGTAACTGGGAGATCAGCATGGATGCTGCATTGCGCCTCCTGATCCTGATCATAAGTTATTCGGCTTATTTTTTTGTCGTTTCGGCCATTACCGTATTGGTTTCAGCATTTCAGCGCAGTTCCAAAACGGCATTAATTACGTTATTATCCTGCTGGATCTTTTTTGCCGTGCTGATGCCAAGAATTGTTCAGGCAATGGGTTCCAAAATACACCCCACACCATCCAAAATCGAATTTGCTGATGCCGTTTCTGCAGACATTCACGAGCAGGGCGATAGTCATGATCCGAATGATGCCCATTACGCAGCCATCAAAGATTCGTTGCTCCGGAAATATCAGGTTACAGATGTAAAAAAATTGCCCTTTAATTACGGTGGATACATCATGGCCGAGGGCGAAAAAATTACTTCGGCCATTTACAGCGACCATCAACGTAAGCTGAATGAAACCTTCGGGAAACAAAACAGCTTTACTGTATTTGCGGGTCTGCTTAATCCTTACTTATCGTTGAAACAAATTTCGATGGCTTTAACCGCTTCAGATTTTAAGACTTATGTTAATTTTCAAAACCAGGCTGAAGCTTACCGCTACGGACTGGCGCAAAAAATGAATAAACTTCAAATTGATAAAATCAGTAATATTTCGCCTGGCGAGCATGAAAAACCTTTATCCATCAGCAAATCCAACTGGGCCGAACAGCCAGATTTTAATTACAAATTCGATCACTTAAACCACGTTCTGGCACACGAATCGCTGGCGCTTATTTCCCTGCTGTTCTGGTTATCTGCAGTTCTTTTCTTGCTTCAATATGCACCAAGGTGGATTAAAACAATATAACTACATGAAAAAAAGCACTTATAATTTAGAATTCAAACTTTTCTTCAGAAATCATTCTGCCTGGATCGGCATTATTGTACTGCTCCTTACCGGCTTTGCAGGTTTATATTTTGGAAAATCTTTCATCGCCAACCAAAAGGCAGTAATTGAAAAGGCTGCCGTATTGCAAAAGAAAAATACACTGGAAAATATTGAGCATTTTAATAAAGATATCGGACTGATTTTCTTCCACAATAAATTCTCTTCTGCTAACCTGCCAGATCAATGGGCAGCTTTTGCCAATGGCCAGAGAGACGTAAATCCGTACCTGATTTCGGTTACCATGCTTGCGGTAGAAGGTCAGCTTTATGATACCGATATCAACAATCCGGTGAGCATGCTCTTGGGAAATATGGATCTCAGTTTTGTTTACATCTTCCTTTTCCCACTGGTGATCATTGCCTTTACCTACAACTTAATTTCCGAACAGCAGGAAAATGGCGTGTGGTCATTACTAAAATCTCAAAGCAACGAGTTGGCTAAAGTGATCTGGCAGAAATTTCTGATCAGAATTGCAGCTGTTTTCACTGTAGCTTTTTTACTTCTTGTGCTTGCAATTATCTATCTGCAACTGCCAATAGATACTACTTTGTTTGCCGTTACAGGATTAATTGTGCTCTACCTCGCCTTTTGGTTTGCGGTTTCGATCTTTATCATTTCTCTGGGTAAATCTTCTAGTTATAATGCTTCGGCATTAGTGGCCATTTGGGTAGCCATTTGCATTGTGATTCCGGCATCGCTGAACCTGTTGCTTACCCAAAAATATTCTGTACCCGAGGCTTTGCAGAATGTGATTAATCAACGCGAAGGCTATCATGAAAAATGGGATCTGCCAAAGGAAGTAACCATGAAACCGTTTTTTGAGCATTATCCGCAGCTGAAAAAATATCCTTTTCCAGCTGACAAAAGTTTCAGTTGGTTCTGGTATTACGGCATGCAGCAAATGGGCGATGACCAGGCTTTAAAAAGCAGATTGGCCGTTGCAGATAAACTGGCCGCCAGACAGCGGTTTACCAATATTGCAGCTTTGTTCTTCCCTACTATTCAAACGCAACTGACGGTAAATGAACTGGCAGGATCAGATCTTGGTGCCCATCTGGAGTTTCAACAGGCCGTGAGAAATTATCATGAGCAAATCCGTTTACATTTTTATCCGGCTATTTTTCAGGAGCAAGATATCGCATCAACAGATATCAAAACAGTTGGATTGAAAGCTTTTATGATCCCGAAAGTTCAGGATTGGAGCAGATTGCTCCCACTCCTCATCTGGACATTAATTTTCTCCTTAATCGCTTTTAAAAACCTAAAAAGCAATGCCCTTATCAAAAATGCACAGTCTGTTTAAACATAAATATAAGATTAAAGTGTCGTAGCCTCGCGCTACGACATTTTTCTAATTAGATATTAATGGATAAACGGTTAGGCTTCCTGTCATTCCGATTGCAGCGGAGAATCTCACACCTACAAAATACCAAACCCAACTTACCCTACCACGCTCCCTGTCTCCCAAATTACAAAACCCTGATCACAAAACCATAACTATATGATTTGCCTGAAAACCGATATTCATTTAATGGTTTAGCGCCCCAGGAGTTCAGTCCACCAACTCCTCGTTGAAACAAATCAACCGCCAGGATCGAATCTGAATTGGGTACAACATCAGATGGGTGCTGCTGTTTCTTCGTCACACCAGGATCCAGATCTTCCGGCAGGTTATTCGTAGCACTCACGGAAAGCGGTTGCAACCCGATAATCTCAACACCATTACCTTTTTTATTCAACAATTTTAACCAACGGGTATCGGTTTTATTTCCTGATTCCTGCGGACGGTAATATGGGTGCAGCTGATCTTTTACTTTACCAGTCCAGATTTTCATAAACGCATCTGCATTTCTGTCGATGTAATTTTCATCAGGGCCGCGGCCGTACCAGGTAAACTGATCATGGTCGCCAGACAAATTCATCAGCATGCCGAACCTCATCATTTCCGGGAGATCATCCGCAAGGGCCTGGTAAGCAGCCTGAACCTTTAAACTTCCATCACTATGAACGGTATAAATGAGGTTTACGATGGCAGAGATGCCCCTAAGTTTTGCCTCATACGAAACAGAAACACCCTCCGCACTTTTTTTCATGCCTTTATAATTGTAATTGATATTGAATCCGGCAGCTTCCCACAAACGCAAACTGCGTTGTGCACCCTCACCAAATTCGTTATCTGTTGGCGCGCGCCAGAAATTAAGACGCGGCAGTTCATTGAAAACATTTTTCCCATCTTTCGTCATTTTTAATAATCCCTGACCATTCTTTTGGGCGAACTCATATGCCACCTGATGGGCGTTCACTACGATTTTATCTCCCTGCTCTTCAGTTACGACCTCGCCAGCTTTAATTTTTTCGGTTTCAAAAAAGCGATTGGATTCAAAAGCAAATTCCTCTTTCGCCACCTCGAAACCAGCAGGAATAAACTGATCACCTTGTTTACGATACGCAAATACCTGAAGGAAATATTCTACCCCAGCTTGCTGTTCCATTTTTGGCAAATTGAGCTTAATGTCTTTTTTAGTATCGGCTGGTATGTTCATATTGAATTTGCCTTTTGCTACTTCCGCTCCGTTCTTCAATAAAACCCACTTATACTCGTAATTCTTCGACGTTAAATCTGTGAACTTAAAATCATTAATCACCGTAATTATTCCATTGGAGATGTCTTTTGGTTTGAATAAAATATTCTGATAAACCTTTTTAACAATGGCGGTATGTGGCAAATACTGCTGATCGGGCGAGATGATTCCATCCATACAAAAATTCTCACTATTCATTTTCTGGTAACCATTTAAGTCGCCACCATAAGCCCAATAAGCCCTTCCCTGCTCATCAGTTGCTTTAAACCCGTGGTTATACCACTCCCAGATAAAGCCCCCCTGCATGTTTTTGCTCGATCGCATCAAATCCCAATAGTTTTGAAAGTTACCCATGCTATTGCCCATGGCATGCGCATATTCGCACATAATGTAAGGGCGGCCGAGGTCTTTTTTAGCATCGCGCAGCATGCTTTCCCAGGAAGGATACATCGGGCAAATGATGTCTGTATTTCTATCTTTTTGATGCGCCTGCTCATATTGCACCGGCCTACTCGGATCGCGTTTCTTCGCCCAATCGTACAGATCGAAAAAAGCTTTCCCATTACTGGCCTCATTCCCCAACGACCAGAAAATCACCGAAGCATGGTTTTTATCCCGCTCCACCAAACGCACCATTCTATCCAGATGTGCATCATGCCATTCGGGAAAGTTCGATACATTTTCCGGTCCGTAACCCAATCCATGCGATTCTAAATTGGCTTCATCTACCAGATAAATTCCATATTGATCACATAGCTTGTACCACAATGGCGGTTGAGGATAGTGCGATGTACGAACGGCATTGATGTTTAATTCCTTCATTAGCTGAATATTCCGCATCATTACCTCTTCAGAAACCACCTGTCCGGTTTTAGTATTAAACTCATGTAAGTTTACGCCTTTAAAATAAATCTTCTTTCCATTAATGAAAACCTGCCCATCTTTGATCTCGATTTTCCTGAACCCAATTTTGTGGCTGGTAGCCTCAACAACATCGCCGGCACTGTTTCTTAACACCAAAAGCATGTTGTATAAATTTGGCGTTTCGGCAGTCCATTTTAAAGGAGCAGCCACTAAACCTGATAAATTAAGGTTCACTTCTTGTTCGGCCGGGAGTGCAACTGTGTGCTGCTTTTTAAAAACCGGATGATTTAGCTGATCCATCAGAACCACTTCTATGGTTTGCTGTTCGGGTTTTTTGCTATAGTTTTTTAAAGTGAGATCAACATCAAAAAGTCCGTTTTTGTAAGCTGCATCCAGGGTTGGGTGAGCGAAAAAATCAAGGATTCTGGTTTGGGCTGTGCTATACAAATACACATTACGATTGATACCGCCCATGCGCCACATGTCCTGATCTTCCAGGTAATAGCCATCACTAAATTTATGAACTTCGCAAGCCAATGTATTCATACCGGGTTTCAGGTATTGGGTAATGTCGAACTCTGCCGGACTTTTCGAATTTTCTGTATAGCCTACTTTTTGTCCGTTCACCCAAATATACATGGCATTTGTTCCGCCCTCAAAGTGAATCATCACCCTGCGGCCTTTCCAGTTTTCATCAACGGTAAACTCACGGCGATAGGCACCAACCGGCGAATCATTGCGATCAATAAAAGGTGGATTCGGCTTGAAACCAAAACCCTCACTTACGTAGATTGGGGTGCCAAAACCATTAAATTCCCAGGTACCAGGAACTGGAATAGTTGCCCAGTTTTTAACATCGAAATCCACTTTGTAAAAATCTTTCGGCGTTTCGCTAACTTTAGGCACCCATTTAAACTTCCAGAGCCCATTTAATGATTGGTAAAAACCAGAAGATTGATAATCATTTTTTAGCGCCAGATTTTGGTTGGCATAAGGGAGCGCAGTAGCACGGGTATTTTCTTTGTTAATGGCGTAAACCTGTGGATTTTCCCATTCGGGTGTTTCTTGTGCACAAAGATTGATGCTGAAAGATAGCAGCAACCATATCAAAAATTTATTCATTTGCCGTAATATTTTTAAAAGACAGGATCTTGGGTTTTATTTATCCCAATATACACCGGATGTCTCCTACTTCTTACTATCCTTTTAAAAATGGCAAAATCAAATGAATATTTGTCAAAATATGGTATTTCGGCTAGCACAATTATTGCGCTGATTCATCACTTGTTGAACCAGCGCAATGGGTTTTAATCTATTTTTTATCGTCTTCGCCATCCGGGCGGATAATTAAGCGTAAAGTAGGATCATTGGTAATGAAACTCCACAACCAGTTGAATGCCAGTTTTGCTTTATTACGGAAACCTGCAATTGGAATAATGTGGATGAACAACCAAACCAGCCAGGCGAAGAATCCCCTGAAAAATCCTTTAGGCAAATCTACTACGGCTTTGAATTTAGCAATAATCGCCATCGATCCTTTATCATTGTATTTAAAAGCTTTCATCGGTTTGCCCTGCTCCACCGCAGCTAAATTTTCACCGAGCAAATCGCCTTGCTGAATGGCTACCTGCGCCAGCTGAGGGTGACCGTTGGTAAATGCTGCATCGGTAAGTTGCAAACATTGGTCGCCTATGGCATAAACCCCTTTCAGGCCTTCTACATGGTTAAAAGCATCAACCAGAACGCGTCTTCCTTTTCCAACCGCCTCTTTCGGCAAGCCTGGCACTTCACGTGCAATTACACCAGATGCCCAGATTAGGGTGCTAGCTTCAATCTGTGTACCATCGGAAAGTGACACCACATTACCATCGTAATTCTGAACCAGCTTACCCAGCATAATTTCTACACCCAGATTTGTAAGTACTTTGATGGCTTCGTTCTGGCTTTTCTGACTCATCGGTGCCAAGAGGGTTTGTAAACCATCTACCAGGTAGATTTTACCCAGACCAGATTTTGCTTCCGGATAATCTTTTTTAATGATGTGACTTCCCATTTCGGCCATCATCCCGGCAAGCTCTACGCCTGTCGGGCCGCCACCGGCGATAACGATACTGGATAGCCTTTTCTTATCACTATCCTGCTCAGACCGTACCGCTTTTTCCAGTTGAAGAAGAATGTGGTTCCGCATCCGCAGCGAATCATCAATACTTTTCATCGGCAAGGCGTGTTCTTTAATCTGATCATTACCGAAGAAATTAGTTTCCGTTCCCATCGCCAATACCAGAACATCGTAATCAAGCACGCCATTATCGGTTACTACCTGCTGCTGCGCGGGAAGAATCTCTTGCAAAACCCCCATAAAAAACCGCGTACTGCTGTTGTGAAACATTTTACGGAACGGATAGATAATGTTCGATGCTTCGATAAAGGCTGTTCCAACCTGATATAATAGTGGTGGAAAGAAATGGTAATTATGCTGATCTACAAGGGTAACCTGATGAGACGTGCTTTTTGATAGCTTTTTAGCAAGATTTAAACCTGCAAAGCCACCGCCAATGATGACAACTTTTTTCATATAATATTTTTAATGCTAACCACGCCAGGTTCAGATTGTACAAATTAATTGAACATCAGCGCTCTTTTTTTGCCTGTTATCAACAGAACAAATTTAAAAGGATAAAGTTAGTATTTATTCATTTTATCCGAAGCGGATGCCAGGAATTACCTAATTTTCACCACTTGAACAGTGTAATATTTATAATAAAACTGATAGCGGATTAGCATTTGATATATAGTTCAGCTTATATGTCCTTCTTTTTCTTAGATGGTAAGGAAATATATTTAATTATCTATTTCGCAGATTAAAAATCTGCAGTTAGGTAGATCCGGATTATAAATCCGGACCAGCGCAAACAGTGTAATATTCATATTAAGGCTAATAGTGGATTAGCATTTGATTATAGTTCAGCTTATATTTCCTTCTTTTTCTTAGATGGTAAGGAAATATATTTAATTTCTATTCCGCAGATTAGAAATCTGCAGTTAGGTAGATCCGGATTATAAATCCGGACCAGCGCAAACAGTGTAATATTCATATTAAGGCTAATAGTGGATTAGCATTTGATTATAGTTCAGCTTATATTTCCATCTTTTTCTTAGATGGTAAGGAAATATATTTATAAATCCGGACCAGCGCGAACAGTGTAATATTCATATTAAGACTAATAGTGGATTAGCATTGGATATATAGTTCAGCTTATATTTCCTTCTTTTTCTTAGATGGTAACGAAATATATTTAATTATCTATTCCGCAGATTAGAAATCTGCAGTTAGGTAGATCCGGACCAGCGCGACCCTCGATCGTCTGCTTAACTTGATTCAGCATCTTTATCCACTCAATCAGTTCCTGAAATAAATTCAGGACGACACCTCGAATAGCCGCCATGGAATGATACTACACCAGCTAAAAAAAATGCCATCCTGAAACAATCAGAATGGCATTTAAAAATCAGCTAATTTTTTATTTTCTCACCTGATCTAAAATTGGTGTTGTTCTGGCTTCAAGCTCATTTTTCTCTGGCCTAAGTAATTCCAAAACGGAAATCTCATTCACCCCTACTTTCAACCACTCTTTCGGCACATAAATAGTCTGCTGTGGTCCGATAGACCAATATTTACCTAAATTGTGCCCGTTTAACCAAACCACACCTTTCCCCCAATTGGTCATATCCAGATACGTATCTTCAGCTTTGCTTAATTTAAAAGTTCCTTTTTGAATTACTGGTCCGTCCCCTGTTTTTAAACCAGACTGAGATTTTGCAGTAACGGCATCGATATGATTAAAAGGCAAACTGAATATTTCCCAGTTTTTAACTTCTGTTCCGGCGAAAGATACACGTTCGGTAATGCCTTTTTTGTTATCGAGCAGGTACTTGCCAAAATTGATCCTTCCCATATTCTCTACAAAAATATCAAGCTGCACCTCTCCTGCCGGCAATTGCATTTCCAGGCTATCCAGTAATGTTCTGCGGTCTAAAATTCCTACCCGCTTTTGATTTACAAATACCAGGGCATAATCCCTCAACTGTTTTACCTGCAGCAAACCTTTTCTGCCGCCGGCAATTTTGGCACGGTAAAGTACGTAGCCATAATCCTGTTTCAGATCTTCAAAAGTTAATGGTTTTTCACTTTTAACGGCCTTCGGAAGTGCGTTAAACACATTAACTTTATTGGTCAGCTTAAAAGGTTTGATCGCCATACTCGGCTTGTTTTTTGGAATCTCCGGAAGTTTTTCCCCTTTGGGAAGATGCTTTTCGATCACCGATCTAAACTGCCTGAATTTTTCGGTTACATTTCCGGCTTCATCCACAGGCGCATCATAATCATAACTGCTGGTCTGCGGTTCGTAGGGAGAAATATCTTTGTAGTTTGCACCATTCATAAAGCCCCTTGTGGTACCGCCATGAAACATATACATATTGATGGAAATACCCGCAGCAAGTACCGCATCCAGTTTATCTACATACTTTTCTACAGGAACCGTGTGATGTGGCGTTCCCCACCAATCGAACCAGGCCGGGTACCACTCTGCAATAAAATAGGGGCCTTTACCTTCGTGGTATTGATTAATGCCTTTTTTTACCCGTTCTGGATTATCCTGCCCGTTAATGGCTGGCAAAAGACCTTTTAAATGTCCGCCAACAATATCACTTTCGGGATCACAGGTATACAGTAGGCCATCAAAACCGGCTTCGATAAACATCTTTCTGTTGATGTCTAAATATTCTTTATCTGCAGCGTAAGAACCATATTCATTCTCCACCTGAACCATTAAAACATTGCCACCGTGATTAATTTGCAACGGCGCCAGTTGCTTTCCAACTTCGATAATGTATTTTCTATATTCTTCGAGATATTGTTTTTCCTTGCTTCGTACTTCCAGCCCTTTTTCGGTAAGTAACCAATAAGGATAGCCACCAAACTCCCACTCTGCGCAAACATAGGGGCTGGGTCTGAGGATTACCCATAAACCTTCTTCGGTCGCAATTTTAACGAAAGCGGCAATGTCGTTATTTCCGGAAAAATCAAACTTTCCCTTTTCAGGTTCGTGCAGGTTCCAGAAAACGTAAGTTCCGATGGTGTTTAAGCCCATGGCTTTAGCCATTTTCATTCTTGCCCTCCAGGCTTCGCGTGGCACACGTGGGTAATGAATCTCTCCTGAAATAATTTGAAAGGGCTGATCATCCAGCAGAAACTGAGCTTCGCCTAATTTAAAAGTGTGTTTTGCCTGCTGGCTAAATCCCTGAAGCGAAAGGCACAACAAGGTAATTAATAATAATCTGTTTTTCATTTAGAAGTATGGTAGTGTATCAGAGGCGTATTTTGTTGGGAAGAATAATAATCGGGCCATCCGCAGACGACCCGAAAAACTAACCAACTTTCTTTTTAGTAACCCGGATTTTGCGTTAATACCGCATCCTTGTTCAACTGGATCTCATTTAATGGAATTGGCAATAACAACGCTTTTGTAGTTAAGCCTGTAATGGGTTTAGAGGCATCGTTCGAGTTTAAACGAAGCGCACGTTCTACCAAAGTTCCGGTCCTCATTAAAGTCATTCTCCTGTTTTCTTCACCAATCAGCTCTCTTGCTCTTTCGTCAAGAATGAAATCTTTTGTCATTTCTGCGGCAGTAACCTGAGCGGCATTTGCCCTTGTTCTTAGTACATTAATAGAAGTAGCTGCCTGTGCTGTTTTACCTTGCGCTACCTGTGCTTCGGCAAGTAAAAGATATGTTTCGCCTAACCGCATTAAGATAAAATCTTTAATCATGGCATATCCAAAAGTATCATTAGGATCAAAAGCGCCCCACTTGGTGGTACTTGGGCAAATGTTAATTAAAGTATCGGGACCAGTGAATGGAACTTGTTTGCCATATCTTGCCGCATATATTGGGTTTGGATCGTTATAATAGTATTTTCTACGGATATTGTATTGAGAGTTACGGATATCGTTTCCTTTATACAAACCATAGAGTACCCAGTTGCTCAAACGCAATCTACCAATCGAACGACCACCTAATGAATCGGCCACTGCCATACCGGCAATATTATAGTAAGCTGCACCCCAAACCCTTCTTTGCTGTGGGCTATCGGTACTACCACCCACAACGGTATTAGGATTTTCTTGCTCTAATACCCAAATGACTTCTGTATTTCCTTGTGATCTTCTCTGGTTTCCGTATAGGAACATGTCTGAATAGTAGTCTCCCGCCTGGCTTGTTTTTACACCGTAACGACTTTTAATTAAGTTAAATTTACCACTGTTGATTATGGCCTGTGCCTGTTGCTCAGCCAAATCTGGTTTGCCTATTCTTAAATAAACTTCTGCTAAAAGCTGCATGGCCATAAATTTATTGGCTCTACCATACATTTTGCCTTTGGTATTGTTTTTTACGGCCTCAATATCTGGAAGATTTGCAGCAGCAAAAACTAAATCTGCCACGATAAAATCGTTTACATCTGCTATTGGTGCCCTAACAAAATCGATTTTTGGACCAGATAAGGCGTGTGTAATTAAGGGTACACCTCCAAATAGGGTTGCCAGGTTGTTATACGCATAAGCCCTGAAAAATTTAGCCTCAGCACTAATCAGGTTTTTACCATTTGCACTTATTGTTGTGGTACTTGGATTTTCTATTCCATCTACAATGATATTCGTTAAATTTACCATGATGTAATTTCTGTTCCAGGCTCGTGCCGCGCCGCCATCTGTGGATGCTAATGTTGCGTAATTGTAGTAAGGTATTTCTACACCTTGCTGGTTATTTGTTGCATTGGCAACATCTGTTCCTACTTGCCAAACGCTTGACCAGCCCTGCTGGTCAGACCAAGAAAATATGGTACCGGTGTGGTTATACAAACCAATTAATGAAGCCTCAAAACCAAGCGAATCGGTAAGGGTTAACGGTGTGTATGAAGAAAATGGTTTTTCATCCAAAAATGCTTTTTTGCAGGATGAAAATGCAAAAATTGCAAAAGTGAGTGATGTTATAATGGTTATATATTTTTTCATGATGATGATGATTAACGTAATGAAACATTTAAACCGAGAACGAAAGTTCTTGTTAAAGGGTAGTTATTGGTCCAGTCGCCAGATCCTCTTGAAGAATAATTATTTTCAGGATCCCAACCAACCCAATTAGTAAAAGTATGCAGGTTACGTCCGCTTGCATAAACGGTTAAGCTGCCTAAATGAAGCTTATCCAAAAGATTTTGTGAAAAAACATAACTTAAAGTCACATCTTTAATCCGGGTGTAACTGGCATCAGATGCATAACCGTAGCCTAAAGTATTGTTGTAAGATAACGCCGGGCGGGTTTGGCTTTGATTCTCCGGAGTCCAGTAACCAATTTCTGCAGGGGTATTTCTTCTGCCAGTTTCATCGCCATAAGTTAAATCCTGATTGTTTTTCGTCATGCCCTGAGCAGTTTGAATAAAAATGCTCAGGTTAACATTTTTGTAGTGAAAAGTATTCGTTAACCCTCCAGTCCATTTTGGTGCCGTTTGACCTAAAATCATCCTATCACCATCACCAGTTATTTTACCATCACCATTTAAATCGGCAAATTTCAAACTACCTGGTTTGGCTGTTGGATCTTGCTTAGACGCATCCTCTCCCGTTTGCCAAATGCCAGTCATTTTGTAATCGTAAATAACGCTGATTGGTTTTCCTAAAAACCATGTGTTTCCTAAATCGTCTTTACCATCACCATACAAATCGGTAATTTTATTTTTATTGGTTGCAAAAACAACCATGGTTTCCCAACGGAAATCTTTGCCTGTAAAGTTTTGAGTGTTTAGAGTTAGCTCCAAGCCCTTATTTGTAGTTTTGCCTATATTTCCCAGTACATTACCATAACCAGTTATAATAGGTAAGCTTCTTTTCAATAATAAACCGCTCGTTTTATTTTGATAAGCTTCTATGGTTCCAGAAATTCTGTTATTCAAGATTCCAAAATCTAAACCAATATTTGCAGTTTTTGTAGTTTCCCATAATAATGAAGAATTACCTAAGTTATTAGGAATTACCCCAATTGTACTTATGCCATTAAAAGGAAAGCGAACAGAGCCTTCTGTTGTAATTGTTTTATAAACATCAACTGCCTCATTACCCGTTTTACCGTAAGAAAGTCTCAATTTCAGGTTATTGATCGCTTTGATGCTTTTCATAAAGCTTTCATTGGTAATATTCCAGCCAATAGCTGCTGATGGGAAAACGCCGTATTTAGTTGTATTAGAACCAAAGACAGATGAACCATCTCTACGAGCAGTTAAAGTTAATAAATAACGGCTATCATAGGAGTAAAATAAACGTCCCATTTGTGAATTTAATCCATATCTATCCCGATAAGAGCCACTAGTTTGTGTAGCACCAGCACCAATATTATCTAATCCTAATTCATCATTGATAAAACCGACAGCACCTGCAGTAGTTGAATTATATTTACGTTCCTGTGAACTGTATAAAGCCGTAAAATCGAAATGGTGTTTTTCAATATCTTTAGAATAGGTTAAGATATTCTCAATGGTATAACTATTTGTAGAAGCATTAAAACTACTTGCTGTACCATTTAAATCGTTGGCTAAACGCCCCACATAACTGCCTCTTCTTTCAGGGAAATAAGTATATCCTGCATTAAATCTATATTTTAATCCCGTTAAAACACCAGGAAACTTAATCTCAGCATAACCATTGCCATTAATGTTTGTTGTTCTGCTAATCTGCGTAGTATTTAAGCCCAATAATGGATTGGTGTATAATAATTCAGGCTCCATTGGGAAAATCTTGTAAGATCCGTTTGGATTATATTCCTGTCCATACGGACTCATTGCGCTTGCCAGTAGCAAATTTGCCCTTCCACCATCAAACTTATTACTGGTTAAAAATAAAGAAGTACCTACTGTTAAAAAACTCGTTACATTGATATCTAAGTTTGACCTTAAACTCACACGGTTAAACTGATACCCTTTAATTACGCCTTTTTGATCAAGATAATCACCAGAAATGAAGTATTTTACATCGGGAGATCCTCCAGAAATGCTTAAATTATGATCCTGGATTTTACCCTGTTGCGTAGATTCAGCTATCCAATCAGTGGTTGTACCAGCATTATAGGCTGCAAGTTCACCATTATTCGGCACCGGTTTGGTTTGCGTCTGGTTGGTTTGTTTCAGGAAATCGGCATATTTCTGAACATATTCTGCACCGCTACGGGGTTCTAAAATATGAGCTAAATTATCTATACCTGCATAACCACTGTAACGAATAACAGGTTTACCGGATGTTCCTCTTTTAGTTGTAATTAAAATAACTCCATTAGAACCATTTGTGCCATAAATTGCTGTAGCACTCGCGTCTTTTAAAACTTCTACAGATGCAATATCGTTCGGGTTGATGTCATTTAATGAACCGCCTGTTTTACTTAATGGTACCCCATCTACAACAACGTATGGTCCACTGCTTGCTGTAATAGAGTTTTGGCCCCTGATTAATGCATTTGGCTGGCTACCCGGTACAGATGAAGTTGTAGTTACATTCACACCTGCAACAGCACCTTCTATGGATTGAAGCACATTCGTTACCGGAAGCTGAGATAGCCTCGCTTTCGGTACAGATACCACAGAACCTGTTACATCTGATCTTTTTTGTGTACCATAACCTACTACAACCACTTCGTTAAGTGTTTTGTCTGATTCTTCTGCAAGCGAAAAATTTAGTTGAGTTTGATTTTCTAACACAACTGTTTTCGGTGCATAACCAATAAAGGTAACCACCAAAGTTTCGCCTTTGGCTGCAGCAATTTTATATCGTCCATTGCCATCTGAGATAGCGACTTTCGATGTTTTTTGATTTTTTATGGTTGCACCGGGAATTGGCGAACCTTTTACGTCAAGAATAACACCTGATATTTCTGCGTTTGTGGTTTGGGCATATAGACTGTTGCCGCTGATACTTAAAGAAAGTAGGATGGCAAAAAGTCCAAATATGCGCCCTAAAGGGGATAGTAATTTTTTTAGCATAATTGAATTTGGTTAGTTTATTTGTTTGGAGTGGATTCGATTTTCGAACCAGATTACCGGCGCTTTTTTTAGTTCAGTGCCTTTTTTTGATCGCCAGATGTGGCGCTTAAGCGTAGCCGTTATAAGTCATAAATTTTTATATTTGATTAAATCAAAGAAACCATAAATATTCCATCATAGTGAGGGGCAATACGGTAATTAATAGGGGTTAAATTGATAATATTCATCAAAAACACTCCTGATGTAACATTTAAATAGCTTTGAAAAAACTTTTCCAGCGTTCTGGAAAGAAAGTTATCAAGGCTGATTTAGTGCATTTAAACAGGAATATTGAAAGTTAGATGGTTAATAGCTTTGACCACTTTTATAGCGTTCCGGAAAGAAAGTTATCAAAGCTGATTTCTGAAAGTTCAAAACACTTGATTTTTCGCTGCAATTTTGCTAAATCATCAACCGAATGGAACGTTTCTAAACTGCATTATCATTATTTAAATCAACAAACTTTGCTTTACTTTTGGGCCATACAAACAAAACAAAAATGGCTAAAACTAAACTAACAATAAACAACAACGGGTCGGTAAAAATTGAAGGAGATTTCGAAATTGTTGACAAAAACGGAAACAATTACGGATTACAGGGAAGAGAAGTATTGTCAATTTGCCGTTGCGGTCTTTCTCAAAATAAACCTTTTTGCGATGGCGCACATAAAGGTCATTTCGAACACGATGCAATAGCTTTTGATTTGCCTCCGAAAAAAGTATAAACAATAATCTTACGCAGAGCCTTACAGAAATGTAGGGCTTTTCTTTTGGCTAAACTTCTTAAAAACAACATACTTTAAAATTTCTTTTAACAAAGTTTCATAAAATTTTTTAATCCGAATAAATAAACGTTAATTAGACGATTATTTATTGTTATGAGCGCAGCAAACTATGTAATTGGCGTAGATTACGGAACGGACTCTGTTCGTTCGGTTCTGGTCGACACCGCAGATGGAAAAGAAATTTCAGCTTCTGTTTTTCTTTATCCCCGATGGCAAAAAGGTTTATATTGTAAACCATCAGCCAATCAATTCAGACAACATCCGTTAGATTATATTGAAGGTTTAGAACACACCATAAAAGCCTGTATTGAAAAGGCTGGCGGTGCAGAAATCGCTCAATTGGTTAAAGGAATCTCTATTGATACCACAGGTTCCAGCCCCGTTGCTGTTGATGCCACTGGTACTCCACTGGCACTAACCCCAGGTTTTGAGGAAAATCCAAATGCCATGTTTGTGCTTTGGAAAGACCATACCGCGGTTAAAGAAGCGGCTGAAATTAATGAGCATGCAACTAAATTCCCGGTTAATTATTTAAAATATGTTGGTGGAATTTACTCTTCTGAATGGTTTTGGTCGAAACTTTTACGCATTCTTCGTATAGATTCTTCAATTAAAAAAAGTGCAGAATCGTGGGTTGAACATTGCGATTGGATTCCATTTCTACTTTGTGGCGGGAATGATGTTTCCGCTATGAAACGCAGTCGTTGTGCTGCCGGGCATAAAGCTTTATGGGCTGAGGAATTTGATGGATTACCTCCAGAGGGTTTCTTCAGCAGTCTGGATCCATTATTAGCCGATTTTAGAGAGAAATTGTTTGCTGATACTTACACATCCGATGTTGCTGCCGGAACATTAAGCCCTGAATGGGCAAATAAATTAGGCTTAAGTATAGATGTGGTTATTGGCGTGGGTGCCTTTGATGCTCACATGGGTGCCGTTGGTGGCCAGATTGAACCTTACTACTTAAGTAAAGTAATGGGCACCAGTACGTGTGATATTTTAGTTGCCCCTAACCAGGATTTACACGGTAAACTGATTGGCGGTATCTGCGGACAGGTAAATGGTTCGGTAATTCCGGGGATGGCTGGATTAGAAGCGGGTCAATCTGCATTTGGTGATGTTTATGCCTGGTTCAAAAACTTAATTAGCTGGCCGTTAAATCATTTGCTTACTGCATCTGATTTAATTGACGAAGCCACAGCAATTGCTTTAAAAGAGGAACTGGAAGGTAAAATCATTGCCAATTTAAGTAAACAGGCTGAAGCGCTGGAAGATGATGACTACGCTGAACTGGCCATTGACTGGTTAAACGGCAGAAGAACGCCGGATGCTAATCAAGAACTTAAAGGTGCCATTACAGGTTTAGGTTTAGGGACAGATGCTCCAAGATTCTTCCGCGCTTTGGCTGCTGCAACCTGTTTCGGTGCTAAAGCCATTGTAGATCGTTTTAAAGAACAAGGCGTACCGGTAAAAGGAATTATTGGGATTGGTGGTGTGGCTAAAAAGTCGCCTTATATTATGCAAATGATGGCTGATGTTTTGGAAATGCCGATCAGAATTCACCGTTTCGAACATACCTGTGCTTTAGGTGCAGCCATGTTTGCCGCAGTTGCTGCTGGTCTTTACCCAAATATTGAGGCTGCAATGGCCGCTATGGGAACCGGCTTCGAAAAAGAATACATCCCAAATGTTAAAAAGCAGAAATTGTACCGCCAACATTACCAGGCTTATTTAGGTCTCGGCAGATACCTGGAGAAATACAATAAAAAAGACGTTAAACCTTACTTGTCATGAGCAATTACCAGGACATAAAAGAACAGGCTTATCAAGCCAATATGCAATTACCCAAGTTGGGTTTGGTGCTCTTTACTTTCGGAAACGTGAGTGCAGCAGACCGGACTAAGGGTGTTTTTGCCATTAAACCGAGTGGTGTACCTTACGAGGATTTATCACCAGAGAAAATGGTAATCGTAGACTTCGACGGAAACACCGTTGAAGGTAGTTTACGCCCATCTTCAGATACCAAAACCCATGCTGTTTTATATAAACATTGGGAAGATATAGGTGGAGTAGTACATACCCACTCTACCTATGGAACGGCCTGGGCCCAGGCGCAGAAAGCCATTCCTATTTTCGGAACTACCCATGCCGATCATTTAACCGTTGATATCCCTTGCGCTGCACCAATGGATGATGCCATGATCAAAGGAAACTATGAATATGAAACTGGCTTTCAGATCATGAACCATTTTCAAAGCCT
This sequence comes from Pedobacter petrophilus, assembly GCF_009674725.1. Lineage (GTDB taxonomy): Bacteria > Bacteroidota > Bacteroidia > Sphingobacteriales > Sphingobacteriaceae > Pedobacter > Pedobacter petrophilus. Next base: position 88,177 of record NZ_WKKH01000016.1, on the reverse strand, counting down.
GGGTTTGAGTTACAAAGAGGTAGAAATGATTCTAGTGGGTAACCATGCGCCCTTTACCTGGGGAAAAACAGCTGATAAAGCCGTTTACAATAGTGCCGTTTTAGAAGCAGTAGCGCAAATGGCTTTACTCACGCAACAGATTAATCCACAGGCACCGAAGCTGAAGGATTCTTTGATTGAGAAACACTTCGAACGGAAGCATGGTGCTGGTGCGTATTATGGACAGGTTTAGTTAGTCGGGAGTCTTTATTTCAGAGTCTTTAGTCCTGAGTCTTTAGTCCTGAGTCAATGGTTATGAGTTGAAAGTGCCGGATCATAGATATGGAGCGGAACTTAAGAGTTGGGCAGTTGGAACTGGGCTTAAATAAAAAGAATAAATTAAAAATAATATAGTAATGATTGATTTAAAGAAATTACAAGTGTGGTTCATCACAGGTACACAACATTTGTACGGTGAAGAAACCTTAAAACAAGTAGCAGATCATGCACAGGAAGTTGCTGATTCGTTAAACCAAAATGGAAATATCTCTGTATCGGTAGTGTACAAACCAATTGTTAAAACAACTGAAGAGATTTTCGAAACGCTGCAGCAGGCAAACATTGATGAAAATTGTATCGGTGTAATGACCTGGATGCACACCTTCTCTCCTGCTAAAATGTGGATCAGGGGTTTAAATGTTTTACAAAAACCACTCCTCCATTTACACACGCAGTTTAACCGCGATATTCCATGGAATACCATTGATATGGATTTTATGAACCTGAACCAAAGTGCTCATGGCGACCGTGAATTTGGTTTCATCGTTTCGCGGATGCGTAAAGACCGTAAAGTGGTGGTTGGCCACTGGCTGGATGAAGAAGTAGCAAAACAAATTGATACCTGGTGCAGGGCTGCTGCCGGATGGAACGACTGGCAAGGTGCTAAATTTGTTCGTTTCGGTGATAACATGCGATTTGTTGCCGTTACCGATGGCGATAAAGTAGAGGCTGAAATGAAATTTGGTTTTTCTGTAAACACTTACGGAATTGGTGATCTTGTAGCGGTAATTAATGAGGTTGGTGAAGATGCTGTGCAGGCTTTATTGAAAGAATACGAAGAAACCTACGACATGGCTGACGATTTAAAAGCTGGCGGTGCGAGACATCAGTCGGTTTACGATGCGGCAAAAATTGAGTTAGGTTTAAGAAAATTCTTAGTTGACGGGGGTTTCAAAGGTTTCTCTGATACTTTTGAGGATTTACATGGCATGATTCAGTTACCTGGAATTGCTGCGCAACGTTTAATGGCAGATGGCTACGGTTTCGCCGGAGAAGGCGATTGGAAAACAGCTGCGCTTGTTCGTGCCTGTAAGGTAATGGGCGCTGGTTTACCGGGTGGAAATGCATTTATGGAAGATTATACTTATCATTTCGATCCTGCTGACTCCATGGTACTAGGTTCGCACATGTTAGAAGTTGATGCTTCACTCGCAAATGGCAAAGCAAGTTTAGAGGTTCACCCGCTGGGGATCGGTGGCAAAGCAGATCCGGCACGTTTGGTTTTCAACGTGGGTAGCGGCGATGCTTTAAATGCTTCTTTAATTGATATGGGAAATCGTTTCCGTTTGTTAGTGAACGAAGTAACCGCTGTAGAAGCAGTTCATGATTTACCTAATTTGCCTGTTGCACGCGTGCTTTGGAAACCACTTCCAGACATGAAAACGGGTTGTGCAGCCTGGATTTACGCAGGTGGTGCACACCATACGGCTTATAGTCAGAATTTAACCACAGAACATTTATCAGACTTCGCAAACATTGCTGGTTTGGAATATATCAACATTGGTGCGGAAACCAAAATCAATCAATTCAGAAATGAGTTGCACTGGAATGAGGTTTTCTACAAATAGTCACATTAAATAGACGCTCAATCGGGAGGCTCGGGATAAATCCTGAGCCTTTTTTGTTGGCCACCGGATTTTGCCGCAGATTCGCTTATTATAAAATTGATAATCTGCGAATCTGTGGCTATTATTAATGTAATACTACCCTGAATATTCGGAGTAAGCATCCATTAAGGCTAAGAAAGATGCTGAAATGAATTCAGCATGAAGACCGACTAAGTAGACCCAAGCGAAAATATTTGCCAGGATAATGCAAATTAATGTCAGATAACTTCAATTTAATCTGCATAGAAGCGAATTCTGCAGGATACTACATTTTAACCATCGCCTTAATTACACCGTTTTTCGGGTTTAACCAGCTTTTGAAATTATCTTTAACTTCCTCAAAAGAAACCTGGTGAGTAATATAAGTCGTTGGCTTTACTAAACCAGCTTTCATGGATTTAATTACATGCCCGAAATCTTCCATATTGGCATTTCTGCTGCTCATTAAAGTAGATTCCCTTTTATGAAACTCAGGATGGTTGAAAATCAGATCGCCTTTTTGCAGGCCGATTAATACAAACCTGGCACCATGCGCCATATAATTAATGGCATTATTAATGGCTTTCTGGTTTCCGGTGGCATCAATCACTACCGTAGGCATGTCACCATTCGTAATTAGACCTAACTGTTCCGTAACATCTGGTGAAAGCGCATTGATGGTATAAGCCACGCCAAGTTTTTCTTTACAGAAAGTCAGTCGGTCGTCATTGATATCCAAAGCAATTACATTTCCTCCTGCAATTCTTGCAAATTCCATCGTACCTAAACCAATCGGACCAGCACCAATCACCAAAACAAATTCACCAGGTTGCACATCAGCTCTGCGAACTCCATGTGCACCAATTGCCAGTGGTTCTACCAAAGCCAGTTCATCATAACTTAAGCCTTCGCCATGTAAAAGTGTTCTGGACGGAACCTGCAAATATTCACGCATACCACCGTCTACATGTACTCCGCAAACCTGCATTTTCACACAACAATTTGGCTTATTCATCCGGCAGGCAATGCATTCGCCACAGTTAAAATATGGAATAAAAGTTACTGCTTCTCCGGTCTGGAAATCGTTCCGTCCATCAATTTCTACCAGTTCGCCCGAAAGCTCATGTCCTAAAACCCTTGGGTAATTGAAAAAGGGTTGAGTGCCCTCAAAAGCGTGAAGGTCGGTTCCACAGATGCCGATTCGTTTTATTTTGATAATTGCATGGTCCTTCTTTAATTCAGGTCTTGCTGTTTCTGAATATTCAAAAGTTCCGGGAGTTGTACAGGTTAAGGTTTTCATTTTTTTAATGATTGAATTTTGAAATGAATGAATTATTGAATGTTTTAATAGCAATTGGCAAAAACCACTCTATCATTCAAAATTCAATCATTCTCTAATTTATTTACGCGTTTGCAAGTGCCCTGTCTAAGTGAACGTAACCACCATCTACATGAATAATTTGCCCGGTAGTGTGGCTTGATTTATCCGACAATAAAAAGGCGGTCATGTTAGCGATTTCTTCTGCAGTTGTCATTCTGTTTTCCAATGGGATTTTAGCCGTAATTTCATCCAGTTTCGCCTGAGCATCCGGCAAGGTTTCAATCCAGGTTTCATAAGCGGGCGTCCAGCATTCTGCCACCACTACAGCATTAACCCTGATACCATACTTCAGCAGCTCCACAGCCCACTCGCGGGTTAAAGCATTACGACCACCGTTTGCAGCGGCATAAGCAGAAGTATTACCCTGGCCGGTTTCGGCTGTTTTTGAGGTAATGTTTACGATAGCCCCCTTACTTTTAATCAACTCTGGTAGCGCATGGTGCGCCATTAAATAGTAATGAACGACATTTTTATGCAAAGAGGCCATGAAATCTTCATAGTTTCCGTGCTCCAGGCCTACGCCGTCATTTACTCCTGCATTATTCACGAGCCCGTCGATTCTGCCGAATTGTGCTACAATGGCTGCAATTACATTTTTACAATCTTCGGGATTAGAAAGTTCCGCAACAAACTGAGCTGCCTGTCCGCCATTTTCTTCAATTGCCGCAACAACTTTTTGGTTGTCTTCCGCTTTTCTGCCTACAATTACTGCAATCGCATTTTCTTTGGCAAATACTTCTGCGATGCTCCGGCCGATGCCTTTTGCCGCGCCAGTAATTACTACAACTTTTTCTTTTAAATTTAAATCCATATTTTTTTTTCCTAATTATTGAATTAATGAGTTCTGAATTAGAGAATGTGTTAAGCATATCGCTATGACATTCTATCCATCTCTCATTCAAAATTCTCTCATTCTATTGTTTTATCAGTATTTTCACATCTGCCTTTCTCGATTCTGGCAGCACTTTTAAACTTGCTATTTTCCCATTTTTTAATTCTACTTCAACGGTTGTTTGATAAGGTGCGTGAAGTTTGAAATGCACATCCCAATCTTTCGGCCACGCCGGGAACAAAAATATTTTCTTTCCATCTACCTGCATCAGCATTTCCTGCAATCCAATCATTCCGGAGCCGCCCCAGTTGTGATCTGGTGTCCAATCGAAGCCAGGCCCCCAAAAAGCAGGGAATCGGCGACCAGAATCTTTTAGTTTTTCAGTTGTCAATTTAGCAGCATCTTCTGTTAATCCTAATCTTGCTGCAAAAATATTATCCTGTTTCCAGCCCACATGGCTTCTGAATTTAAGCACATCGGGATCAAATTTGAACGTATTCACTGCGGTATCCAAACCTGATTTTCCTATACCATAAATCCCCCAGGGGTACACCGGATACAATTGTGGACTTTCAGTATTATTAACACGCTCCCAAACTTTTGCCGGGGAAATAGTGGTCTTCCCGTCGAACTGCCGAAAGTTCATCGGCGGAATCATCTGAAGCATTTCCGCCCATTCCTTTTTCTTACCCTCAGGCAAAGATGGGTGTTCTATAAGACGCTCCAATACTGTTTTTAAGCCGGCAATGGTGGACGTAGAATTGTATGCCATCTTATATGTTTCGGCACCAGAACCGGGATAGAATACCAAATGACCGTTTGCATCCAAAGCCTTCGCGCCACGTTGCTTCGCCAGATAAGTATAGTGTTCTTTGAAAAAGGTCAGCGAACTTTCGATTAGAGGAAGGTAACCATCAATGTTACGATGATCATATCTCTCTGTTTCAAGGATCATCATACAGAATTCTAAAACCGTATCCCATTCATATTCCAGCCAGGCATTGTATTCCATTCCCTGGTTATAACCAGCCGGCCGTTTCCACCCATATTCAGCCGGGTTTGGCAGGCCAAAATTTTCAAACTGTTCGGTGAAACTGGCACCTTTATGTCCCCAGGCAGCTTCCGTTCTGATTTCCGCATTTTTCAGCAAGTTGAGGTAGAAATCAAACTGAGGTTTCATCAGATCAAAATCGCCACTTTTTAACATTGGCCAATACACCAGTCGCTGGTTTTGAGCAGTATGCGTGCCTCCTCCCCAATTTCTAAAATCAGGTGTGTAATTTAAGGTAGAATCTGTAAGCTGGGGATCATAAGTAAATAAGCCACCGTTGAATTTGGTTGGGTATTTACCGAAAGCATTACACCCCAACATATAGCGAAATAACTGATAGTTTCTGGATGATTGATTGGCTCGTTCATCTTTTGAACTGATATCAATAAAACTCTTATTCCAGTAATCATTCCACCATTTTATGCTTGCTTTTTGGTTTGAATTTAGGTTTACCGCATATAATTCTCTTTCCCAATCCGGGATTTCAGTTTTGCTTGTGTTTAAAGTGATTGTGATCTCTTCGCTTAGGCCTGGCGATTTACTTTTTAATTTCCAGCCCTGAAAAGGTGTATTTAAATACGTTCCGGCGTAATTACCAGATGGAATCATATTCTTTCCTTGCATTGAACCGCCGAAAATCAAGTTTTTCAATGGATTAAATAAATTAGTTTTTCTATCTTCCAAACCTTGTTGCTTTACAGCTACATCGAAAACAGTTTCAGGTTTATTTTGATGATAAAACTGAATGCCATTATTTTTAAAGGCAATGTCATCCTTAAAAGTTTTTATGATGCCTTGTGGTGCCCATTTATAGGAATTCTGGTTGTTCTCTTTACCTTTAGTAATCCGGTCTTCGAAACGCCAGCTTTCGTAACTTGCCTCAGTCGTTATTTTTTGCTTTGATTTAATATCGAGATGAATAACCGGAGTAAACACATCAACCCAAACTTTAATTTGAATGTTTGAACCTCTGATTTGAGCGTAACCATCTTTCCATACCAATTCTTGCTTAAAGGTATTGCCTGCAAAAGGATTCGGGCTAAATTTCAGTTTTACCCGGCCAAGTTTGAGCAAGGTATTGTTTTCATCAAAGGTTCCGCTACGCGATAAGTAGAGATAAACTTCGCCTTTCTCCACCCAAAGGTTTAAACCTATATCGCCACCACCAACAGGCATCGATTCGGATGAATTTTTGCTTTGAGTAGTCCAGATTACGTCTTGAGCTTGTATTTGGCTTGTTGGAATGAAACACAAAAACACGAAAACCGCTAAGAAATGGTTCAAAAATAATGCTGAAAATTTCGACCATATAAGGCCTTTAAGGACAGTCAAGTTCTTAGCGCAAGTACTTGATGTTCTTTGAGTCTTTATAGTCAATTTTATATCAGTGGTAAAAATCATTCTTCTCTTTCTAGTTATCCCAATCATCCGTACGGAACGAAGAAACTGGCAAACCATCGTTACCGAATAAATCGCCATTTACAAAATCTTTAAATGCATACCGCACTGCTACCGGCACTTTCACTGCTGCTGCTGATACCGATACGCTACTTCCATTTATTACTGCTTTCGCAGGATAAAATTTCTTATCCGCACCAGCAATCTCAAATAAAGACAATGTTTTACCAAAGGAAGTTATACCATTTGGAACGTTCTGAAATTTCACAATTGCTTCGCTTTTCTCAACGGTTAATGAAACATAGGCCGGACTTACACCCCCAAAGCCTTTTACCCCATAGGTTTGTGCCAGCGCCAGATAAGCCAACCTTTCACCGCCTTGCTTTTTATTGGCAGGATGAATGGAGTTTTCTTCGCCCAGATCCAACAATACGGCCATGCCGGAATTGGAGATCGTGGATAACGACTTGCGCTGTGCATCTCTGATAAAAGCAGAATTGTTAATCTTCGTTCCTTTACCAGCAGTGGAATAATTGTAGCTAAAAGGCGCGATCTGCGCATAATAGAAAGGAAACTCACCAATCTTCCAATGTTCGCGCCAGCTGGAAACCATTGCCGGGAAGAGTTTTTCATATTGATCTGGTCTTTCAAAGTTGGATTCGCCCTGGTACCAGATTGCGCCCTTTATGCTATAACCAATTACGGGGTATAACATGCCGTTGTATAATGTGGTTGGCGTGCGGCTTACTTCTTTTATGGAGTCTCCTTTAGATGGGATTTTAATCTCTGGAAAGGGTTTTAAATCTTCGGGCGACATCCACGCTTCGATTGTTGACCCACCATAACTATCATTGATGATCCCGATAGGAACCGTTAACACTTCACTCAGCAACTTGCCAAAGAAATACCCTGTTGCACTAAAATTCGACACGGCTTCTGGTTCGGCCATTTTCCATTGAGAAGGTTTGCTATTGTCTTGTTTTTCGGTAATTGAAGAGCGTGGGACAGTATATAACCGGATGTTTTTGTTTGTAGATTTCAGAATCGCTTCGGCAGAACCTACAATGGGCTGACTTTTAAAGCCTTTCATCGGCATTTCCATGTTCGATTGCCCGCCACAGAACCAAACTTCACCAATCAGGATATCTTTTAAAACCAACTTCTCCCCATCATCGAATTCCATTTCGTATGGGCCGCCGGCTTTAGGCGTAGCTACTTTTACCCCCCATTTTCCATCCTGACCGGCTGTGATTTTATAAGTTTTTTTATTCCATGAGGTTTTTACTCTCACGCTCGAAGATGGTTTTGCCCAACCCCAAATGGCCACTTCACTTTGCTGCTGGAGCACCATGTGATCGGTAAAAATTGAAGCGGGTTTGACCGTGGCAGATGCAACGAGGCAATAAGCAAGATTTAAAAATATCGTAAGTTTTAATTTCATATTAATTTTATGGTTTTAAAGCATTCGTCACCCTGAATTTTTCATTTTTACTATACTGTTTTTTGGTATTCACGAGGGCTGCACCGTTCATTTCAGGGTCTTATTTGCAGTTAAGATGCTGAAATAAATTCAGCATGACGAACTGCATAAAAATTCCCAAGCTGTTTACCGACTAACCGGTAACCAGACAGACATTTCCGAATGCCCGCGGTTGCCCCAGGCAAAATAAGGAACTAATCTAATTTCCTTCTCCATATTCTTGCGCTCGACTGGTCTGTACAACACATTTTTCCAGGTATTATCTGCAACCATTTTTGCAGTACCCACTAAACTCATCATTTCAGCACCACTGATAGTTATGGCCTTTGCTTCAAATTTAGTTGAAGCCGGTATAAACGTGTTGAAAATACTTTGGCCTGGCAAGTCAGTCGATTCCAGGCAATATACAACCGGACCGCGTTTCACGGCAATTTGATTTCTGTTTTCTTCAACCAAAGGGTTTGCTTCTATCAGCGTCGCCTCCATCGGGAGGTTCAATTCTATTACATCGCCCTTTTTCCAAGCGCGGTTTACTTCTGCATAAGCACCCGAAGTAGCCTTGATATGCTGCGCTTCCCCATTGATCAAAATCTGTGCATCATGCGTCCAGGCTGGAATTCTGAGGAACATCGAATAGGCTTTGTTAGTCGTTTCGTTAACACTGATTTTTATTTTACCATCCCATGGATAATTTGTTTCCTGACTTAAAGAAACTCCACTGCCGTCACTTAATTTCGTTGTTAAGTTATTTTCACCATATAAGTTGAACCACAATCCTTTATCAGAAGCACTATAAGCATAATTACTGACTTCTGCAATGGTACGAACTACGTTTGGAGGACAGCAATTAGACAGGCCGATGTAAGGCACGCGATCTTTAGACCAACGTTGTTTGAAAGGTAAATCATCAGACTGAGCGAGTGGATTGGTGTATAAAAAATTCTTTCCATCCAGGCTAATGCCGGACAAAACACTGTTATGTAGCGCCAGTTCCATCACATCTGCATATTTGGCATCGCCGGTAATTTGCAACATTCGCCAGTTCCAAAGCACATTCCCAATATTGGCGCAAGTTTCGTTATGAGCCGTAAAATTGGGCAACTGGTAATCGCGACCGAAAGCCTGATGGATTTTCTGAACATCGGCAGGATTATATGAAGTACCATCGGGCGATGTGCCATCGTAAAGTGATCCGCAACCGCCGGTGATGTACATTTTGTGCTGATTGACATCATCCCACATTAAATTCAATGTTTTAAGCAACGATTCTTTACCGGTTTCTGCATATAAATCGGCAACGCCAGCATATAAATAATTTGCCCTGACTGCATGTCCCATGGCTTTTGTTTGTTGCAGAAAGGGAATCCGGTCCTGATTGTCATCTGTACCATCTTCTATTTTACCTTTGATGGCAATAAGGTGGTTGGCCAGTTCCAGGTATCGAGGCTCTTTCGTGGTGCGGTACATCTCCACTACTCCCATATAATGCGAGGGGCAAATGGCATTCCGTGCTAAAGTTGGAGACGCTGATTTATAAAACTTATAGAGATAATCGGTTGCTTTTTTAGCGATGTTAAGCAATGTAGTTTTGCCGGTAGCACGATAATGAATGCATCCGGCAGTCATCAAATGACCTATATTGTACGATTCAAAACTCAACCGATCCTGAAATTGATTACTAGCACCTGTTTTACGCTGATCAATCATCGCTTTGGTGTAGATATAACCATCTTCCCGTTGCGATTTCCCAATGACCACAATGGCCTTATCCATCATTGCGTTCAGTTTTGGATCTTTTGTGGAGGCATAAAGTACCGCAACGGCTTCTAAAGTTTTATAATAGTCACCGTCGTGAAACGATGGTCCGGAGTGCGAACCCGTATCTAACCCAGCTGCAATTTCGAAGTTCTTAAAAGCATGGCTGATTTTTGGATCATTATAAATCGCCCACATGTTTGGCACCATGGTTTCTGTAGCCACTTTAAAACGATCTGCCCAAAAACCTTTTGTCCATGTTACATCGCTCATATTGATGCTGTGCAACCTGGCATAAGGACTATTGGATGTATTCACTAAAGCCTTGTCCTGCGCTTTTACATTTAATCCCGGAGAAAGTAAGATTAGTAGTCCGAAGGTTGCCCCATATTTAGATTGAAGAAGGAACGAAGAGTATACCCGTCTTTTCGACTGGAGCGCAGCGAAATAGAGAAATCTTTGAACGAAGCTTATTACAAAATTCGAAGATTTCCCGGCTACGCTCGGAATGACGATGAGCACAAGATTTTTCAGAAACTGAAATTTGCCTGCGTCAAAGTACCTCGCCTTAACCTTTTTTATCATTACTAAATTCCTCATCATTTTTCTTCAATTTGAATAACCACTGGTCCGAATAATCCGGCAGGATTTAAGGGTTTACCTTCTAAACGGAATGGTGCAGTTGTTTTTGTAATTCTTTTATCTTCAGGTAATTTATTATCTCCAGTTAAACGATTAGCCCAGGTATTTACAACCTCAATCGTAATTTCATTCTCCCCTTTTCTGATCGCCTTACTTACGTCTAGTCTGAAGGGAGCCGTCCACAAGGTACCACAGGATATGCCATTAATTTTTACTTCTGCCATAGCGGAAAAACCACCTAGGTCTATCCAGGTATTTGGTGTATCGCCCTGATAATTAAATTTACTGGCGTAAGTTGCTGTACCTGAATAATACCGGATGGCACTATCGGCATTTTTAGTCCAGTCGGTTAATTCGTGAAATATAACTGGTTTTGCAGGGCCGCCATAAGCAGGATCGAATTGTACCTGCCAGTCTTTTGAAAGCTTATGAATAGTTCTGAAAGTTGACCAATTCTGGCCTTTGCCAGTTGCTTTGCTGGCTGTGGAAGGTTCAAAAATGACAAACAGCGATTGATTTGGCGCAAACCTAAGGCTCAAATTTATCCGGCCATTTGAGGCAGACCAGTTTTTAATTTGGCTGTATTGCCCGCTTACCGCATCATATAATTTAGGAACCATTCCACTAACCCTGAAAGAGAGTGCTAAATTTCTTTCGGTATCTATTTGATTAGAAATAAAATAAATCTCCTGGCTGTCAGCCGAGCGATGAAAAAAGGCCACTTTAGCTGCATCATCATTTCCATTTTCAAGCACATAAAGATCTTTCTCTACACCCAGCTGATTGAAATTTTCACCATAAAAAGGTGCTTTAAAAACCGTACCAGCGCCTAGTTTCTTCACTGCTAAAGTTTGATCGCCTTGCTGAACAGCAGTAAAGTGTCCAGACCAAATTGTTTCTACGAGATGATTAAATACTGATTGACTCACCTGCTTTATTCCAGATTGGTACAAAGGCTTATCTGCTACAATTACTTTAGCTCCGGAATGAATGAGATCTGAGAGTTTTTTCAATGTTTCATAGCTAATATACTGATAGTTGGGATTTAGTTTTAGTGAACCGGTAAAGACCAGAATCTGATAGGTTGCGCCACTCCCGAAAACTACATTTCCGTCTTTAACGGTTGCACTGTGCAATACATCGGGATTAAAGCTATCATAAGCATAACCGTGGAGTGGGTTTACCCAATTTTGAGGGTCGGCCATGTTTGCAGAATGCGTAACACCTGCCGGAATTTGCCTTAAGGGCTCGCCAACATTTGCCAAACGTTTTTTTTCAGATTCTACCACTTTAGCGCCAAAAATTCCGGGTAAGGTTTCAACCAATCTATCCGGTAAAACCGAACGGCGAGGCAACTCTTCGCCGGTAAAAACTGCAATATCTATTATAGGTTTACCCTGTTGCAGCAAATTCTGCGTACGTTCTGCATAATCAACCCATGCTTTTCCTAATTTCCACCAGGTTTGATCGCGTTGAAAGTATAAACCCACGCCATCTAAAGTCATTCCAGGTTTTCTATCCGTCCACGGGTTTTGGGTAAACACATGATAAACCAATTTATTGATTCCCAGCGCGTAATTCCGATCCTGCAGGGTTTTCATATTTCCCGGATTTTCATTCCAATCCATCCGAACAGTGGTAAAAGCTTCTGCCTGGATAATATTTTTACCATAGATATGTGCACCGGAAATGGCATCGAGCATATCGTTTGGCTTATCGTGCGTGGGACTGTTTAACCAGAATTCGCCCATGGGCACATCGACAGTTTTATAATGCATGAGACCATCACTCATCATTGTAGGTGCTATGCTTTCTGCGGTAAAAGTTACACCCTGCTCCTTTGCAAGCTTAGCTAACGTTTTATAAAACTGATCGACAACCAGTTCTGAAATCGTTTTTCTTACATCATATAGAAAATCCTCAGATACTTTTGCACTTTCAACGGGCAATCCGGTTATGATGGGTAAATAAGGTGTTAGGTCGTAACCTCTGCGTTTTAAGAACTCGGCTTTGAATACCGGCGACCAGTTCTGGCTGCCACATTCCCAGCTATCTACATGAAAAACACTTAAAACTTTTTTGGCAATTTCTGGTCCGCCGTGCTTAAGGGCTTCACCATACCAATGATTAAACTGCAGTTTTACTGCTTCCGGATTAAACTTATCACATTCTAAACCCATTCCACCGCCAGCGGTTGCGTTGGTGTGTCCGGTCGAAGTATGTCCGATTCTCAGAACCGTCCAGTTGCCTTTTGGGACTTTCCAGTTTAACGTTCCATCAGGATTTAATTTATCTGTTAGGTTGATTATTTTATTTAAGGGAACGCACAGGTCTTTAGCAATCTGCTGTGCAGTGCTCCTTTTGCTTACCCGCCAAACTGAGCCATTTTTACCTTCGTATTGATTGATTTGGGCCGCTGAGGATAATTCCAGATTGACCAGTTTTAAAGAAGGTTTCCACTTCGCTGCATCTAAATCTTCTGCGCCGGGTTCAGATCCTTTTTTGTCATAAATAAACCTGAAAAACCTGGCAGTTACAGGTACAATAGAATGCGTAACATCTTCATCGGTGTCTTGCCAGCCATGACGTGGCGGCTCTAAACGACCGATAGAACGATACTTTTTTCCATCATTACTCACTTCGATGGCTAATCGTTGCGCCTGATAGTTGTTTCCGCTGATTTTGATGCTTACCGACCTACAGGTAAATGGCTTTTCGAATTCGTACTGAATATAACAGGGCTCATTCGAAGCGAAGTTTTTCTTATTTCCAGGTAGTATTAAACCGGTGGCATCTGCCCCATTACTTGCCGTAATTTTCGGCACTACGGTTCTTGTAGAAATGCTTTCGCCAACTGGCGACCGGTAAGCGTAAACGGCAATATCTTTATAATAATTTTCTTTATGTATGGGTTTAGGTAACTTAGCTTTAGGAGTTGAACTATTGATTATTATTTTTGACCAAACTACTTTCTGCATCGATAATTCTGGGGTTATCCAGGGCCCACCTGCAAGTGCAAAACCATCGCTTACATGCATGCCTAACTTCAAATTCAGTCGCTTGGCTTCAGCCATAGCAAACTCCACCATTTGCCACCATTCTGGTGTAAGTTGAATTGCTGGCGGAGTATATACGGGTGTTTTATCAGGCCCCTGAATACTCATTAAGTAAGCGCCCCCTATTCCATTGGTTTTCATTGCTTCTAAATCAGCAGTGATGCCCGCTTTGGAAACTGCTCCCTTTACCCAATACCAGAACACCCAAGGTTTCGCATTTTCATTTTGTTGCGCATAAACGCTTGCAGAAAAGCTAAAGCTGATCAGTAAGGCAATCAAAAGAATTTTACTAAACCTTAATTTCATTTTAATTTTTCATTTTCTTCATTTCGAGATATGATGCAATCTATCCGACAATTAAAATCAGATTGCTTCGTACGTCGCAATGAAGACTTAATAATTTTATTTATGAGCGACTTTGTAGCCTTTTAATCCAAAATAAAGCACTACAACAAAGCAAACCAATGGAATGCTGTAACCAATTTGAATGTTATCGCCGTACCGATCGATTAAACTTCCCATTCCAAATGGCAAAATTGCACCACCAACAATCGACATGATTAACCAGGAAGAGCCTGGTTTGGTATCATCGCCAATTCCATCAATACCCAAAGCAAAAATGGTTGGAAACATAATTGACATAAAGAAACCAATAGCGCCCAACGCATAAACTACATAAGAACCTTGCCCTAAAATAGCCACTAAACAAAGTAAAATGGATACAACAGCATAAATTGCCAGCAGCTTGTTTGATGCGATAAATTGTAAAAGTGCAGTTCCTGCAAAACGACCAGCGGTAAACAAAAATCCATAAATAGCTAAATAGGATGCCGCTGTTTTCTCATCAAAACCACCCCCTTGTTGTGCCATTCTGATAAAGAAGCTGGTAACACAAACTTGTGCACCCACATAGAAAAACTGGGCAACTACCGCCCACCTCAAATGTTTATGCCGTAATGCGCCGAAAAAGTTACCATTCGCCTCACCATCAACACTTTTTGTTTTGATTTCGGGTAGATGAATAAAATAAAATATGACAGCTATAACCAATAAAATGATTCCTAATGTAATGTAAGGAGTTTTAACAGAAGCGGCCTCTTCCAGGAAATAGCTATTTCTGCTGGCGTCTGTCATTGCCGCAAGCTCTTCCTTAGTATGTGATTTTCCAGAAAGGATAAATAAACCGCCAATTACGGGCGCAACCATTGCCGCTAAACCATTAAAAGATGCTGCTAAATTTAATCTGCTTGTTGCTTTGGATGGGTCGCCTAAAACTGCCGCGTAGGGATTTGCAGAGGTTTCTAGCATGGTTAAACCACAACCAATAATAAAAAGTGCAATTAAAAACGTGAGGTATGAAAGGTTATTTGCTGCAGGTACAAATAGGAAGGCACCAAATGCAAATGCTAATAATCCTGAAATCATGGTTGCTTTATAGCCCCATTTTTTCAAAATCATTCCCGCAGGGATAGCCATTAAAAAGTAGGCAAAGAAAACAGAAGTATCAATTAATGTTGATTGACTATTACTTAGATTACAAGCTTTTTTTAAATGCGGGATCAAAACTGAATCCAGATTATGGGCCATTCCCCAGAGAAAAAACAAGCTCACTACGAGAATAAACGGCAATAAATATTTCTTTCCTGATGAGGGATCGCCCTCAGTTACAATTTCTGGCTGTGTGTTGTGGTTCATTATATTTGGTTGAATTGGTTTAATTGTTTATTGGTTCATTAGCTCATTGGTATCAATACGTTCATTGTGCATTGGTTCATTATTAAAACTCTTATTAAGCATGTTGACTAATGAACAAGTGAACTTTTTTAACTACCAGTAGATGGTCGCAAACGAGTACCACTTCTCCGTGCTGGTTAATTATTTCTACGTGCTCAGTTACGGTACCGTATTCCGGTCTTTTACTTTCTGCTTTTTCAGAAATGGTGATTTCTGAATGAATCGTATCTCCAATAAAGACAGGTTTTACAAAACGCAATTTATCATATCCTTTTGACATTGCCTCAGGATTAATTTCTGATGCCGTTAATCCGATACCAATACTAAAAATCATGGTTCCGTGCGCTATCCGCTGTTTAAAAGGCTGCGTAGCACACCATTCTGCATCCATATGATGTGGAAAGAAATCGCCTGTATGACCGGCATGAACCACGAAATCAGTTTCCGTTATCGTTCTACCTAACGTAACACGCTTATCTTGTAACTGGTAATCTTCGAAAAAGATTGATTTGAAATACATTTTAATATTTTTTGTGTTAACTCTTAATCCCCCCCTGACTGAAGCCAGGGGCTATGTTTGTGATTCTTCACCCAAACCTCATTACCTAACTTTAACTCCTCCGATGTCACTTGATTGATAAGCACTTTCCACCACGGCCATCGTTTGAATCACATCTTCAACGCTTGTATGCAGCACATCTGTAGCGCCTTCGTTATACCGCATCAGATTTGCCATTGTTCCAATAAATGCTTCCGGAAACCAGGATCCTGCTAATTTTACCGTTTGCCATTCTGGAGATTTTCCATCTTCTACGATACAATATTCAAAAACGTCTGGCACACCGTGAGGATAATCCATCAACAAACCGATTTTAGCTACAATTGCACCTTTCGTTCCCTCCCATTTGATATAACTTTCCTGGTGATCCGGACCAAAATCATGATCGTGATTGGTGTTGATTACGGCATGCATGGTATCGCCATAATCCATTAGAATTGTTGAGCGGGATGAAGACAATTTCTTTGCAGGATGCTTCAACGTCTTTGCCAATACAGATTCTGGATTTCCTAAAAAGGACCTGATTAAATCTACATAGTGAATACTGTGGTACTGAATTTCCAACCGCGGATGAATAATGACGTGAGGAAAAATTTCCCATGGTGTTTTAATCGTTACCCGAACTTCCATATCATACAATTCGCCAATTAAACCTTTATCAATCAGGTATTTTGCAGCACTCACAAAAGGCGCAAAGCGCAATTGAAAATTAATAGCGGCTTTGAAATGCTTTGATCTGCAAAGCTCCAGAATTTCATTTGCCTGTGCAAAATCATCGCCCATTGGCTTTTGAATCAGCACTGCACTTCCATCGGGTAACTGTTTTAAAGTTTCAACATACTGCTCTGGCATGATGGTTAAATCGTACACTGCATTTTCTGGAGCAGCTAAAACCGCCTCCGCAACCGTATTAAATACATTCGGAATACCAAAAGCACCGGCAAGTTTTTGTGCCCGTTCTTTGGTTCTGTTTACGATTCCAAAAACCTCGAAACCTGCAATTTTATACGCCGGCAGATGTGCGTCAGCCACAATTCCGCCTGCCCCAATGATGATAATGGGTTGCTTTTTTTCGGGTAGCTCTGGTTTATATTTGATCTCGATGCTCATTTAATTCAATTTGTTAATTTGGTTTTGTGCCTGCTCAATTAACAGTAAAGATTCTTCATTTGTATTGATTGCTTTCAAAACCATTTCATCAATTATTTTGGCAATTAAAGTCCAGTTTTTATGTTGAGGAAGCATGTTAGCCACCTCATGTAATTTTTCTAATTTATAATAGTAGGGAATAATTTCATTTACTTCTTCATCTTTCCAGGTAGAAATCCGGCATCCTATTCCGCCTTCCAGCGTTAACAGTTTATCCTGCTCAACATCGGTTACGAACCTCAAAAATTCATAAGCAAGGTCTTTATTCTTACTGCCTTTGCCGATGGTATAGAGCCAATACACATTTAAAGATGCTGATTCTTTCCCCACAGCCGCAGGCAATAGCTCTACACCAACCTTCCCTTTCACTTTTGAATTTGGGTCTACTTCACACATTGCTGCGAAACCAAACCAATTGATCATCATCGCGGCTTCACCATTTGCGAAAGCAATTCCGGCCGCTACCGATTCGAATTCTGCCGATTTCGGATGAACAGCAGTGCTGTCGTTTATGATGGTTCGATAGAAATCTAAACCATCAATGGCTGCCTGCGAATTAATTTGAATAGCTCCCCCCTGATCAATCAAAGTTCCGCCCCTTGTCCACAATTGCAGGCAAAAATCAAATACCGTATTGTGCCCATCGGGATAACAGGCAAAAATACTTCCATATAAACGATCTTCCGGACGGTTAAAAAACTGCGCTACCTGATAAAAATCTTCCCAGGTTTTAGGCACTTCCAGCGTTTTTCCATACTGCTTTAAGTAGCCGGCTTGTTCTGCTTCACTTTCAAATAAATCTTTCCTGTAAATAAAACACTCCGGACCATCATGAAAAGGCAAACCTACTACTTCCCAGCCGAAACGTTGCAGCGACAGTAGCGATTTGCTCCACCCATTCGGAAAATCGGCAGGCTTTTTTGTATTGATATATGGATTCAGTAATTCGAAAGCATGATTCAAATATCCTTCGTAAACCCAGTTGGTATTGATATGGGCGATGTCAAAATCGCCATTTGCCAGGCCTTGATTGGTGATGGTAGTTTCGTAAAGCTCGTGCAAGTCCATGATCACCAGCTCCAGTTTCCACTCACAGCCAGAAGCAACACAAAACTGATCCCAAAACTTCTGCATGGCAGTTTCGAAGGGACCAAATTTCCGCACGGCTATTCTGAAAGTATCTACTTGGTTAGGCATTTGCAATGGTTTTCTGCGTGATAAACTCTCTTATGATTTGCTCATTATCCTGGCCCAGTTTTGGTGAACCTTTTGCCGAAGTTAGCAATTCTCCATCAATCCGAATCGGACATCTCGTGGTTTTATATTGATAGCCATCAACCATCTCTACTTCCTGGATCATCTCCAACACTTTGAAACCATCGTGGGCCATTAGCGCATTCCAGTTTAATACGTCTGAACACCAGATATCTGCAGGTTCCAGTTTTGAAAGCCATGTTGCTGTAGTTCCGGTACGCAAATGACCAGCTAGAATGGCTTTAATCTCATCCCGCTTATCAAACGCTTCTTCGATATTTGTGTAGCTTAATAGCGCATGGCAACCAAGTAACTGGCCGAGTTGGGGGATTGAGCCCATCGCCAATGCGAGGTGACCATCACTTGTTTCATAAATCCCATAAGGTGCACCCAGATAGGCGTTTGCATTATTTTTTTCGGAGCGTTGCGGCAATTCGCCTCCATCGTTTAAAAATGCAGTAACGGTTTCGAACTGAAAATCATAAGCCGATTCCATCATGCTGATTTGCACGAAACCCCCTTCTTTTTTTATCGCTCTGCGATACAAACAAGCTAGTAAGCCTTGCGCCAGATGCGCGCCCGCCAGCATATCGACTATTGATAATCCCATTGCCACCGGCCCGCTATCTGCATTGCCGGTAAGCGAAGTTAAACCGGTAACAGACTGCAAAAGCAAATCCTGACCAGGTTTATTGCGCCACTCGCCTTCCGTTCCGTAGCCTGAAATTTCTCCATAAATAATTGTTGGATTTAAGGCGATAACTGATGGATAATCAAATCCCAAGCGTTCCATTACGCCCGGACGAAAATTATGAATCATAACATCGGCTTTTTTCAGGAGCTCACGAACCATATCACAGCCTTCTTCGCTTTTTAAGTCGACTTCAAAACTTTCCTTGTTCCTATTGATGGCATGGAACACCGAAGATTCGCCATTCATAATCAGGTTAGAGGTGTAAAGTGTGCGGCAAATATCGCCAACACCTAAACGCTCAATTTTAATTACACGGGCACCCATATCTGCTAAACGCAAGCTTGCAGACGGCCCGGAAAGGAACTGACTGAAATCGATAACTAAATAATCTTCAAGCGGTCTCATAATTAATTTTTTTAATATCATGCGAGTCTCTTTTTACCCGACTCGTTCAATTGGGGATTTAAAATCCTCAGGTATAACAGACGAGATTATAAATCTCGACTAACTAATGCCGTCATCCCGACTGCAGCAGAAAGATCGTTGAACATGATCATACCTATTCAAAGTATTTCTCCATTTCGTTGCATTTCAGTCGAAATGACAACCAATGTTTTGTTCAATTGAGGATTTAAAATCCTCAGGTATAGCAGACGAGATTATAAATCTCGACTAACTAATGCCGTCATCCCGACTGCAGCAGAGAGATCGTTGAACATGATCATACCTATTCAAAGTATTTCTCCATTTCGTCGCATTTCAGTCGAAATGACAACCAATGTTTTGTTCAATTGAGGATTAAAAATCCTCAGGTATAGCAGACGAGATTACAAATCTCGACTAACTAGTGCCGTCATCACAGCAGTGGAAATATCTTTGAACATGATCAGTATATATTCATAGATTTCTCCATTTCGTTGCACTTCAGTCGAAATGACAACTAAGTTTTCTTCAATTGAGGATTTAAAATCCTCAGGTATAGCAGACGAGATTACAAATCTCGACTAACTAGTGCCGTCATCACAGCAGTGGAAATATCTTTGAACATGATCAGTATATATTCAAAGTATTTCTCCATTTCGTTGCACTTCAGTCGAAATGACAACTAAGTTTTTTTCAATTGAGGATTTAAAATCCTCAGGTATAGCAGACGAGATTATAAATCTCGACTAGCACCTGGTCCATTCAATTTGAACTCTTGATCAACAGCAGTAGTATTTAATCCTAACTTCGGTGCTGCTTTCGCTGCAAATAATTTCTCATTATCCAGGCGAATCGGACTTACAGTTGTTTTAATATTCTTTCCATTGCCTAAAGATATCTGCTGTTCAATATCCAGATTTTTATAAGTTTCTAAGGACGTTGCAGTTTGATAGTTCAACACTTCAGCACACCAGATATCATGTGCTTCCAGCAAATCAACCCAATCTTTCGTATTCTTTTGTTTAAAGGTTTCAGCTAAGCGCACGATTAATTTATCGCGGTTTTCAAATGCGGAGCCGGCTTCAACGTATAAATCTGAAATCTCACAATTGATGATCGCACAAATGTTCGGCAGGTTTCCCATCGCCATAGCAATATAACCATCGTTGGTTTCGTACATGCCATAAGGTGCGCTCAGGTAGGCATGTGCACTTCCTTTTGCGCCACTACGATCGGGCAGTTTCCCACCATCATTTAAGTAAGTGGTGAGTACCTCAAACTGTACATCTAAAATCGATTCAAGCAAACTAACCTCAACCAGAACACCCTTACCTGTTTTTGCCCTTTTGATTAAGGCCGCCATAATGCCTTGTGCCAAATGGTTTCCGCACATGATATCAGAAACTGATAAGCCAAAAGGAACAGGTCCGTCGGTATCTACTCCAGACAAAAACGTTAACCCTGAAACAGATTGCACCAGCAAATCCTGTCCGGGTTTATTTTTCCATGGCCCTTCATTTCCATAGCCAGTAACTATTCCATAGATAATTTTAGGATTGATTAATTGAACATTAGCATAATCCAGTCCAATTTTCTCCATCACCCCCGGACGAAAGTTATGGGTCATTACATCAGCCTTGCTCATGAGCTTTTTTAACTTCTCAAGATCTTCCGCATTTTTTAAATCGGCTGCATAGCTTTCTTTGTTTCTGTTAATGGTATGGAAAAGCAGGCTATCTTCATCAACAAATAGATTTTTAATGGATAACTGACGGCAGGCATCGCCCGTTTTAGGTCGCTCAATTTTAATTACCCTTGCTCCCAGATCAGCTAATTTTAGCCCAGCTGAAGGTCCCGCCAAAAACTGGCAAAACTCCAAAACTAAAAGTCCTTCTAATGGCCTGTTCATGATAGTACTAAACTTTTAGATTTTTGGTATAATTCATTCAGTGCGGTTAACACCTGTTTTTCATCGTCGCCATTCATTAGATAATTCCGCACCACATCGCCGGCATGATCTTGAAAAAACATGGACCCATGGTACCGTGGACGAAGAAATGCACGTTCTAAAGCAGGCAAAGTGTTTGAAAAATAATTCTTGCTTTGGCGATTTACTTCTTCGTTTTGCCAGGCGCTTAAATGCCCAGGCTGACCGCCACTTTCAAAAAACAATGCAGACTGGCAGGCCGGAGAGCCTACAAATTCGACATATTTGGCGGCCATATCCGGCTCCTCACACTTAGATGAAATGGCCAGTCCCGTTCCGCCCAAAGTACTTCTCAAATTTGTTTTACCATCTATCGAAATCATATCATGAAAATGAAGCACCTTTCGTGCATAGCCGGTTCTAGCGTAATTGGAATAACCATACGCAAACGGACAATAAGCAATATTATCGGTTAATGTCATCGCTTCATAAACCTGGATCGGGTTTCTATTAAAATTAGCCGGATCTATTTTCGAGGCCAATTCGCGATACATTTCTAAAGCTTTAGTACCAGTCGCCTCAGAAATCACCTCACCGTCGTTCTGACAAGGGTCTTCCCCAAGCGAACAACAAAGGGTATAAAAGTTCATCAAAACATCTATCGGAATTCCGGCAAAAGCAACCAAGCCTTTATCGGCAAGTACTAACAAATCTTCGAATGATTTTGGCAATTGTAATTCTTTATCAGCAAGTAAATCTGGTCGCGATGCGGCTACCGGAGTTGCCGCATCAATTGGTAAAGCCCATAAATGGCCATCGTAAGTATAACTTTCGTAAGACTGACCAACAGAATTTTCTTTTTGGTCTTTCAAATATTCATCAGAAAGGTAGAAATCCAAAGGCAGGATTGATTTAGTTTTAGCTGCAAAACCTGCCCAGGGATGATCGATTACCAATAAATCAAATCGTTCAGCCAGCTCCTGAATAGAGAAATCTGCAAATTGCTGCAAACTCCGTTTCTCCCAGGTGATGTGAACATTTGCATGCAATTCTGAAAACCGCTGCGCTGTTGCCACCATAGGTAAAAGCCCACGGCTGTGGTTCCAGGTTATTCCTTTTAAATTAATTGTCTTCTCCACTTAATCTTTATTTATATTCTTCTTTGGTTCCCGGTAAAATTTATTTTTAATTTGATTCCAATCATTTTCCAGTTTTAACTACAATCGAAGCCTTTGACAATCCTGATGAGGTTGCCGTTAATTTAATTACGCCCACCTTTTCGGTTGATTGCAATATGGCTAAACATAAACCATGAAATGCTTTCCGGTAACTGGCCTTGAACGGTTCTAAACTTGCCTGGAAACCGTTATCAACACCTGCAATAAATCCATTTCCTTCTACCTTAAAATCAATTAAATTTTCTGCATCAGGCACCACGTTTCCTGCTGCATCTAAAATCCTAACGGTGATGAATGACAAATCTTTTCCATCAGCTTTTATATTATTCCGGTCTGCTACCAGTTCTATTTTAGCGGCTGCGCCGGCTGTTTTCACTACACGGGTTAAAATATCTCTTCCACTTTTTCGGGATACGGCTTTCAATGTTCCAGGCTCGAAGTTTACGTTCCAAAGCACATGTAAATCATCATTTTGCTTCGATTTTTTACCTAAAGACTTCCCGTTGAGGTACAATTCAACTTCATCAGCATGGTTATAATAGGCCCAGACTTCTACTGATTTACCCTGCTCCCAGTTCCAGTGCGGTAAGATGTGAAGCACTGGCTTGTTCGTCCATTCGCTTTGATACATGTAATAAGAATCTTTCGGGAATCCTGCCAAATCAACAATTCCGAAATAAGAGCTTCTGGCCGGCCATGCATAAGGCAATGGTTCGCCAAGGTAATCGAATCCGGTCCATACGAACAAACCCGAAACATGATCGTATTTCTTTGCTTCCTTCCAGGTTTCTTCATGTGTAGAACCCCAATAAGCAGAAACATTATCATAAGAAGAAGCCGACCACGCTTTGTTTCCTTCGGTAAATTTCGTTTTGCCATCTTTTGGCCAGCGCCGGATGGTATCTGCCGTATCATAAAATCCACGGGTTTCCAGCGCTGAGGTAGTCTCCGTTGCCAGGAATTTAACACCCGGATAGTTTTTTAGAAAATCTTTATATAACTTGTGATTGTAATTTAAACCGTAAATATCCAGGGCGCTTGCCTGATAAATAAAATTCTTTTCTGCTTTGGTCTCTGTTAAAGCTGAAATTACGGGACGGGTTTTATCCAGGCTTTTTACGATCGAAACCAGTTCTTTTGTAATTGCGGTGCCAGTGCTGTCAAATTGCTCACGGATTTCATTGCCGATGCTCCAAAGAATGATGGATGGATGATTTCTGTCGCGAACAATCATATCTTCCAGGTCTGTTTTATGCCATTCAGGGAAGTTTAGATGATAATCATTTTTAGTTTTCTTTTTCGCCCACATGTCGAAAGCTTCATCCATCACCAGGAAACCCATTTTATCACACAAATCTAAAAACTCAGGTGCCGGCGGGTTATGGGCAGTTCGAATGGCATTCACACCCATTTCCTTCATTATCTCCAATTGGCGTTCCATTGCCCGAATATTCACGGCCGCACCGAGCGCCCCTAAATCGTGATGCAGGCAAACGCCTAAAATTTTCATTGGTTTTCCGTTCAAGGAAAAGCCCTTTTCCGCATCAAATTGGAAACCCCGGATGCCGAATTTGGTCTCGTAGGTATCAATTAATTTATTGTTCTGCAAAATTTGAGTCTGCATGCTATATTGCTTCGGATTTGCAACTGACCACAGTATGGGGTTGGAAATTTGGGTCTCACTGATGATCGTCCTACCCGAAGTATCTAGCTTAAGCGATTGCAGTTTGGTTTTCAGAACTAACTTTCCATTAGGATCATAAATTGTATGAGCTACCAAAACCGACTGAGATTTTAGTGTTTTATTTTGAATTTGTGTTTCGATTTTTACACTTCCGGATTGCGCTGCTGATACAAATGTGCCCCATTTGGCAACAGAAATTTTAGCAGCTGAGGTTAACCATACATTCCGGTAAATGCCTGAACCGGAATACCAGCGGGAATCTGGTTGAGCAGAATTATCAACCTTAACCGCGATGAGATTTTTTCCGGATTTTAAATATTTGCTGATCTCATAAGAGAAAGAACTGTAGCCGTACGGGCGTTTACCCAGGTATTTTCCATTGATCCACACTTCGCTGTTTTTATAGACGCCATCGAATTCGAGTGTGATCAATCTGTTCGCAAAGTTTGCAGGTGCATTAAATTCTTTCCTGTACCAACCAATTCCTGTTGGTAAACCTCCGCCCTCTGGTTTCGCAGGATTTTTTTGATCAAATTTCCCTTCGATGCTCCAATCATGTGGCAGGGTTAATTTACGCCATTTCGTATCCGTAAAAGCAGGAGATCTTGCACCCGGTTCATCGCCTAAAAAGAATTTCCAGTCTTTGTTAAAACTGGTTCTACTTCGTACTTCGTCATTGGGAGTCTGATTTTTCATCAGACTAAGCAATCTCTCTTTCGAAATAGATTGCTTCGTAGTGCCTCCCCGCAATGACGATGATTGGAACGACCTCGCCATTACCGGAATAGAAGAAATTGCCTCGCAATTACCCGATGCCAAAAACACCATTAGCGATAAAACAAATATTTTATATGTTAGTTGAGTTATTCTCATTGCTAATTATTGAACAAAATCTACCTTACTTTTTCCTAAATCTTTCGATGTGGCGACGGCAATTCCGCGTTGATCTAATTTGTTTACCGCGCAATAAAAGTGATAAACTATGCCTTTATGTTTCATAACGAACGATTTATGTGCGTATAGTTCATCGTACTTTTCAGATGATTCAATTAAATTATCACCTGTCCAATCCGTCCAGTTTACTAAATCTTTCGACACTGCAAAGCGATTAAATGATCCTTTTCTCTCCTGCCAGAAGGCACCAAAATAAAACATTACGTAATTGCTTCCCATCTGCTGAATAACGGCATCGCCGGTAATGCCCACAGGATGATGTACAACGGGATCTTTTTGAAAACGCTTCCAATTAATCATATTGTCAGAAACCGCCATCCCGATTCTTTCATACCATCTGGTTTTCTTATTGTTCATTAGCGAATCGCCAACGGCATTGTAATACATCACGAAACGGTGACCTGTTAGTTTCTTTTTATCTTCAATTACTGTGCTTTTAAAAAGCTTGTTTCTATTTTCCCACCAGCGCACATCAGCATCTGAAGAACTTAATACCGGCTTTTCCAAACGGTTCCATTCCTGAACAATTGATGGATGTTTACGGGCGTAGGCCATTCCAATTGATAACGGCTCTACTTCGTAACCCTTTTCCTTACCGCCGAAATATGACATCCAATATTTGCCATCAAACTGGCTCACACCGTAACTTCCTCCCCATTTCGTGTCCAGCAATGCATTGTAGCCGGCTTTTTGATTATCATCCCAATTGCCTGCATGGCCAAATGACATTATTTTGCCCAGGTTTTCCCAATGCAGTAAATCCTTGCTTTTCGCCATCCAGGTCTCGTAACCTCTACCACTAAAAATCAGGTAAGTCATGTACCAGTCTTTGCCTTTTCTGAAAATAGTCGGGCAATCCATTTTATGGTCTTTATCACCTGGAACCATCACCAGACCATATTTAAAAGGCGTTTTGATTTCCTGATAAATCTTTTCCATTTCTGCCTGAGAAACTGTATTCTGAGCATATAAAACAGATGCACAAAAAACTAGAAATAAAATAATTTTACATCTCTTCATCTGTACTCTTAAATTTATAATGCCCTGAACCAACTGTGATTTTGGCTTTTCCGTTTTCAATTTTTAAGCCGCTTATTCTAGGGTTAATTTCATCTGTGATAGTCTGTTTCAATTTTGAAGGAAAATAAATATCTGCGGTAGTATTAACAGGGATATGAACTTCAAGCAGGAAACTTTTATCCATTTTTTGCCATTTAGATGAAATCTTTCCATATGGAGAATCGTAACTCACATCAGCCGAAGTCAAATCACCAACTACATGAGGTTCGATTCTGATTTTATTAAATGCTACTGAATTTTCATCCTGACGGATGCCACCCACACCGCTGTAAAACCATTCCATTAGATGCCCCAGCATAAAATGATTATTTGAAACCGTTGGTAAAGCCGCCCAGCTTTCGGTTAAAGCCGTTGCTCCCTTGGCAATCTGCATCCCGTAACCCGGAACATCCGAGCGACTATTCATATCGAAAATTACATCCGATCTGCCGGCATCTTCCAGCACGCGTAATACATAACGATAACCAATATCGCCAGCTGTTAATCCGTTATTATGACTTTGAATATCCTTTACCAAATTTTCAACTACGGCTTGCTTATCTTTTTCATCAACCAATTCCATGTAAACGGCCACTGCATTCGCCGCCTGACTACCAGACCCATATTGCTTCGTTTCAGCATTAAAAAACCTGGCATTAAATGCCTTTCTAACTTTGGCAGCAAGTTTTGAATAAGCCAGAACATCTTCTTTCTTGCCTAATAAAGCGGCTATTTTTTCAAGAATTTTTAAATCGTAATGATAAATAGCTGTCGCCGTAATGCCCATTGGCGTGAGCTGCGAAACACCAGGTGGCTTCGGACCTAAATCGTACCAATCGCCCAAACCCTGAGATAAAATATGTTGATTCGCTTTTGATTCTAAATATTTGATATAGCGCTGCATTACGGGGTAATAGTCTGTTAACGCTTGCAGATCACCATAGTATTTGTATAGATCCCAGGGCACTAAAATGCAACTGCTTCCCCACTCCGGCGAATCGCGGAACATATCTCCACCCCATTCAAATTTTACATATTCAGGCGCAATTTCGGGTACAAGGCCGTTGGCAAGTTGTGAATTGCGCATATCTTCCATGGCCTTTCTAAACAAAGGTGCCGTGGCATAGTTGTAATTTACCGATTTTCCCATCAAATGCAATTGCTCCAGCCAGCCAAGCTTTTCCCGTTGCGGACAATCGGTAAAGACACTCATCATATTACTTTTGATCGACCAATCAATTAAAGTAAATGTCTTGTTAAACAATTCATTAGACGACCGGAACGATCCAACCGTTTCCGCGGCATTACGGATGTGCAATCCCCTTAAATCTTCGATAACCGGTTGTTGCAATGAGTGTTCTTTACCTGCCGGAACACCGCCTTTAACCTGAAGGTAGCGGAAGCCGGTATAGAAGAATCTTGGACGCCAGGTTTCCACTCCATTGCCCTTGAGGATGTAAGTGAAATACGATGGCCCGCCGGTATTTTTCTGAGTTACCGTTCCATCTTCCTTCAATAACTCTGCAGGTGTAATGCGAATGGTATCTCCTTTTTTACCACGAACCTTCAATTCTATAATTGCAGAAGCATTTTGTCCCAGATCATAAACCCACTCCTTATTTCGTGTAGGAAGGATACTTTTAGCGTTAAAAGTTTCGAAAACTTTTACTGGTGCTTCTTGCTGTGCGTTTAATTCCGGACCATCAACAAGGAGTGATGATTTCCAGCTTCTATCGTTAAATCCGGCGGCATTCCAGCCTTTCTGTTCGAGATTTGCGTCGTAATCTTCTCCGCCGTAAATACTGGAGAAGATAACAGGCGATGGGGCTGTTTTCCAGCTTTCGTTGCTGACGAGATTGGCAAACGTTCCATCTGTATATTCAATTTTCAGGCGGCAAATCATTTTTGGGTACCCAAATGCCGACTTCAACTTTCTGTACCTGCCCTTAACGGGAGGCACGTAATAAAAACCATTTCCCAGCATTACGCCAATCGCATTTGCTCCTTTTTTTAACTGATTGGTGATATCATAGGTAACGTACAATGCTTCTTTATCATATTTTGTCCAGCCGGGGGCAAGAAAATCATCTCCAACTTTGGCTCCGTTTAAGCTTAATTCAAAATGGCCGAGGCCCGAAATAAAAATTGTTGCGTTTTTAATCGGCTTTGCCACTCTAAACTCCTTTCGAATCATAGGCAAGACATTGTTTGCATTGTTTTTATCTTTCTTCCCATCTGTTGGCAGCACATTGACATTTGAATCGGCTAACTTTTCATAGGCTATCCATTTTGCGTCTTTCCAGTCGGTGCTGTTCAGTAATCCCATTTGGAAAAAAGCGGGTTTACTCCAGCCGGAACTTTTGCCATAATGATCCCAAACGCGTACTTTCCAATAATATTTCTGTGTTGAAACGAGTCTGGAGCCTTTGTAATGAACCTGAATGGATTGATTTGATGCTACTTTTTTGGTATCCCATACATTACCGATATTTTTATTCAAGTTGCCGAAGCTGCTGGCAACCAAAACCTGATAGGCCGTTTGCGTAACATTGTGTTGTTTAGACTGCAATTTCCAACTTAAACCCGGAGTACTGGTGTCTATTCCAATGGGATTATTTAAGTAAGCACAGGATAATTGAGCAACCTGAATATCTTGCGCAGACAGCGAAATGCTGATCGAAAATAGCCAGGAAAAAAATAAAATTCTGCTCATTTTTTTATGTTTAACTCCGCGTTACCAATTTCACGCAAAGCAATAATAATTTGGGTTTATAAATGGTTATTGATACCTTGAAGCAGAAAAAGAATCAGTTTCCATCATGATGAAATGAATCTGCATTTCCGCTGAGCATCAATTCAAATATAAATGTTTTTTTTAAATATGAAAACATATCTTCGTATTTAAATTAATACAAAATGTTGTAAGCGATAAATATGAATGCATTTTGTATGTTTGGAATTGTAAAAAAACTGCTACAGCCAAATTTAGACCCGTATGAACGAAAAAGAATCGAAGTATCAGGCACCAGCCCTGGATAAGGGGCTTGATATATTGGAATATTTATCAGCGCAATCTATCCCACTTTCCCAGACAGAAATTGCAGTAGGCATTGAGAAAACGCCAAACGAAATTTATCGGATGTTAATGAGCCTGGAGAGTCGTGGTTATATTCTGCGTGATGAAGTTTCCGGGAAATATCGTTTATCGCTGAAGCTGTTTTATCTTTCTCACCGCCACTCTCCTATTGATGAGCTTCGTAAAGCTGCGCAGTTTCCGTTGGAAGAGTTGGCAAACGCCATCCGCCAGTCGTGCCACTTAAGTATTTTATACATGAACCAGGTAATGGTGATTATCCATGCAAAAAGTCCGGGGCCGATTGCACTTTCGATAGAGGAAGGCAACTTGTTCCCGCTCCCGCTCACGGCTTCCGGGAAGGTTTTACTGGCCTACATGCCAGAAAGCGAACGGAATACCACATTAAAAAACAATTCGATTTATAAAAAGTATGCAAAGCCTCAACAAGAAGATTTTCTCAGCTCATTGAATGATATTCAACAAAGTGGCTCTTACGTAAAAAACAGCGATTCTGTTTCCGGTGTAACCGACATATCCGTTCCGGTTGGTCTTGCCGGGAGTAACGGAGTAATCGCTTGTTTAACCATTTCCATGTTAAATGCCCTAAATGCAGATAAAGCCATGGAAAACGAAGTAATCCTTGCAGAAGCGTACAAGTGCGTGAAGAAGATTGAACAGCGGATTGGCGTTTAACCCCCAACCCTCTGAAGGGGGCTTTTGACTTTCTATAGGTTATGCGAACGCAATACCCTTCAACCACTTAGAGGGGCGCTTTGAATTTTCGAATTCTATAGATTATAGACTTTTCGCTCTATACCTATCGTAATTTCCACCCGCTATTGCCACCATGCCTTTAGCTCCCCTTTACGGGGCTGGAGGGCTATATTTTATGATATAATTCTTATGTTTCCTGATGGTTACCTGATATAAATCTTTAGCAACAGATTTAACTGCCGCTCCTTTAACTACCGGCTTTGTTCTGCTTTTTATTCTTAATTGCCCAGTGCCCACGGCGGAGTTTATTTTAATTTCGTTTTTATTCATGTAGACAGAAATATCACCATCTGCTGTTGGAACCTTACCTTCCATCCATTCCAAACCGCCTAAATTGGGTTGAATGGTATAGGTTTCATAACCTGGAGCATCAGGACTAACGCCTAAGTAGTATTTTCCTAAAAGATAAATAGGGCTGGCACCCCAGGCATGGCACAGGCTTTTTCCAAATGGCCTGCCATACATTTCCAGGTGCTCCACTCCTTTCTTATCAGGATTATATTCTTCCCAGAACGATGTGGCGCCAAGTTTAAGCATGCCGCCCCAATAATTTTTCATCTCTTTAAGTACGTATGACTGCTCACCCAGTGCACACAGTGCCTCCAGCTCATAAAAACGCATGTATGGGGTGGTGATTTTCGCAATTTTATCATTCAATAATACATGTTCTTTCACAGCCAGTTTTTGTTCAGGCGTGAAATAGTCGAAGAAAATTCCAAACATGTTTGCGTAACGGGTAACATTGGCAGTAGGTTGATTTCCAACTCTGCTGTGAACCAGTGCACTTTTAGTTTCGTTCCAGTATAATTCGAAAATTTTGGCTTTAAGTGATTTTGCCTCTTTTTCATATTTCACTGCATTCGTAGTGTCGTTCGCTAATTTGGCACATAAAGCCATGGTTTCTAAACTTCGGGCGTAAAGCAATTGCTCAAAACTGACTTCCCCATCTTTGCTTAATTTATCGGCCCAATCGATGAAAATCCAATCGCCCGGCATCCATTCTAATAACCCATTTTTATTTTTTCGGCCATCTATATAGGTCATGAGTGATTGCATTCTTGGATAGATGTCTTGTACAAACTTCTTATCTCCGGTGAATTTATAGTAGTCGTAAATTCCCAGGAACCAATAAAAAGAGTAATCCATAATGGTATTGATGTGTGCCGTAACCGGATCTTTTCCGCGTTGGGCCAGCAGCGTTCTTTTTACAGTTGGCGCATCGAAAAAAGAATAGTAATTCATTAGATAGCTTTGGTAAGCATCACCGCTCCATACCCAGCGATCGCGCTTAATGCCATCAATAAAAAACTCGCGGGTGTTTAAATGAAAAGTGTATTTCGCCACATCATAAATTTTATTTAATTCCTGATCAGATGACTTAAAACTCCCTCTCTCTGTTACCGGTGCATATTCGTAAAGCATGGAAATCGAATCTGCCGTAACCCCATTTTCTGCTTGAAAATTCACATAACGAAATGCTTTGGAGAGTGGCATAACAGAGTCTCTCTTCGCGGCAAGATCAACGTCAAGGTAATCGAGCGTTTCGCACTTTTCTTTGGAGAGTGCCTCTTCCTTTGATTCGCCATAGTACATCCCCAGCTTTCCTTTCCCTTTTAAGCCATGTATTTTAACAAAGCCAAAAGTCTCTTTTCCAAAGTCGGCTACATAGCCGTTTCCTGCTTTTTCTTTTTTAACAGCATATTGGGCGGTTACCGGCAATTTGAAATTTGAAGGCAAAACGTTAGGATCGGTGAAATTCCAGGAACCTGCCGTAACAAAGGTTGTTCCCGATTTATCAGATACCTTTCCACTTTGATCTATCCATTCTTTGTCTTCAAAAGTGGTCAGCCAGGTTTCATCAGAAACAATTGTTTTACCTTGCACAAAAATGGCCGGTACTGCTCCCTGACTGTAAACCTTCAGACTCAGCTTATGCTTTCCCGCCGGGATTTGGATGGTTTTAGGGAAGCCTGCAATTGCTTGCCCATCAATTTTAACGTTGTAAGTTCCCTGTACAAAAATTTTAACTTCTTCTGGCGCATTTATAGTAAATTCTTTGTGGAAATCTACCAAAACATAGTGGCTATCCATCTTCCAGAAAACAGGAAAGAACGATCCGCGCTCGGTTCTCCGGTTTTGCATTACATTACTCATGTAGATATCGAAATCGCCGGGATACCAGATCCAAGACGCTCTTTGCGCGAAAACGGGTAGGATTGAACAACTCAGGATGGAAAGCAGAATTATTTTTTTTAAGTTTCTCATATGGTGAAGATTAAGCAAAGCATCATTTATATTATTATCATCCGACTTCGGGCTCCCGACTCAAGACTTCTCAATGTCCGTTGAAGAACAGGTATAAGGCAATCATCACGACCGCTAGAACTGCCCAGGAAATCCAAACTGTTCGATCTGGCTTTTCGATGTTGGCCTGGTGTTCATCATTGATTTTGTAAAAGCTTGGGCTTCGATCTAAAATTGAAATGAGAAGAGCAGTGATGAGCAGGCCTGCAAAAATGTAAAAAGATAACATGAGGTAGTGAGGCCAGAAAGTATATTCATTGGGTGGCAAGATCCACAGATAGGTAATTCCGATGCCCAAACTAAGAATGGAACCAATAGATAAGGTAAAGTTTACTGCTTTTCTGGTGGTTTTCTTCCAGAACACGGTTAACAGGAATACCACAGAGAGTGGTGGGGCGATGAAGCCTAAAACCGATTGAAACACATCAAATAAGTTTAATCCTTTAATATTATCGATGGCAAGCACTACAATGACTGCGATAATGCATCCGGCAACTACCGTTAATCGGCCAATATTTATAATCTGTTTATTGGTTGCCTGCGGATTTATTTTCTTGACATATACATCCATCGTAAAAACAGTACTTAAGGAATTTAAGGAAGATCCGATCGTGCCAACCAACACCGCAATTAATACCACAATGACTAAACCATTCATCCCCGGCGGAAAAAGGTTGGTTACCATGGTCATGTAGGCTTCGTTTGGATCTTTAAGATCAGGAAATAAAACGTAGCATAAAATACCTGTCACGATGAATAAGGGGAGCGAAAGCAATTTTAGCCAGCCGATAAAACTCACACCCAATTGCCCCTGCTTCAAGTTTTTCGCACCTAAAACGGATTGAACCATTGATTGATCTGTGCAGAAAAACGCAACAGCTGCAACCGGATAACCCAGTAAAATTGCATACCAGGGATATTTTGGATCGCTGGCGGGTTGAATTAAATTCCAAAAATTACCGGGTGTTTTAGCATACAAAGCAGAAATTCCGCCAACCTTGTGTAAACCTAAAAGGGTAAGGGAAAGCGAAACAGCAATTAACAAAATCATCTGAAAAACATTCACTTTAGCGATGGCTTTTAAGCCGCCGAAAAAGGTGAATAGACCCGCAAAAGCGACCAAAACCGTAACAGACTGCCACATCGGAATCCCTAAAATTTGCCTCACCAGAAAGCCACCTGCAAATAAGCCTAAAGACAGCCAGGAGATTAAAATCTTCACCAAAGCGTACCACGCTAGTATGTTCTGCGTAGAATCTCCATATCGGTTTCCCATAAACTCTGGCATGGTGCTTACTTTTGCGGCCAGGTATTTTGGCGCAAAAACAATTGCAAGCAAAAACAAAAATATAAAAGCATACCAGTCGAAATTAACGGCTACAATGCCCGTGGTATAGCCAATACTGGCAAACGCCAATAACATCGAGGGCCCCACATTGGTACCCCACATGTTAAAACCGATGCTGGCCCAACCGAGAGATTTGTTAGCGAGGAACAGGGTTTCATCTTTGTTCTTGTCTTTCGAAAAGCTTGCCCGATACCCGATCACGATCAGGATGATGAGATAAACGATTACAATAATGTAATCCAAACTGGTTAAACGTTCTACAATGTTTCCCATTGATTTACTTTGGTTAGTTTTTCTATTTTCGCCATGGAATCACAGTATTCACGGAGCTACTTTTATTCTTGTTGGTTCGTGAAGACACAAACCATGGCTTGTTTTATTTCCGTGTTCTTCGGTATCTCCGTAGCAAATAAGCAAACAATTACAGCCCGATCGATTCTCTGCTAATATGATTTGCTTTTAGAATTTCATCAACTTTTACAGGCAATCCGGTTTCCATCGATTTATCCATCGCCTGGAGCAATGCCACCGTTCCAATACCTTCTTTCAGATCAGGATAGGCCGTAAATTTGTTATTAATACTATCGGCGAAATAATCCAGGTAATTCTGATATTCACCGGCGTGATGACTTTGACCCTCAAAACGGAAATAGTGCTTCAAGGTAGCATCGCCCCAGGTAACAATTTTTTCTTCGCCTGTTTTTGTGGTCACTGCATATCGCAACTCGTGGTAATCGGCCTGACTGGCACCTTCTGTTCCACGCAGAATGCAACTCATTCCACTATCGCGGCTGGCGGGTTGGGTTGGCCCGGTATACGCCCCACTCACTCTGGCAATTCTGCCATCTTTCGCTTTGAAAATAAAGTGCATGGTATCCTGATTTTTTAAACCAGCCTTTAAACCGTTGCTACTCAACATTCCATAGCCCATTACTTCATCTATATTCGGCATATACCAGCGGACAAAGTCAACAGGATGACTTAATCCGCCATACAACCATTTAAATGATTGTTTCAGCGACCATCCTTTTTCTAAAAACCAGCGGTGATCGGCATGGTAATAACTTTCTATCGTGATAAGTTCACCAATTAAACCCTTATCGAAATCTTTCTTCTGGCGCATAGCAGGTTCGAAAAAACGTGAGCTCTGGCCAACAAAAATCTTCTTCCTGGACTTTTTGCTCAGTTCGAGCAATTCGTTCGCCTGAGATAAATCATCAATAAAAGGCTTTGTACAAACCACATGTTTACCGTGTTCGAGTGCCAGTTTAATGTGCCCGAAATGCAGATGATCGGGTGTGTAAATCGCAATCATGTCGATTTTATCACTGGTTAACATATCTTCGTAGCTGGTGGTCCAGTTATGAAAATCGAACTCAAGCGCCCGTTCTTCACAAAGCTTTTTATTGGCGTCGCATATCTGGATGAGCTTAAACTTCTTGCTCGCTAACGAGGCCGAAATGGTACTTCTGCCTTCTCCTAATCCTAAAATTCCTAATCTTAACATATCTATATTTAGCGTTTATTTTTATTACTTTTCTGTCATTGCTACGCTATCGGTTTAAAGAAAACCCAAACCTCCTCAGGTTTTGCACCTTCAATTCCCTCCTGGTATTTTTTCATTATAGCATTCCATTCATCCACTCTTGGATTGTTTAAAGTGGTTTTAGGGTTCAAATCGTCTAGCTTTTTCCCTTTCGAAATACTGATCATCAGCATCAATTGTCTATCCTTTTTAAAAATAGCCAGGCGCTGAAATTGTGCATTACAAAATCCCTTTGAAACCTCAGGCCACTTTTCAAACTGCGTCTGATGATAATCAAGATACTCGTCTTGCAGTTTTTTGTCTTTAACTAAATTTGCGGATAAGATGATATTATCCCATTCCTCTACGGTCGAATCACCACAATTTTTCTCCCTTTTGAAATCGTAAATCAAATCCTCATACAGCTTAATTTCAGAAGCATTTAAGCGCTTCAACGTTTGCTGCAAACTTTCTGTTTTTAAGCTTGTAGTATAAACCACCAGGCGATTATTCCACTTATAAATTGCAGCAGGTAAAAGATTATTTTCTTTGGCGAAAGTCTCCAATTCCTTGTTCCCCGGAAGATCAGCATTTTTAAAAATCAGTTCGAATACAGCAGATTTTTCGATGGCTTTGTTGATTCCGCTCTTCGAATAAATTGATTTTTCTTTCCGTAAATACTGATAAGGTTTCTCCAGACCAGCGTTCTGTTTGATATGCTCCGCTACCTTCGGACCATTGTTTTGCCAGAGGTTACCGGGCCCGTTTGCATTTTGCAAATACTTCTCAGCTGGTGTCCAATTATCCTTTATGGTAAAATAAGATGAGCCTTCATCTGTATATAGGTAAAACCAATGTTCGGGAAGATGGGCATATGGTGCTTTATAAATACTATCTACAACATTCTCATTTATAATAGAATGTAGTTGTGCAGATAAAGTATAGATACCGGCAACATCATACATGTGTTTGCCATAATGATGAATCCTGTTTCCGGCGATGGTATTATTCTTCATTGCGTTTTGAGTTTTAGTCCAGCCCCAGCCTACACTAATTCCGGAATAAGAAACATCACTGATTTCATTATGGCGGATGTCGATTCCTCGAACGTAACCTGCGCCAATGCCAACTGCACCCCAGTCTTCGTTGGTTACATCGGTGATCAAATTGTTCTCGATGGTATCGTTGGTCGAGATTTCCCGCTGATCAGACGGATTATACGGTAAATGAACTTCCGTAGCTTCGTCAGAAAACGTTCCGACAAGAATCGCTGAACCACCAATATCCTTAAAGAGATTTCCTTTAATTAAATTATGTGATGTCCCTTTTTTATAATCTAAACCTGTAGAGGCCAGGTGTTCAAACCGACAGGATTCAAATGACGTGTTGTTTGCATAATTTACTTCAACGGCCGCTGCCGGCCGGCCCACCCAAGCCTGATTTTCGAGCGCAGCCTTATCTGCTGTTCCCGGGATTTGAAGTTTATACGCATCGACCATATACATCCCTGCCTGGTGTGGCACATGGCCCTGTTGCGATGGCCGGAGCCAGGTTGAATGTTCGAAAGAGATATTCTTAAAACTAATATTAGCCACCTGATGGTCTATTGT
Source organism: Pedobacter petrophilus (assembly GCF_009674725.1). Lineage (GTDB taxonomy): Bacteria > Bacteroidota > Bacteroidia > Sphingobacteriales > Sphingobacteriaceae > Pedobacter > Pedobacter petrophilus. The sequence goes on along the minus strand of NZ_WKKH01000016.1, from coordinate 51,426 downwards.
TCCCACAATTTTAACCAGGTTTTCTAAGGCTGGCGCAATTACAGTTGCATTAAGCATGTTTTCTGATGGTCTTGGCCAGTAATAAAGCTTGTGATTTTGCAAATCTTGAAACCATTCGCCGGGTTCATCTAAAAACTGAATGGCATTGGAAAGGTAAAAGGCAGAATTTCCGGTCTTTTCAGAGATCCACGGCGCAGGCCATGGGTGTTCAGACTGGATTCTACTTTCAGGTTGCATAAACGAAAGTTCGGCGGCATTGCCAACCCGTTTGATGGTTTTTATACGAAGATTTGCAATCGCCCACCATTGATGAATGAGCATTTCCATTCCATTAATGTTTGTCAGATTGATATTGCGGGAAATGGGAATTTTGCAAGTCTGGTTCTTTTTATCCCATGATAAAATCCTGCCCATTTGCTCGCCGTTGTAGTTTTTTGCCCGTGTGGCCTTGTTTCCGTTCACCCAAAGCTGCCTGAATGGTAGATCAATCCCGCCAGGTTGGGGCAAATTTGCAACCCAAACTTTGCCTGCTGATGCTTTTGGCAAACCTGGAATATTGGTATTTGGTTTCCGCCAACCATTAATACCAATGCCGCCACTTAAAACGGCCTTTGTTTCAGGCAGTGCCAAAATTTCCGTCGGACTATCTTTTGTTCCTGAATCCTCGGGTCGCAATACAATCGGTTCGGTTAGCTGATAAACCCCGTTACCCATGATGATCCTGATGCCAGTTTTAATGGAAGGATCTTTCAGCCGGCGCAATTCCCTTGCTTTTCTAATGGCCGAATGGAGTGATGCCAATGGTTTTTCTTTCGTACCCGGATTTGTCTCTGCGCCCGTAAGTGATACATAAATATCCACCGCCCCAGCTTCAAGGAACATTCCCACAAAAATAAACAAGATGAACAGACTAATTCGTTTCATTATAGCAGTTGGAAAATAGACTTTAAGTACTTCGTGTTGGCGCTGAAGTTATATTTTACATTTGTCGGCTGTGCTGCATCGCGACTTCTCTCTACCACGAGCCAACCGCTCCAACCCATTTCATCAAGCGTTACTTTCACCTTTTTCAGATTTATTTTCTGATCATTTTCTAACCAAACCCCATCTTCGTTAGTGGCGTGGATTTGAACAATATTTTTCCTTCCTAAAACTCTGAGTTCCTGATGCAAATCCCTCCCGTTCTTGATGGCATTTGAAAAATTAAAATAACTTTTCACCTGTTTAGAACCAACATCTTTCAGGAGCTTTAATTCGCCTGCCGCATCTAAAGCCGTTTCTATACCAATCACTACGCCTGCCTTCGAAGCCAATTTACCTGCCACCTTTAATCTTTCTATAATTGGCGCGCGTAGTTCAGGATTTTTAACTAAATCACCCTGAACGCCAAGGGGGAGAAAAACAACCTTTACATGCATCGCGTTAGCAGTATCCAAACAATCTTGAATCATTTTCTGGTACGTTGGCCGCGTAGCGAAAGATTGCGCATAAAATCCCGTCATGGCCAATGAACAAATCTCCAGATTGAGTGATTTCGCCTGATCTAAATATTCTTGTCTGATTTTAGGATCTGAAAGTTTATTATCAAAAGTTTCACGATTTCCCAAACCACCCATATCAATCTCCAGACCATCGGCGCCGATCTCCTTTGCGAGCGGTAGTGCACTTAATTTCTGACGCTTTAAAATCATCAGATCTATCACGGCCACTTTGTACCTATCCTGCTTTTCAGCAGCCATAAGCCATTGATTACTAAGAACCAAAGCACCTGTAAGCAAAGTAACATTACCAATAAATTTTCTTCTGTTTTGCTCCATTATCCCTATTTATTTTGTTGCGCCTGCAGAAAACATCTTTGCTAAATTTTCAAATCCCATTACCGCATTTTTAGGTAACCGCTCGCCTTTATCACCAAAAACATATAGCGCAGTTTCTTTCTCAATTGTGACTTTACTTTCATCGTATTTACCTGCTTTATCTTTTACCGCAGCACCATTTAGCTTGAAGTTTTTAATCAGAAAATCATATAGCGCGATGCGTTTATTCACGCCAAAATCGTGACCTTCCGTTGGCAAATGAACATTTTCAACCTGATTAGCTACACCATAATAACCATACATTTTTTGTAGATAAGGAAAATCATGTTCAGGCGTATGCGCGGTCCAGTCACTACCGTCTGACACCAATAACTGAGGTCTCGGCGCTGCCATTGCCGCCAATTCTACATTATCAGTTCCTCCGCCACATTGATGAACTGGCATCCCGCTTTCGCAAGGACAACCACCATAAAAATAGGATGACATGGCTACCACAGGTGCGCTAAGTTTAATTCTATTGTCCAGAGCCGTCATCAAAATAGAATGACTGCCTGCACCAGAGCCACCGCTAATACCTATCCTTGTTGTGTCTGTTTCTTTTAGCGAAGTAAAATAATCCAGAATTCTGATACCACCTAAAGTTTGCACCGCTTGTGCTAAGCTTCGGCGATGGTCTTCATATTTGAACTGCAGCATAGATTCGCCCCAGGCAAAGAGATCATAACTAAAAGCCATGGCCCCCATTTTTGCAATAGTTGCACAGCGAATCTGGCAATCTGCACGGTAACGCTGCTGCGCCCAATGTCCATCAGGACTTAATACAAGTGGAATTTTACCTTTGTTTTTCAGCGGCTTATACAACGAACCGTTGATCCAGACGCCCGGTAAAATCTCCAGCGCAATGTTCTCAACTGAATAACCATTAAAAATTCTTTTAGTTGTTATAATTGGTTTCGAATTTGGTTTTGCGGGTAGCGGCGCGAGTTGTAATGCCTGATAAAGCTGTGGTTTAATGGAATCTTTTCTTTTTTCCCAGCTTGCCTTATCAGTATATCTGGAAGCTAATTCATCCAGGTATGCCCAACCATCCTGAACTTCCCAGCGGTAATATTCGTATTCTTTAAGCTTATAAACGCCTGCCTTCTCCTGGTTTACTTTCATATCCAGCGGCGCTAATACGTTACGCAAAGTTTCATCCACATTCGCACGAAAGCGCCAGTCTGCATAGTTCACCCATTTATCTTTTACCTGTGGTGCAGAATATTTGATCTGAACTTTGAATCGGCTTTGAATTTCTTTAATCACCACCTCAAGCGGTTTTTTATATAAGTTATCGGTATTTTGAGTTTGGGCGGGAAGTTGAAAAAAAGAAAAGAAACATGTTAGTGCAAGTAAAGCAAACTTAGTAAAAGATCCTCCCCCTGCCCCCTCCGAAGGGGGATAGCATGGCCCATAAAAACCCTTTTTCCTATTTTTCGTATAAGCAAAAATTACTTTTCTCATGGCTCCTCGCTTTTAGTTTCGGTAATTACCGGAGCTGTATAACCCTTTAATTTTGGCCAGATTCCGTTTTTTATTTTCTTCAGTTTTAGTTTAGCAGGGTCCACCACAACGTGTTTAATTTTTTGCCTTCTCCAGGTGTAAATAAAATGCAACATCCCGTCTGAGGTTTGAATTACTGCCGGGTAAGAATATTGGCTAATCGGCGAATCTTCGAGAATAAGCGCTGCCGACCATTCCTTTCCATCTTTTGAAACAGAAACATTCAGTGGCGTCCTTGCTCCTTTTGCCAAAGTACCCGAAGGCAGAACGTGGTTATAGACCAGCACATGCCGGCCATCTATCATGGTTACCGCATCAGTTCCTGAATTGTTATTGGGTAAGGTGGTCTTCGTCATTGGCGACCAGGTTTCGCCATTATCATCTGACCAGGATTCTGCAATTGCCCTGTTGGCGGTCCTTGCTAAAATTTGAAGTTTGCCATTCCTATGTTTTAAAATGCTAGGTTGAATGGCCTTAATGCCATTTTCATTTAAAGGGCCAATGGTTCGCCAGGTCTTTCCGTTATCGTTAGTCACTTCAAAATGAATCTTCCAGCCATCTCCCTCCCGGCTCGATGGCGCGAAAAGATTCCCGTTACTTAAAAGTACAGGCTTGTTTTTTACCGGTCCGATGGAGCCATCGGGTAATTTTGTTGCCTCAGACCAGGTGACCCCACCATCTTCCGAGGTTTTCATTAAACCCCACCATTCAGATGGTTTAGGTCCGATTTTGTAGAACAAGATTAATTCGCCTCCTGGTACCTGATAAAGTACAGGATTCCAGGTTGGTAACCTTTTTCCCTCTGGTTGAATGCCGTTGGCTACTGAAACCGGTGCCAGCCATTTGCCGTTAACAAATCGACTAATGTAAATCTCCACATCAGGGTTTCTTTCTTTTGTTCCCCCAAAAAAAGAAGCCACTAAACCTGTTGGCGTTTCCGCAATTGTTGCAGAATGGCAGGATGGAAATGGTGCCTGATCATATAAGAATTCTTGTTTTACGATTCCCGTTTGCCACTTCTCTATTTGTGCATTGGCCGTTATTGCTGTTGCAAAAATCAAATTGAGGATGATGTATATTTTTCTTTTTAACATAATATTCTTTTTTACCGATTAACTATGAACGGTCGTCATTGCGAGGGAGCAAAAATATCCTACTACTGTTTTGCCTTATTTGCTTTCTCTTCCTTTATTTTCTTCGTATAAGCGCTGTATAAAGCTCTCCAGCTGCGCCCGTTATTATTCAACATTTGCTCCGATTTCGTTTTATAAATTTCAAATATTGCCGAAATTTCCTTCATGTTCTTATAATCTACCGCTTGTTCCCGGGCTTGTTTCATATAGGCCAAAATCTTAGCTTCTTCATCACCGGTTAAATCCGGAACAATCGCTTGATAACCTTTCATAGTGAAAGCGACTTTTCCAATGGTGTATTGATCAAGAACAGCTTCTACCTGTTCAGGTGATAATGTCTGATTTAAGCCATCCATTAATGTTTTATGAACGGTTGATGGAATGGCAGAATCTGCAATAATCTGCTTATCTAAATCACTTAATTTATTTCCGGTAACCGGATTTATTCCATCAGGCACTGTTGATGAGGGATGGTCGTTATGCCAGTTTCTTATTGTAGTTAGATGCGTAGCAATTACATGCTGGACAGCGGTTTTCTTGCCGGCATCGGTTAGATTTAACGCCGAAACCCATTCTTTTGCTTTGGTTAAAATTTCCTCAGGTGCAACTACTTCTTTCGTTTGACTGAAGGCACTTACTGAATTGATCAGCAGGGTATAAAGTAAAATTGGTTTTAAATATTTTCTCATAATTTTTTATTTATTTCTTCAAATCCTCCCCCTCCCAAATCCCATCCTTACGCTCCCCCCCAGAGGGGGACAAAGCGAGCGTATTATCAAATACAAAATTTACACATTACTTTCTATGCTCCCCGCAATCCCCCTTTTGAGGCGCAGGGGGAAGAAATCCGGGGATTCTTCCTCCGCGGCTCGTTTCCTCACGAACCATCTATTTCTTCTCTACGACAAACGAATAATCTCCTGAGCCAACCTCATAAATTGCCTTCCCATTATCCATTTTTACAAATTTTATATCTCCTATATTTCTGCTTTCCGAAACTTCATTCCTCTTATTTGCAGGGATATAAAGCGTCGCCGTTGTATTTGGAGGAACAGTAATATTCCATTTAAACTGACTTACCGTTTTTGTATAGTCACTCTTAATCAGACCATAAATAGATTTATAACTGGCATTTACCTTATCCAGGCCATTTATCATTTCAGGTTTCATGATGATTTTCCTGAACGCCTCGCCGTCTGATTTTATACCTGCAACATTCTCATAATACCAGATTAAAAGATCGCCGAGCATCATTACATGGTTTTGTGAGTTCATTTTAGGATCTGCAGTATTTCCATTCCATAGTTCCCAAATGGTTGTTGCGCCATTTTCTACCATGTAACCCCAACCTGGATAGGTTTTCTGAGTGGCAATTGTATAAGCTAAATCTGGCCTGCCATTGTCGTTTAAGCAACGCATTAACCACTGAATTCCGACCAGGCCATTACTTAAATGCTCCTTATTTGTTACTTCGATAGTGTAGGTGATATTGCTAAAAACCTGCTTAACGCTATCCTTTGGAACCATTCCGAAGTAAAGGGGAATGATATTATCCGTTAAAGCATTTGAAGCATAATAACCTTTATCATTATAGTATTTCTGGTTAAAAGCGGTTTTGATCTGATCGCCTAACTGCTGATAAGCAGCTACGTCATCTTCCCGGCCAATTGCTTTTGCAAATTGCATCATCAACTGTGTGAAATGATAATAATATGCGGTGGAGATCAACTCCGACGGATATTTTTTATCGGCACTCTTCCCACGCCCAAATTCTATGGTGATGGGTGGCATACACCAGTCGCCATAACTGTCTTTGGTTAAAATATAATCCTTCATATAGCGATCCTGCATGTAAGACAGCCATTTTTTCATTGCCGGATAGTTATCCTGAACAGCCTGAAGATCGCCGGTTTGTTTATAAAGCATTTCTGTAACCAAAAGCATTGCACCGGGCCAGGTCATGTTATCACTATAATATCTCCAGAAAGCGGGCGCAACATCCGGGATGGCGCCATCCTCTTTTTGAGAATTTCTAATGTCCTGAAGCCATTTAGCATAAAACCTTCCATTGTCAAAAACGAAACTTTCGCTGTAAGCTACCGCCCCGCGGTCGCCTAACCAGGGCATGCGCTCGTTCCGTTGCGGACAATCAATCGGAATCCCTTTATAATTACCGGCGATTCCCCACCAGGCATTTTTAAAAATCTGATTGGTTAAAGCATCCGAGGTTTCAAATGTTCCGACTGTTTTAATATTATCGTAAATCATTTTCCCAATAAAGTCGCCAGTTGAGGGTTGATAAGCATAACCTGAAAGTTCTACGTATCTGAAACCCCGATACACGAAAGTCGGTTCCCATGTTTCCGTGCCTTCTCCTTTAGCGGTATACAAATCGGTACATTTTGCATTGCGAAGATTGGCAGTAAATAGCTCGCCATTTGCTTGTAACGACTCTGCAAACCGAAGTTTAATCTGTTTCCCTTTTGAGGCTTTTACCTTAATCTGTAACCAACCCACCATGTTTTGCCCCATATCGAGGATATAGCGATCGCCTGAGAGTTTCTTTATCGACACGGGTTTAAGCGTATTCATCACGCGGATATTTTCGTTCATCTGCGCCTCTATCCTTCCGGTCGGTTCCTGTACAAATTCGGCCTTTAACCATTTGCTATCATCGAAACCAACCTTGTTCCAGCCCATGGCTTCTTTTGTAGCATCATATTCTTCGCCATCATATTCGTTGTTGGTTCGGATGGGTCCGTCTGCAGTTCCTTTCCAGCTGCCATCGGTATCTATATTTGCGGTACTGCCATCGCTGTAAACAATATTAATGTTCATCAGCATTTTCGGAAATCCAAATGTTTTAATTTTATAAGGCTTTTCATTCTGTCGCATGGCGAAGAAACGACCATTCCCTAAAACCGTACCTACTGCATTTTTCCCGTTTTGCAGGTAGCTGGTCACATCATAAGTATTGTATTTTACGTTTTTAGTGTAATCCGTCGGCGAGGGTGCAAGCACATCTTCCCCAACCTTTTTCCCGTTGATATAAAGCTCATATAACCCCAAACCAATAACTGATGCAGTTGCATAGCTGATTGCTTTGGTGGTTTGAAACTCTTTTCTGAAATACCTCGCCGATAACCGGGAATCGGTTTTCATATTATCCCATGGAAAAGCCTGGTCGAAGCCAATCCAGCCCTTTGGCCAGTCTTTATAGTACAGTAAACCCATTGTCCATAACTGTGGTGCAGACCATTCACTTTCACCGGCACTTGTCCAGGTTTTCACTTTCCAGAAGCAGCGCATCCGGCTAGCCAGTTTCTCACCACCATATTTTATGTGTACAGTAGCTGAAGAATTAACTTTTTCTGAATTCCATAAGTCTCCCTCATTCCGTGCCAATTGCTCTGATGAGGAAGCAACCAGAATCTGATAAGCCTTTTGAGATACGCTGCGTGCTGACGATCCGATCTCCCAGCTTAACCGGGGCTGAACAGCATCTATGCCTAGCGGATTGGTTAACATTTCGCATCGTGGATTTTGCACAAGAACCTGCGCCACCATTTTTTGAAAAGATAGTAGCAGGATGCCGATTAGCGATATGTATATTTTTATTTTCATGCTTATGTTGTAGTGATTACGCTTTGCGATTGGTTACGCTTCAGGGTTGATTTCACAGATTATGCGGTTTAGAATGTGTTATCTATTTACCGGCGTTTAAATACTATTTATTTCGCTTCGCGGTTGATTTCACAGATTATGAGATTTATAATGTTATAAGCTATTTCCTCATACTATATTATTTTAAGTTACGCTTCGCGGTTGATTTCACAGATTATGAGGTTTATAATGTTCTACCTATTTACCCGAGTTTAACTAATATTTATTTCGCTTCGCGGTTGATTTATTCTTTCCTTTGTTTTCTTATCATCTTTTTGACTATCTCTTCTTTTTTCTTTGCGTAAAACTTTGCGTGCTTTGCGGTTTAACCCTATTTCGTTGAAAAATCAAAATACAATGTCATATCCAAAGCCCTACCTGGCTCTTTATCAAAATCATAAAACACATGTTTCATTCCCATAGGCCCTGTGGTTTCTGGTTTTTGCGTTTTTGTGCCTATCGCCGAAATCCCGTTCATAAAAGAAATATCTCCGGTCGGGAATGTCGGACTCATGTTATCATATTCCGTATCTTTCGATTTTTTCGGAGTAAAGAGGCGCAGGAAAACATCTTCCCGATCAGTTACCACTTTAAAGTTCTGCGTTTTACCAATAAATTCGCACCAATATAAGTTTGAGTAATAACCTTTAAACTCAGGGTATTGCCAGGCCGGCTCCCCGGTGGCAGAATCGTTATAATCCTTTTTCCAGATACCAAACTGGGTTCCCTTCATCCGGTTTTTCCACACGCGATAAGGCCCGTTCCCTTTATATTCTACACTTTTAATCTCCGTTTGAGGATAAGAAAAGTTTAATCCCACAAAAGTGGTAAAGTATTCAGAAGGAAAATATTTAACCTGCATTTTCAGCCAGCCTGATGGATAAACAGTCCATTCTAACGTGTTATAACTTTCTTTTTTATCAAATGTGGAAGTGATGACCAATTGATCTCCATCCATTTTCGTTTTAAAATTCCTGAAGTTATTTACGCTTTCCTGTAATACAGGGCCATTTGAAAAAGGAATAATGCCTTTGGCATTTTGTGCCAGCTTCAATAAGCCGGTTAACTTATCGAAAGTTAAGTTAATTCCGTTGGCTGAAACTTCATAAGCAGTAGCAGATTCTTTTAAACTTACTTTTGATGAACCCGTTTTTACCACAATTTTTTCTGCATCATCTTTGGGCAAAGCAATCGGGAAGCTCCAGGTAAAAAGTTCTTTACCAGAAAAATCTTTAATTGTTAAATACAAGGCATCAAAACTCCTCCAATCTGCCGGGAGGTTAATTTTCAATTTCCCTTTTTCCAAAGGTTTGATGTTTGGCGCATCAGCTTCTCCAGCTTTAAACACGGCCTCAGCTCCGGCGTTTAATTTCTTCAATTTCCATTCAAACTTACATTGGTTAAGATTGGTAAATGCATATCTGTTTTCGAGCAGAAATGAACCATCGAAGCCGGCTGTCATTTCTCGTTTCTCTACAAAAACCGGACTCCAAACTTCTTTAATTGTATAGAAACTTCCTTCTTTTTCATGGTAAGGACCAACAATTCCATCCGGACCATGATTTCCATCGGTATCCAATTCGCCGTTTTTATCGGTTCTAACCACTGCCTGATCGGCAAAATCCCAAAGAAAACCACCAGCAGAAAGCGGGTTGTTCCACATGGCATTCCAGTAATCTTCAATGCCTGCCCCATGTCCGCCATCCCACATGCCATGCAAAAACTCCGTTGGCATTAAAATGTTGTGGCCGTGATCATAATTACCAATTCCGTAATTAAATTCCCGGTAGTGAGTGGTTTCAAATCCATTAAAAACTTCCCAGGGATGAATTAAAGGACGTTTTTGAAGGTCGTTTTCGGTAAACAAATGATCAAGCTCACGGTTGTGACCGCCTTCATTCCCATTCGCCCAAAATACAATTGACGGATGATTTTCATCATTAGCCATCATCTCCGTATACAATTTGGTACCAGTTGGCGTATCGTAGGTTCCATGCCAGCCCGCCAGTTCATCCATCACATATAAGCCGAGAGAATCACAAACATCCAAAAAGTGGCCGTCTGGTGGATAATGCGACATTCTAACGGCATTCATGTTCATTTCTTTCATCAGCAAAACATCAGCAACACTGATTTTTTTGCTCGTTGTTCTGCCGGATGCAGGATAGAAAGAATGACGATTTACCCCTTTAAACTTCATTTTAACGCCGTTCACATAAACGCCGTCACGTTCCTTTACTTCAATTGTTCTGAAGCCAATTTTTTTCGAAAGCTGATGAATGGTTTTTCCGTTTCTGATCAATGAAAAAGTTGCGGTGTATAGGTTTGGAAATTCAGATGACCATAATGCAGGGTTTCTAAATTGTTGATTAATTTGGGTGGAAGCAGAGGTTATTTTTGTCGAAAATTCGTTCCCCAGTTTTTTCCCGTTCGCATCTGTAAGTAGTACGTTAATTTTATCGGCTTCGCCAGATGAGAAAACATTAGCCGTAAAAACACCATTCGCTTTTGCATCAATTTGTACGCGATTGATATGGCTTTGCGGTAAAGATTCGAGGAAGACCGGTCTGAAAATTCCGCCGAAGATCCAGAAATCAGCTTTTCGTTCGGCCTCATTAACAGATTGGTTTGCTGAGTGTTTAGAAACTTTTACTTCAAGTAAATTATCACCATTAAAAGTGACTAATTTTGTAATGTCATATTTAAAAACGTAAAAAGAGCCCTGGTGAATTTCGCCGGCAGATTTACCATTAACCTTAACTTCTGTATCGGTCATGGCACCTTCAAAAACAATATTGACTTTTTTATCTTTCCAGGTTGCAGGAACTTTAAATTCATACTGGTAAAGACCTTGCTCTTTTCCCTTGTTTGCCTCTTTGTTGAAGCCATAATTGTACTTACCAAAACCTTGCAGCTCCCAATTGGAAGGTACCGGAATGGTTGTCAATTTACCAGCATTCATTCCCTCGGTACAGAAGAAATCCCAGTTAACGGTATCATCGTTTCCAGTTCCGGATAGATACAATTTCTCCGTTTGCTGTGCGCGAACGGCGCAAAACGTGAATATAAAACAAAGGAAGAATAGAATTTTATACTTCATTAATTGGTTTTGAATTGGTTTACAAGTGGATTATCCGTTCTGAAAGGAAGTGCAGGTAAGCCATTGCTATTAAAATTTCCGGAAGGGTTTTCTGTCCAGTTATACCGAACGGCGGTTGGTTCTTTAACTTCTTTTGAAAAAACAATTACTTTACCACCCTGCACGTTTGCATTTGCCTCGACGAATTTGCCGTCTTTACCAGCGATGGTAAATCCCTTAATCGGGTCTTTAGAAGCCAGATGCCCGAAATTAAGTACAGCCTTTCTTGCCTTAAAAGAAATGTTTTTATACACCGGCCCCGAATAATTGATTTCCTGGTTATATGTTTTTGCCAACGCTAGCAGGGCCAGCCTTCTGCCTACCTCCCATTTGTAAGTTGGATGAAGGTCTTCGTTCGAATCAGTTAGATCATTTGTAGAAATCATTCCTGTTTTTGCGAGTCTTAGCACCTGCATCTGGGCTTCCCAAAACTCAGGTTCAGTATCCGGACCCAAAGCAACTTTGCCTTTAGTTTTTGAATAGTTAAATGGCGCAATCTGAACGTAGTAAAAAGGGAGATCCTGCTCAGCCCAGGCCGTACGCCATAGATTAATCAGCGTTTTCATCTTGTATGAATAACTGATCTTTTCATTTAAAAAGCAATTGGTTTCGCCCTGATACCAAAGAAAACCACGGATTTTAAATTTCGCAAGCGGTTCGATCATGGTGGTATAGAATTTCCCAGGATCATTACTAACTTTCTGATTTTCAAAGTAGGGTTCCTGCTTAAAGGCTTCCTGCGAAATCCAGGGCTCAATTGCACTTCCGGAAACAGCAGAAGAAATCATTCCTACCGGGATGCCTAACTTTTCCTGCACTTCTTTCGCAAAGAAATATCCGGCTGCCGAGAAAGCCCGCAAGGCTGAATCCTGCGCTATCGCCCAGCTTTTATGTACAGAATCCGGTTTGGTCAACGCTTTTCGGTTCACCAGGAAAATTCTGATTTGCGTATTCTTCGCCTTCTCTACTTCATCAGCAGGAAAACCTAATTTTTCATTTTTAGGCTTCGGAATTTTTGCCAGTTTACGCATTTGATATTCCATATTTGATTGGCCTGAACATAGCCAGACTTCGCCAACTAAAATGTTGGTTAGTTCGATTTTGTTAGCCCCGGTAATCGTCATGGTTTGAGGTGTTGATGATGTTTTTAAAGCATTTAACCTCACTTCCCATTTTCCATTTTGATCTGTAATAGTCTGTTTGCTTTGACCGGCAAAATCTACTTTTACGACCTCACCAGCAGCAGCAAAACCCCAGATATTAATGGGTTTCTCTCGCTGCAAAACCATATTGCTGGATAAGATTTGAGGCAGCAGGATTTTTGCTTGGGCTGAGAAAGATAATATGATGAAGATTAATAGCGGGAGAGATTGCTTCGTACCTCGCAATGACGATGTACTGAAACGCACTGAGGGGAAGACCCCAAACTTCAAACCCCAAACTCGAGACTGCTTTCCCATCCTAAAACCCCTCCGTTTTTAAGTATTTAATTGAATAAACAGCCTCCTTTTTCTCTGATTCTCCAGCGTTTTTCAAATCGTAGGTTTGATCTGCCGGCGTATCCACATCGGGAAAACGACGTACAGATCCGGTACGGAAAACAATGCGTGAAACATCTGCTACCGGCTGAAATGCCAGGCTTGTTAACGCATCTTTTCCGTTCACGGTGATGGAGTAGAATCTCGTAAAAGCATCAAGCTTTAATTTAATGTCGTAAGTTTTACCAGCCTCATACTTCATAAAGTTTTTATAACGGGCACCTGCCTTGGCGCTCAAAGTGCCAGCGGAATCAAAAGTTAACCTCACAGTAGCCAAACCTTTGGTATCTTGCAATTCTATCTCCAGTAAACCGAAATCATTTTGCTTCGGGGTAACAGAAAACGAGGCTATAATTTTCCCCGATGCCGGAAAAGCCCTTTCTACTTTCGCATAATCGAAGGGGTCTTTATCTCTTAAAACAAGGTTGCCTTCTTCAACGTTAACCGGCGCCCATAACGGACTATAAATATTCCATTGATCGAGCGCTCTGTCTTTCGGCATTTTCGAAAAATCATCATTAACAGGGTTAACCATGGTATTTTTAACCGGCAAGGGAATAGATGACACCCAGATATCTTCTTTGTTCATACTATAAGTTACCCAAAGCTTTCCATCGGCTGGTTTTCCATTGCCCTCCATAATTCCACGAACGTATTGCGGACCGTAAGATTTATAATTCCCGCCGTAGCGCATTGGCGAAACTTCTCCTGTTACCAGATTAAGATCAGTATAATCTAAACCATTTTTACTGGTTGAAATGGCTAAGGGCCATCGGTATTCTGAAGGATTGTAAACAGTTGCGTAATTTCCGTCAGCTGTTTTTTGGCCCCAGATTTTGGCATTGCTATTTACGAAACCTGGCGCACGTGATGCATTTTCCGGCCAGCTTTTACCGTTATCGTTACTGATCGCTGTTAAGGCATTCTTCCACAAACCAACCACCCTTCCATCAGGCAAATGGTAGTAGCTGAATGCTTTATATTGTTTCTGCAAGGTTATTAAAGGGTCTTTTCGGTCGGCCTCCTCATTCCATTGCTGCGTCATTAACTTATTAGTCAACAACTCTTTACATGCCTCCACGAAAGCTTTACTTTTGCTTTGGGTAAAGTATGGGTATTTTGTATTTTTTTCAGCGTAACCCGGGTTGTAGTGGATAAAATAAATGGGTCCGTATTTACCATCTTTTTGAACCTCTCTTACCGCTCTGCCAATTCCGTGACCATCATTGGGATCATCTTTTGCATCGAAACTGATTGCATAAAAGCCTAAAACCAGGAATACATTTTTAGTAGAAACATAAAAACCCATTCGTTGGTGCATTACAGCATCTAAATCTTTAGCTACATCTGTTCTTCCTTCTTTAGTTGTACCATCTGCAATTCTGTAAATGGGAAAAATCACCTCTGGTTTGTTCCAGGTATAACCATCGTTTGAAGATTGTAATAATGTTTGCCCCGGAGGAATGCTTTCTCCTACTTGATCACTTAAATATTCTACATAAAATTTGTTGTTCCAATAAGCCAGCATTGGGGCATGATTATAGGTCCAGCCGAAGTTCTCGGCCAATTCCGGGTGTTCCCTGTTTGCCCTAAAAGTCTGAATACTGTGCACGCCAACTACAGGTGTTAATTGCCCATGATGGTAATCTGCATTTACCAGGGTTTTGCCTGTGTAACGTACGGTATCCTGCGCATCAGCGTTTATTATTGCAGTTGCAAATGGTAGAATTAAACAAAGTATTTTAAATATTTTCATCTGTATTTTTTCCTATCAAGCCTCAATGTCATTTCCTATTGAAGGATTAAAAATCCTGAGTTAATTGAGTCTGGAAAAAATTTCCAGACTAACGACAATTTCACGACTTTTATTCCTATGGATTTGTAATCCATCTAGAAGTATCTTCTGATAAACTATTTCCCATTCAATCCTTCAATTACTTTCCGCTTTATTTTTATAATCGTACCATGTTTATGTCCTTCCGGCACTGAAACTTCCGAAGTCACATCTTTAAAAGATTTAAAGTCGGCCGTTTTGTAAGCTGAGTAAGTCTTTTGTCCATAAGCATCAAAATAAATGAGCCAGTTATTTTTTACTTTCACAACCGTTGGGCCTTCGGTTAACTTCGGACTAAAAGTTGCTGAAACATTTTCATAAGGACCTAAGGCTTCCTTTCCAAACGCCACCTTTAAATTTCTGTTCGGCCGGGTGTTATCCTTTAAAACCAAAACATAATCTTTGGTTGCTCTTTTAACAATAACCGCATCAATTACACTAAAGCCGGGATCAAGGAACAGCCTGGGCTGAGAAAACGTGATAAAATCTTTAGTGGTTATTGCGTACATCCTATGGTTGTTATCTTCCTCCTCCACACCTTTAGCAAATCGAGAAGGAATGGTTGATGCCCAAATCATTACATATTGCCTGTTCTCCTCATCATAGAAAATTTCAGGTGCCCAAACGTTCACGGTTTTTGGCTCGCTTTCCATCACAGGAATAAATTTTTGTTCGCTCCAATTGATTAAATCTTTAGAACTGGCATACCCGAAACCTTTATCGCCTTTCCAACTGCATGTCCAAACCAGGTGGAAAATACCATCCGGTCCCTGAACGATGGAAGGATCCCGCATCACTTTTTGAGTACCCACCGTCGGCTTCAAAAATGTTTTGTTTAAATCCGTCCAATGGTAAGCGTCGTAGCTGTACAACAATCTTAAACCATCTGTAGCAGGCTCATGGAATGAGGTAAATAAATAGGCATGCTTTGAGCAGGATGATAATCCGCAAAAGGCAAGACCGATAATGGCTAAACGAAAGTTGAATATGAATTTGAATTTAAACACTGATTTTTATTTTTATATCACTCATCATTTCAATGCTGAAGATTTCTCCGTTTCGCTGCGTTTCAGTCGAAATGTGGATCTGGCATTATTCTACTATTTATTCCTGATCTAAAATTAACACCCAGTCATTTCCATTTTTAGGTTCTCCAGGAGGATTAAACTCTTTAACTCCTTTGTTTTCAAATGTTCCAATTGAGGTAATCTTTCCTGTTCTGGGGTCAAACCACGATGCTTTTACTTCATCGCCATCGGTTTTACCCAATTGCACACTAAAATTTTTTCCTGTATAAGTATAAAGCATGGCAAATTCTTCGCCTCTTGTTCCTATCACACGCTCGTATTGCAGTCCGTTTTTGCCTGCAATTAAAGTTTGATCAGGCACCCGGTCAAAATAAGAATGCGATAACATTAAGTCTTTCAGGTATTTCATCTGAGTTGCGCCTGCAGCATTTAATGCGGTTGTCCATGGCTCTTTCGGACCATAAGCTGGTTTTTTATCCGTCAGCTTATACATCTGCATCACTGCATTATTTCCATAAGTATAACCGAATGCACCCGCAAAAACCGACCAATAGCCATATCTCCTCACATCTGCATCATTCCATCGCGGCTGTAAAGTATCATGCAAACCCTGCGGAATTCCTTCGTAAGAAGGTTCACCATCGATAGTGGGTTTGGTGGGTTTCAGTTTATAATCCGTTTCAATGTACTTCCAGTTATCTTCGCCATAGTGCAATTTTTCATTTGCAGAAGTATCCTGATCATAGCGGCGATGGCCGGATTGAATCATATCGAAATCGTTCCAGCTGGCATTGTGAAACCAGGTAGATGAACCCGTTCTTCCTCTCGGATGGAACGTAATTAAATGGTTAGGATCGTTAGTCCGTAAGGTTTCACCAATGGCATTCCACACTTCCAAACCATCACTACCTTTAATATCACCACCGTTAAGCCAGATGATATTACTCTTGTCGTGGTATCTTTTAGCCAGAAATTCTGCATAAATTCTCGCCTGCGGTACCGTTACTTTCTTCTCTTTCACATTAGTTCCCCAAACCGGAACCAGGGCCATGTACATTCCCTTTTTTTCGGCTAAATCGATAATATAATCCACATGATCCCAAAAATCATAGGCTTTGCTGTCTTTAAAATCATTCCCTTCAGTGATGGCGGGCTTTGAAACATCTTTATTGATAATAGATGAGTCACCATAGATGTTCACAGATGGCACTTCATGTAAAACCATTACTTGTATCACGTTAAAACCTTTTTGCTTGCGGTCTTCCAGATAGGCATTTGCCTCCTCCCGGTTCAGCTTACCAAACAACAGCCAGCCCGTATCTCCTAACCAGAAAAAAGGTTCACCATTACCGGTGGTTAGATAGCGTCGGTTTTCTGAAATGAGCAAACTTTTATCTCCAAAATGTGGCTGCTCTTTACAACCAAAAGCGAGTAAACAAGCCAGCGAAAGAAAAAATATTCTAGTTTTAATCGTCATATCTTAAATTTTATTGATGAAGATGACTTCCTCACCACTTCCAGCTTTATCAATTTTGGAGATGGTATTTCCACTTATCCGCTCCTGTTTCAACACCTTTCCATCCTTACTGTCAATTATTTTCACGCTGAATTTTCCACTGAATTTTGTCAAATCGATCGTACTTGCTGCGTCAGAAGCATTATATAAAACGTAAGTTTTCCCTGCGTTTTCCAAACCATATTGCTTATTACTTTTTCCTGCCGGAAGAAAAGGCTTCATCAAAGAAATATTGTTTAACGAGGCCTGATCTATATTTTTTGTATTGGATAATGACCCGCCGCCCATCAAAATTGCCCAGCCGTAACTGTCAAAATTATCGCCTGAATACATCACTGCTTTCGCCGGAAATTTAGTTTTGTATTCAGAAACCGCATGGTAAACTTCTTCAAATGAAGTCTTTTTCGGTTTGAGTAAGCGCGCATGCTGACGAGGGGCCAGATTTTGCCCACCCTGTGGTGCATAAGCGGCACCATCTGCCTGATAATGCCAGTACCTGATGTCGATGATGTCAACCACATCGGCAAGCTTGGCATCTGCCAGGATTGCATCCTGAACATCTTTAGTAACACTTAAACCAATAATGGGATGTTTGCCCGTCTCTTGCTCCCACTCTTTAATTGTGGTTAGCCAGAACTGTACGAAGTGCAGCGGACCTGTAAATTCCGCTCCGATTAACTGAATAACACCTGTATTGCCATCGAAATTTTCGAGGCATTTACGGATATATGCTTTGTGAATCGCTTTGCGGTTTTCATTGCTGATATCGTAAAACTGCTCAGCCATAAAAATTCTTTTATCGCCGGCATAAGGAACAGGTTCCGGAAATCCGGTATTGTTGATGTTGTTAGCCGTACGCCATGGAAAATCAGCATAATGTGCTCCGGCTTCAATAATATTGTGTTGGAAATAGTTTTCGTGAATCAATACCAAACCTTTCTGATCGGCAAGATTGGCGAAGGCCTTCAGCCTGTCCCAATACCACAAATTGTATTTAGTGATGTCGTATTTACTCAAACCATCCCATGCTTTATCTTGTCCGCTCCGGGCGAAAGGCAACTCATAAAATGGCGCCCAAACTTCGCCATCCATGCGGCGAATCCGTTCGTGATCATCTCTCCTCCTATCGTACCAAAGGCCATAATTATGATCAAGAATTTTAACAGAACCATTTTTCATGGAATCAGTAATGGCATCTAAATCATCTGTTAAGCCATTTCCCGCACGCCCGGGCACGAAGCGGGTAATATGGAATTTGGTGTTTTTCAATCCATGCGGCCGGGCGCTTCCATTCCACCAGGGTACATCCTGGCGGTTTCCTAAAACAAGTTCATTTCCACGAACCAACCAACCGTTTTTAATTGCCATCGCACCAGCCATTGCGGGTTGAGGAATTTTATCTAATCCAATGTTATCAATATTTTGCGCCTGATTACTTTCAATGGAAATTTTATTGCGCTCACGGGCGGCATCGATATATTCTGAAACCGTTAAAGCAGGCTGATAGGCAAGCCTGGTCAGTTTTTGTGCAACATCAACCGGTGGACTACTCGAGGCTTCTGTTTCTACCGGAAGGATAAATGTCCGGGCTTCTACCTCATTGCCTAAGCGGTCTTTTAGTTGCGCGTAATACAAACTTCGTGGTTGGATTTGTTCATTAGACATGTCCCAATACCCGTTTCCAGAGAACTGCGCCCAGGTGCCGAATGCCCAGTTCTGTGCCGTTGGTGGTTGAAAATTATCAACCCGGGCTGCACTACATTGCCAGAAAACACTGTTCGCGGCGCTCCAGCCGGCACCTTGCCCGTCTTGGCCACGGTTTAGATAACTTAACGCCTGCCCGTCGATGTTTACAATATCAAATAGAACACCGGAAGCCCAGCTATCAATGGTTCCACTGAAACTGAAAGGTAAATAAGACTGGCATTGCACAAATGCATTTGGACCCGGGGCACAAAAACCCACAGCGAAATCATGGTAACCATATTCTGAATATAACCGCTGAAAAAGCGTTTGCTGCCCGGCGGTTAAAAAGGTATAACGGCGTTCGCCACCAATTTCCGAGATCGGCGCAAGTGATTTACAATCTTCTACCGTAATTCTTTTAGCTGTTTCGAGCACATTAACTGCAGAACCTGCGAAGTGTTCAAAAACGACCTGACGAACCCACGCATCCTCCACATTTTCGAGCGAGATGGCCGTCCAGCGATGGTATTCATCTTTAATATTTTCTTTGTGATAATCTGATTCGAGTTTTAAATTTTCAACACCAGCATTTAAAATCCGGCCATCCCATTTATATCTTGATATGGTGGCCCCTCCGAATTTTGAATCTAAAGCGGTGGTTAAGGGCGCATCTAGGGTGAGCGTTGAACCATCGACTGCTAAGATTTTTCGATCAAAATGAAGATCCCTTGTTCCGGGTTTCCAGCCCAACGCACTTTCGCCTCCACCAAATTCAACAGTTTTCAGGGTTTCAATCCATTCTTTTGTAGATGGACGGTGAATGAATATTTTGTCGCCAACTTTAAAACCCTTCGCATTTGCCAGGGTAATTTTCTGTCCATTTACCGGAACATAACTGTCGGTAATCGCAATCGGCGATTCTTCTACCTTATCTTTTTTACCTGAAATTCTGATCACTCCGATCCGATCCAAACCTTTGGCGAGAATTTTGGTTCCATCCTCAGCCATTCCACTGCCGCGAAGTACAACGCCCGAAGCGGAGATTTTTAATGTTCCGCCAACTTCATAAGTACCTTTTTCTAACAGAACGGCTCCACGCAACCCATCTTTACCCACGGGCAATTTAGATACATAATTAATGGCTGACTGGATTCTTAAAGTCGCATCTCCGTCTTTTTGCGGAACGACAACTTTCACAATAGCCGATGGAATGGCTTTTTCTCCAGCCATATAACCTGCATAAGAAAAATCGGGAATTCTGTTTCCTTGCTGATCAGCTGTATAACCCATTTTACCATCCTTACCTTTAAAGATAGGTTTTGGCGGTTCGACAACTTTTGGTTTTTGCGCAAAAGAAAAACTTACACCAAAAAAAAGTAATACCATTACCGGCAATACTTTGATTTTATATATATGGTTAGTTTTTGGCATTTATTGTGATTTCTAAGATCGTTGTTTGTGGATCGTCTTGAGTTGTTCGTTTTTCGTCTGGGTTTTCATTTAGCTTAGTTTTTAAGCTTTCGGCTTTAAGCTTTCGCTCCCTACGGTTTCACTTTCTTTACATCTACTAAACTATTCAAATAAACTTCAATATTCGAATATCCGGATTTTGTAATTTGAACGGCATCAGCAGCATCTTTAGGATTTAAACGTTTTTTAATTTCGTAAGCATCAGGAATTCCGTCATTGTCGCTATCTTGATAAGGCTTCCCCTTATATTCCGGATAGCCACCAACCTGAGCGATGTCGGAGATGATTCCTTGTTTATAAGAATCTGCCGGCAAACGGCGCTTTACATAACTTTGTTTTGCCGGGAGTTTTCCATCTGCAACCACTTCAATTTTTCCAGTGGCTACTTGTTTAACAATCCGTTCATCAACTGCATCCCGAATGGGTAAACTCGCGCCAGCATTTGCTAACACATAATCATAAGCTTTTTTCGTATCAATAACCGAAATTTTCGCCATGGGTAAAGGCTTATCGGCCCGGATCGAATCCAATAACTTTTGCGTATCGCGTTTGCTTTCTGGTTGCACGCCGCCATCCCAGTTGTTTTTGGTTACCTTTTCATTTCCTTCCACAATGTTTCCGGTTACGTAGGCTTTTCCAAATTCATTTACAAACCGCTTATCTCTCCCAGATTCCGGCTTTAAAATCCGGTAAGCGATGGGTTGGCCAACTGGCGTAATTGGTCCGGGTTTATAATAATTATTAACGAAACTATAAAATGACGCATTATCGCCACCATCTGCACTGCGGTTCCACCAGTTAAAAACTACGTTATTCGCAAAGCCGAAATCACCATACATCCCTACGGATGGGTTTCTGGCAATATTAGATGCCCAAAGGTTACGCATAAAGGTGGAATTTAATCCGCCTATGGTACTTCCGAAAGCATGGTTATAGGTATCTAAAGCTTCAGAAAAGATTGAATTCTGAATGGTAACGTTTACTGTTGGCAATTTCTCTGGCTTTGAGCCATCTTTTTTATCATAAACATGGCGGTAGATGGACATATTTTCATCCAAACCCCAGCTTGCAGAAACGTGATCAATGATGATATTTCCTACCGGATTACCTCCGATTGCATCATCCCTGCGGGTAACATCTGTTGCGCCACGGCGGAAACGCATATAACGAATCACTACATCGTGCGTATTGATCCAAACGGATTCACCTGCAACACAAACGCCATCGCCAGGTGCACTTTGCCCGGCAATCGTGATATAAGGTGCACGAATAATGAGTGGTGTTTTCAATTTTATGATCCCTGAAACATTGAAAACAATAGTCCGGGCGCCGCCTTGCTCACAGGCTTCACGTAAGGTGCCCTGCCCTGAATCTTCCAGACTGCTTACGACATAAACTTTGCCTCCGCGACCACCAAATGAGTAAGCACCACCACCTTCAGCACCCGGAAAGGCGACTAATTTTGATTGTGGCAGGTCGCTGGGTTTTGAAGCCCAGGGAATATATGGCTTACCTTGCTTTGCTTCTGCATCTACAATTGGCTTCACTTTTAAAAACTGCAATTCAGATTTCTCTTCAATGCTTTTTAAAAGTGAATCAGCCTTTTTCTCCATTGCTTCCGGAATAACCGGGTATTGAGCGGCCGCAATATTTGCCACAGCACTTAAAGCCAGGATGCTAAAAATTGAATTCCAGCTGCGCATTTTAGTTAGGTTTTACAGTTGAAACCGGAACAACACTATTTAAATAAATTTCGATATTCGAATAACCACTTTTCGAAATTTTTGCCGCATCTGCTGCATCTTTAGGATTTAAACCATTTTTCAACTCATAAGCATCCGGCATTCCATCGTCGTCAGAATCTTTGTAAGGCGTACCTTTATATTCAGGGTAACCACCTACCTGACTTACATCAGTAATGATGCCTTGTTTATAGGAATCTTTTGGTAAACGACGGTGTTCAAAATCTTTTTCAGGCAGTTTTACGCCCTCAATAAAATCGATTTTACCTGTTTTTACCTGTTTAATTACACGGGTATCAACCGGATCTCTTTTCGGCAGGTTAGCACCAACATTTGTTAAAACATATTCTTTAGCAGCCAACGTTGGAAGGATGGTAATTTTCGGCATTGGGAAAGGTTTTTTAACGCGCATCGCAGCAAAATACGGAGATGCCTGTTCGAACGTCAACAATTCGCCTTTTTTGTTCTCCAGCTGCACGCCGCCATCCCAGTTATTTTTAGTTACTTTTTCGTTCCCTTCGATGATATTTCCTTCTACATAGGCACGTCCGAAAACAACATATGGCAATTTACTCCGGCCAGATTCTGGTTTTAGGATTCTATAGCTGATCGGCTCATTTAAGTCCGTTACCGGACCTGGCTTATAATAATTATTTACAATATTAAATAAAGCGGTATAATCTCCACCATCAGTAGATCTGTTATTCCAGTTAAAAACGACGTTGTTAGCAAAGTTGAAAATACCATTCCAGCCGATAGATGGGTTTCTTGCACCATTATCTGCCCATAGGTTACGCATAAAAGTACAGTTCTCACCCCCTAATGTGCTACCGAAAGCATGGTTCCAGGTATCTAAGGCTTCAGAAAAAATGGAGTTTTGGATGGTGATGTTTACCGTAGCCAGTTTATCTTCGATTTTGCCTGTACTATCGTTATACATATGGCGGTACATGGACATATTTTCGTCTAAGCCCCAGCTGGCAGAAACGTGATCTATCATGATATTTCCGACCGGATTACCACCAATGGCATCATCGCGGCGACCAACAAAGGTTTCCCCTCTTCTGAAACGCATAAAACGAACAATCACATCATGCGTATTTAACCAAACCGATTCACCAGCAACACAAACACCATCGCCCGGCGCCGTCTGACCTTCTATGGTAATATATGGTGCACGAATAATTAGGGGTGTTTTAATTCTGATGATTCCAGAAACGTTGAAAACGACTATTCTTGCTCCGCCCTGCTCACAGGCATCGCGAAGCGAACCCGGACCACTGTCATTTAAATTTTTAACTACAATTACCCTTCCACCTCTGCCGCCAAAGCTATAAGCACCTCCGCCTTCAGCGCCTGGAAAGGCCAATAGATCTGACTGTGGCAGATCATTCGGTCTACCTGCCCATGGAATATAAGGCTTTCCTTCTTTCTCCTCTTTAAGAATAATGGGTTTTGCTTTTTCCCAGGCGATATCAGAATGACGATAAGCTTCCTTCATCATCGAATCTGATTCCTTTTTAACATTATCCGGAATTTTAGGATACTGGGCAAAAGATGAACCAGCTGAGAGTATTAACGCTGCTGAAAACAGCAGATTTAAAAAGTTCTTTTTCATTTGTGTTTTGCTCGTTGGAAGAACAAAAGGTAAGTCGATAAATGCTTCTCTGAAATCGCTCAGCAATTTATATTTATTTTTCGGCTCACTTCTTTGATCAATCCTGGTTATAAGTTTTTGGTTAGAAATACATTATGCTTTAAATTAACATTTAATCTAAAGTTTTTCAACTACATTTTTTCAATGCTAAATGAGTATTAGTCTCATTTTTTAACACTCATAATACGTAAATATCACCTTCGTAGCTGAGTTACAAGATAGAGATAATATTCATATATAAATGTAACATTCTTGAATAAAAAAAGAGGAGCGCACTCGCTGCCCCCCTCTTCCAAACCAAATATATAAATCGAGATTGCGCTAACTTATCTCAATGCTTTAAATCAACTTTATTTTAGCGGGTCGAATGTGCCTGCACCTTTTAAACTATTCCATCCTACTGTTTGATCAAGGTAAGGAGAAGCACTTAAAATATTTTCGTTCAGTCCGAAGAAATAATATTGCGGATACCAGGTAAATTTCCAGCTGGCAGGATTTGTTGGATCCAAATCATCCTTTTCAGTGATTACAAAATAATTATCGTATAAATAATCTAAATAGGCTGCATAGTTCGCACTGCCGTTCGGTGTTGGATAGGTTGCCGGATCGCGATCAATAACGGGTGCATTTCCGGTTGCCGGTTTAATTAGCGGATCGGCAGTACCTACATATTTAGCACCAGCAAGTGTTTTAACCGTAATAAAATACCCGGTTCTTCTGGTGCCGTTTAAAGGTTTGATCCCTAAACGTGCTGCAGTAGGAGAGTTTTCTTCAAATAACATCCAGCGTCTTAAATCAAAAAACTTTTTCCCTTCATATGCAAATTCAACGTTTCGTTCTTTCAGAACAGCCGAGAATAGCTGATCTCTGCTGGTTGCAGTAGCTAAACCGTAAGCACCATCTAAATTTTCTACACCGGCACGTTCTCTTATCGATTTGATGCCTTCTAAACCTTCTCCTAATCTATTTGATCCTATCGCAGATTCAGCAAGATTTAGAATAACTTCTGCAAAACGCATTTCCATAAAATCCATACCGTTTTGTTGGAAATTGCCATTTGCATTAGAAGCAGCCGGATCTGTGGCTTTACATAAATAGATACCACTTGCGTTTGCACCTTTTGTTTCTGTTGATAAACTCGGTATCGTTTCTGCCGCAGTTTTATACCATTTGTAAGTCCATTGTTTATAGTTTGAGCCAGTATTGCTGTTATAAGGCCATATTGCACCGTTATAAACAAAAGTTTTGTAGAAACGTGGATCTCTGTTTTTATAGAATTTTTTAGCATCGTAAGCATAGCTTGATGAACCTGGCATTTTACCATCTTTCATTGGAAAAGCATCTACCATTTGCTTGGTTGGAGAAAGAGAGCCACCTCCGTTTATCTCTTTGGATCTGGCTGCCTGCTCCCATCCATTATTTTTCGTCGTATTTCCACCGATCGCTAAATTGTTAAAGCCATATACAATAACTGCTTCCGGATTATTTACCTCTGTAAACCACATGTTTCCCCAGGCTGTTCCATTTGCCGTGCCACCGGTTTTAAATAACCCGCTCCCGTTAGCTTCCAGTAAAGTTTTGGCTGCTAAATTAGCCTTGTAAGCTTCTTCCCATCTGGTCACATCATCAGTACGGTTAAATAGCGGACTCGCCCAGGTTAACAATACTTTACCTTTCATTGCTGCACACGCACCACTGGTAATGCGGCCCCAATCGTTACTGCTCCATTTGCCAGGCAATAAAGACTGCGCCATATCAAAATCTGCAATGATCTGTTTGATACACGCTGAAGTTGAACTTCTTGGAATCTGCAATGAAACACCATCTTCTGAAATGGGATCCTGAGGCACTAATGCAAGCGGAACTCCCCCATATAATCTTACCAAATCAAAATACTGCCATGCTCTCCAAAAGTACATTTGCCCTTTAAGCTTATTTCTTAAGTCTTCCGGCAAACCATATTTATCTACTTCGGCCAGGAAGATGTTGATTTGTTTTAAACGGGTATATGGATTATTTACCACACTGGTTGTTAATCTGGCGCCGAAATAAGGTAAAGCATGACTGTTGGTATAACTAATAGTTGCCCATAGTTTATTAAAGTCAGTTTCGCCTGCAAATTCATCCGTAGTTCTTGCAAAAACATCACTACTTGTTCCTATATTCCATGATAACGTTTGTGCATTGTTTGCCGGTAAAAACAAACCGTATACATAATCTACATAACCCTGAGCAAGTGCAGGATCTTTAAAAACTTCCTCATTATATCCCGCCAGGTCACGCTTTTCTTCTAAAAAAGAATCTTTACAGCCGGCAACAACCATTGTTACCGCTGCTATTAAACATAATATTTTATTTCTTTTCATCTCTATAACAGATTATTGAATTTCAATTTTTGATATAAACTACAAGGTTAAATTAAGGCCAAAAGAAATGGTTCTCAAATTTGGATAGGCATCCCATGCGCCATCCGGGCCCTTGTATGTATATGGATTATAAAGGTTTACCGGATTTAAAGCAGAAG
Source organism: Pedobacter petrophilus (assembly GCF_009674725.1). Lineage (GTDB taxonomy): Bacteria > Bacteroidota > Bacteroidia > Sphingobacteriales > Sphingobacteriaceae > Pedobacter > Pedobacter petrophilus. Next base: position 25,137 of record NZ_WKKH01000016.1, on the reverse strand, counting down.
CAAAAACCCTTGCGTTATTAATTTTTAATTTTTCAACGATCGATTTTGGTAACGTATAATTCAAATTAAAACTTGGAATACGAATTCTGAAAGCACTTACCCTGTAGAAGTTAGAAGTTGGTGTTAAGTTTATATCGGCAAAATTAGGATTCGGCATTGTTCCGGAAGGATTAAGAACCGGGTCATAAATATTTCCCCAGATATTTGGCAAACTGGTAAAGTTTCTGGCGATGGAAACATTTAACGCTTTTCGCTCGTCAATTTCTGCCCAGCCACCAAATGAACCGGCGATTACGGCATCAAAACTAAAGCCTTTGTATCCTGCCTTCAGGGTAATACCAAAACCATAATGATTAGCTGATTTTTTCGCCAGTTGAACCTGATCATTTTCATCTATGATTCCATCTGGTCCGGAAAAAGTTCCATCAGATTGAAGCTGCCCCCTAACATCTCTGTAGTAAAGCGTACCTGGTCTTAATTGCGCTGACGGTAATTTAAATACCTGGGTAATGTTATGGTCACGAACATAGTTATCAATTTCCTGCTGATCTTTGAACATACCTAAGTTATCGTATCCCCACTTGCCATTATCAGATGATTCGCCTGGTTTTGCAATCCATGGTTTTAAATTATCATTGGCATTAAAGTTTCCAATTTTAACCCGGTCATCGCTCCAGCCAAAACGTGCACTTACGCCGTAGTTAAAGTCGGAGCCGATTTTATCATCCCATGAAATACCCAGTTCGTAACCAAAATAATCTGCAGAACCAAAGTTAACAGAGGCTACTGTTCCTCCGATTGTTGCCGGCAAACTTGCTGTTGGCTCAATTAAAATATTTCTCGCTAAATTATAATACCCTTCAACGTTAACGCTTAAGCGGTTTTTTAAGAATTTGGAATCGATCCCCACGTTATTTTTGTATTCTGTACTCCAGGTAGCATCTCTGTTTGGTGCTGCCTCCATTTTAAAACCTGCTGTTGTTGCACCGTTTCCTCCAAATACGCCACCTTTACCATCCTGAAAAGTATAGCGCTGACGCCATAACCAGGGTTTGGTTTGATCGTTACCCAATACCCCAAAAGCATACCTTAATTTTAAGTAATTTACCGCCGGGACTTTGAAAAAACTTTCTTCTGAAATTACCCACCCCACTGATCCTGAATAAAATTTACCCCAGTAATTTTCAGGAGCAAATTTGGTGGAAGCATCGGTTCTGAATAAAAATTCGGCCAGATACTTGTTGGCATATGCATAATTTGCCCTACCAACGTAAGATAATGATCCTGCTTCGTTAGCTGTTGTAGAACCATCAATCGCTCCGGTAGCAGAATTAAACTGTCCATTGGTGGCAGCGATGGGATTTGCTTTAAAAACCACTTGCTGGGCATTTTCAGACTCTGATTTTTCTACTGTAAATAAACCACTTACCGAGTGTTTACCAAAATCTCGGGCATAATTTAAAACAAAATTAGTTTGCTCACTTTTTTGATTAGTATTGGCATAGTATAGTCTGTCGCCGTTAGAAACCCTTAATGAACTCGACATGGTAGCCCCTTCATAAATGTGTTGGTTTCCACCTAATCTTTTAAATTCGTACAGTGTATAAGATGTACCTACCTGATCACCTACAGAGTTTCCAGAGTTCCTGGCATACGCTAATCTTGCTTTTAAACCTTTAACATATGGTAATTCATATTCTGCATAAGCATTTACTGTAAATAAATTGCTTTTGGTGGTGGCTAAATTATTAAGCCTGTTAATTTCACCAAAGTGATATCTCGACAAGTCATTTGTGGTTCCTGGTAATTTCACGGGTAAACCATCAATATATTCCGGCACATAACGCGGAGCTAATAATAAGTTCTTGTAATCATCTTCTACGCCTTCACCAGAAACTTTATTAAAAGTTTTTACCAGATCATTGTTATTTCCGGAGAGCTGGATTCCTACTCTAAAGTTTGCAGCTACGTTTACATCTGTTCCGGCTCTGAAATTCCAGCGGTTATAATCTAATGTAGCTAAGTTTCCTGTTTGTTTATTGTAAGATGCGTTAGCGAAATAGGTTGCCCGATCTGCCCCACCGCTGATACTTAAAGTATGGCGTAAATCGTAAGCTGATTTCCATGCAGATTCTAAACGATCATAATCAACATTTTTGAAATGCTCCAACTCATCATCCGTAAAAAAGTTATCCACGCCAGGAAGTTTTGCACCACCATTCGGACCATTCATAATATTAATGTATTGCCCAAATTCATAAGCACTCATCATTTTGGTGCGATAAGCCTCGTCATTAATCGCATAAGACCCGCTGTAAGAAATTCTGGGCTTACCGGTTTTGCCACGTTTCGTAGTCACCAACACCACCCCGTTACCGCCTCTGGTACCATAAATAGCAGCAGACGCATCCTTTAAAAAGGACATGCTTTCGATTTCAGAAGCATCTAAATTTCCGAAATTTGTTGCATCTGGTTTACCCTGACCATCAATCTGAATTACTCCATCAATTACATATAACGGATCGGTACTACCGCCATCTTTAGAAAATAAGGTATTTGGGTTTCTGATCGTGATCTTCGCTGGCACCCCGGGACGGGAAATACCGCCACTTACGCCAACACCTAAAAGACGACCACTTAATGCTGCAGCTACGTTTGTTCCCGGTAAATCTTCAATTTCTGAAGCCTTAATATCAACAACAGACCCGGTGAGGGTTGCACGCTTTTGAACGCCATAACCCACCACAACCACATCATCTAAATTTTTATTATCCGATACCAGCTTCACATTTAGCGATGTTTGTGTACCCACTGTGATTTGCTGCCTGGCGTAACCGATGTAGGAAAACACCAAAACATCAGTGTTACTTTTTACCTGAATGGTGTAAACGCCATCTGCATTTGTACTTACGTTACTCGGCACTCCTTTAATACTTACATTTACACCGGGTATACCCTGTCCGTCAGACTGATCAACCACTTTTCCGGTGATTTTTCTTTCCTGAGCAAACAGAATTGTACTCGCTACGATCATCAGCAGAAAGGACAAAGAAATTTTGCGTAAAAATTTTAAGTTCATTTTTATATTTGGTTAGTTGTTATTCAGTTTAGTCGGCTTGGCTGATGGTAGCCGCTTACAACCAGTTGATTGCTGCGCATTACTTTCAATGACAAATATGATTGCTGTTTAATTTCTTTTTAGAAGAGCGGCGATGGTTATAATCAGACTATCGTATCTGGTCATAATACATGATCAATGGCTCATCTTCGTTTGGTATCAATTATTTTGGTTAGAAAATAGGGTTCAATCTTTTAGCTTTAGTAAACAGCTCTTTTGGGGCTGATTAGATTTGATATCAATAATTTGATCAAACCTTATAATTCATTTATCCAGAGAAAAATACTGTTCTAAAACTAAAATCCAAGGTAGGAATAAAATTCATATATAAATGTAACATTCTTGAATAAAAAAATTAAAAAAAAACAGGAGATCATTTTATATCTCCCGATGCCAATCTAATTTTGTCGTGCTTTTGCTTTTCGCCGCTGCTCCCATGCTATCCCCTCTTTTTTAAGGTCGTAACCGGCAGCAGATAAATAGTTGTTGATTCTGCCTTTATACTTCCCGAACCAGGCATGTTTTTTATCTGACGATTCTGCATCCATTGCATGCTCTCTGGCTTCTGTTAACCACACCAGAATCTGTTTTTTCTGATCATCTGTTAGGGTTAGAATCTCTTCCTGATAAGCTTTGTAGGTAATGGGCAATACATTATATGTCATGCCGTTTTTCACTAAATCTACTTGTGCGGCAGTTAATTGCGCCGAAAGTTTATTGAGGTATTTTTTGTGAAGCATGTTTAAAGCACTTTCCGTATTGCGGGTTTCCCTTGCCAATGCCGAATCTCGCTCCGCTTTATTATCTTTCTGCAGTTCTTTAATTTGCTTTACCTTTAAGTCTCTCGCCGAATGTATATCGTTCAGGTTGCTGTATTGATCTTTTATGAGATTCCTAACCTTTTCAGATTTATGCTGATCTGTTATGCCTAAACCAACCACAATTTTGTCAGCCCTTTCGGTAATTGCCTTTTCATATTTTAATTTTTCTTCGGCGGTCATTTGCTGCGCGAAGACTGTAGCTATACTGGAAATGGTAAGTAACAATGCGAAGATTGATGATTTCATATTTGACTTGGTTAAATTTTATCTGATTTGGTTTGTTGAGCCTTTACAACGAACGCATTAGTATGGAAGGGGTTTGTATTGAATCGTTAAAATATTCTTAATCTGGAAATCTTTTGCTGATGCGTACCCCGTATAGAAACCCTAAAATATTTACTGATAACCCCGGAAATTCTCAACGTTTTATTCGGACTCATAATTTATTAATGAACAAAAAATTTATATAAAAATAATTTGTAAGTTCTATATTTGGTTAATCCCTATGGGCATTACACAAAACTCAACAATCAAAAATACTATTTTATGATACTTTTTATCTAGTTATTGTACAATATTATCATAACAACAATAACCAACAACTATTAAAATCTGCTTTACAACAGATTAGAATATTGATGCTAACCAAATTCCTTAACCAAGTATGAAACCACATTTTCATAAAGTTCCGGTAACCCTTCAAAACTCATTTAGCATCAGGCATGATGTAAAACCCGACTTTGGCAATATCTGGCATTATCATCCCGAACTGGAGCTGCATTATGTGATTAAGGGTGAAGGTGTCCGTTTCATTGGTGATAACATCAATAATTTTGAGCCTGACGAAATGGTGCTCTTGGGCGAAAACCTACCCCATACCTGGCGCTGTAAGGATGAATACTTTCAAAATAATCCGGCACTCCATACCGAAGCCATGGTTATGCATTTTCTTCCTGATTGCCTGGGGAAACATTTAATGAATTTACCGGAGGCGTATCTCCTTCCTAAATTATTGGAAAAAGCAAAAGGCGGCATGATTATATATGGTAAGGCGAAAGCGCATTTGGTTTTGCTCATGCGTGCCGCGATCGGCGCCACTAACCTAGACCGAATTATTATTCTCCTTTCCATATTGAAAACATTGGCAGAAACTGATGAATTCCAGACGATTGTAGCCGGCAAAAACGCTTTTTATCAATCCAATGAAGCAGAAACGCTGAGAATCAATAAGATTTGCAATTATACTTTGAGCAATTATAAAAAGGACATTACCCTCGGGGAAGTAGCTTCTTTAAGCAATTTGAGCATTACTTCATTTTGCCGGTATTTTAAACTCATGACTAAAAAAACATTTTATGATTTTCTCATCGAAATCAGAGTAAGCCACGCCTGTAGATTCCTGATAGAAAATAAACTTCCAACCGAGGTTATCTGCTTTGAATGTGGATTTAATAATGTATCCAACTTTTACAGGCACTTCAAAAAAGTGACCGCAATGACGCCGTTGGATTATAAACGTAAGTATTTAAATTAAGTTTACTCGCATGTTTTTGAACCTGCAAGGTTAAAAAACCGCCTACAAAAACCATCATTGCGAACGGAAGACAAGGCCATAGCGATGGTGTGAAGCAATCTGCCTAACGAAAAAAATTGCTTCGTTTCGATGAAGAATCGAAACCCCACACTGACGAAACCGTTAAGCCTGGAAGCCTATAAGTAGTCTCAAATATTAACCTCAATATTCAGTTCACTTCGCAAAGCGGTATAATCTGCAAAGAGCTTATCCACATCTCCAACTACTGCTGAAGTTAACGCACCAACCGCTCTTCGCGTATAAGTTGAAATATTTAAACCTCTTTTTTGCAGGAAATATTTAGATACTGCAGGATAAACAGTATGCATCACCTCCATATGATCAATTAAAAATTGCTGAACCATCGCAACTTCTTCAACTAAAGTCTCATCACTATAATGATTACACAACCAGACTATTAATTCCGGAAAATAATTGCCCTGAATACAAGATAAACCGGAAGCCCCGGCCTTTAAGGATTCTACTGCGTGGGCCATATAAGCATCATACAAACCAAAGGCATGTCCCTCAGTCAAAGCTAGCTTTTGCTTAATCTGCAGCAAATCCAGTGAGGTATCTTTATGGTAAATCACCCTTCCTGTAGCAACAAATTCTGCCAGTTGCTGTGGTTTTAAAACCCTTTTGTATGGAACCGGACATTCATAAAAGCCGAGTGGAATCTCATTGGTTTGCTTCAGTAAATCAAAAACCCGATCGTTGAAAATCGCATCAGAATCACCTTCCCGGGCCAGCAAACCTGTAATTGCGATAACAGCTTCTACGCCTGTGTCGCTCACCTTTTTCACGAAATCTGCCTGTTGTGGGATTGTACCACCGAAGGTACCTGTAGCCACAACCGGAACTGCACCATTTGCAACCTTAACCACATGTTTAATGACCTGAAGTCGCTCTTCAGAATTCAATTCGAACATTTCACTCGAAAGGCAATTGGCGAATAATCCAGATGCACCTGCCTGTAGATAAATTTCTGTAAGTTGCGTTAAGCCAGGATAATCAATGGTTCCATCGCTTAAAAAAGGCGTGAGCATAACCGGGATGAACCCTTTCTGTGCGTTTTCCATCGTAATTTTCTATGGTAAATATTGTGTTTAAATAATCATTTCTGACCAAGTAATATGCCCTAATGCGCAGACTTTGCTTTCTGTTTCTTCCATTTAGTCAGGCCAATTCCCACCAAAAAGATGGTTAATGTACCTACAACGATGATCATATTTTGATGCAGTGGATTTCTAAAAGCTTTATATTCGGGTGGCAGAAGCGAGGAAACTGTCATCCAGATAATCACTAAGATCCCGATAATGGTGGCGATGACAGCTTCGTGATTTTTAGTTCTTTTGCTAACAATGCCTAACAGAAATAAACCCAGCATACCTGCGGCAAAAATGCCCGAAAGCTGCCACCATACATCCAGAATACTTTTCACACCAATCATGGCAATTCCAGCAATCATGCCCAACAAGCCAAAACCAACAGTCGCTACATGCAGCAATGATAAATTTTGCTTTTCGGTAACGTCAGGCTTTAAATATCGTTTGTAAATATCAATCGAAAATACCGTTGCCGAAGCGTTCATTCCTGAGCTGATTGTACTCATGGCCGCCGATAAAATGGCAGAAACAATCAACCCTACCAACCCGACTGGCATTTTAGTCACCATAAAATGTGGCATAATCTTATCTCCGTAATCTGATGGTTGCAAAGCATTTTGGACTTTTAAGAGCTCTGCCGTTGATGCATTTAAGGGCAATCTTTCCAGCGCTACCTGGTGTTTAATCGAAGCAATCAAATCCGGATTAACCTCATAGTAAGCGAACAAACAAGATCCTATAATAAAAAACAGCAGCGATGCAGGGATATATAAACAAACACACAGCCAGATTGAATTTGAGGCAGCCTTACCGGATGACGCGGTATGATAACGCTGGATATAATTTTGATCCATCCCGAAGTTATTCAGGTTGATAAAAAAACCATACAATAAAACCACCCAAAATGACGAACCTACAAAATCTGGCTTGAAGCTGCCGAGACTAAATTTATCGGCAGATTTTCCAATCTCAATAATTTTAGAAACGCCACCATCCATGTTACTAATAATGAGGTATAGGATTAATAGTGCACCAAAGGTCTTCACTACGGCTTGCACCACTTCCGTCCATATTACGGCTTCAATACCGCCTAAAACGGTGTAAATAATGATGCAAATTCCCATCACCACCATAATCATTTGCATCGAATAGCCCGTTAAAGCCTGCAGGCTTAAGGCAATTCCGAAAAAGATAGATCCCATTCTGGCCAGCTGAGTAAGCAAAAAGCAAACGACTGCGTAAACCCTTGCCCAGGCACCGAAACGATTTTCCAGATGTGTATAAGCAGAAATTTCTCCGCTACTTCTGTAAAAAGGAACAAAGTATTTGGAGGCAATCCAGGCGGCTAAGGGCATTGAGATGCTAAAGACAAAAGCATTCCAGTTGCTTCCAAACGCTTTTCCGGGTACCCCTAAGAATGTATTGCTGCTTAAAAATGTTGCATAAATTGATAAACCTATTGCCCATCCGGGAATCAGGCCCGAGGCTTTCGTAAACTGCTCGGAGTTTTTATTTTTTCTAGAAAAATAAACCCCAACTAATATCATTCCAACAAGGTATATGACGATAATGGCCAGATCGAAAATGGGTAGACCTTTCATTATTTGTTGGCTCGTTTATTAATTTGGTTAAAACAAATATGCATGACTAAATATCAACATTAATATCATATTTTGGCTATATGTTGTAGTATGTTAGCCTTTTCGTTATGAGTTGCAGGTTATAAGCTGCCAGTCTAGACGGCTATACCAGGATTTTTAAATATCGTCTTTACCCTTATAAGGTAAACTTACCTTATGGGCTAAAGTTGTAACAAGAAACCAATATACGCCCAGCTCAATAACCTGTAACCTTTAACCCGCAGCCTATAACCCATAACCTTCAACTATTGTACATCCAAAGCATCGATGCTTAATTCATTTGCATCTTTGGCAATCAGGCGAACTTTGTAGCTCCCGGCATTAATCATGCTGCCGGTATTGGTATTTAAATAGTTCCATTTCCCTTCTTTAGTTGGCGCAAATTCTAATGGCTCTGTCTTCATTAAAGTGCCATCAGCAGATAGAAATTCCATGGTAGCTTTTAACACCTCTTTAAAAGGATTATGATATTTAATAGTCAGTGAATAGGTATCGGCGACACCAACCCCTATATTCCATTCTAAAATTCCACCTTTAGCTGCTGTGAATTTTACCCTCGGTTTATCCATCAATTCTGCCCTAACAATGCGCTGTCCTCTTAAAGTTGCCTCGGTTGCCTTATAGGTGGAAACGGTTTTTAAATCATATGCCGGTGCTAAATCACTCGGTGGAATAACGGCAACCGTTGCAAAATCAAAATTCAACGTTACTTCAGCTCCTTTTTTAAACCGCTTCCGGTAAACGGGAAACTTTTCACGCTCACTATTTTCAATTTGTGTTTTGGTATCTTCATAACCCTCTGGTATTTTCGATTGCTCAGCAATCGCTACAAAAACATCCGCCACATCATTTAACTGGAATTTCAGATTACGACTGGTCCCGGAATCCAACGGCTGAATCCATTCTGCACCATATAAGTTTGGTGGCAGTTGCGTGAATCCTTTCTGTTGATTTAAAAACTGACGATCTCCAATATCCATCCAGCTATTTGCCTTGAAATTCTGCTCATTTGCCAGCTTGAATATCGAATTGCTTTGCGCACCTGCTTTTATCTTTTGATTTACAGAAGCAATCGCGATGGCTGAAATAACTGCCTGACCAACCTTGATTTGCGGGAAAGAAACCACCAGCTGCCCTGCCTTCACTTTCACTTTTACCGTCTCTTTCAAAACGTGGTTTGTGCCGGCCAATTTCCAGATATCTACATCTTTCAACACCGTTTTATCATTAATTGCAACATCAAACAACCGCATTTTTTCGGCATCCATTCCACCGCCAATGCCCAGCCAGGGCTCAATAAAATAAAGTTCAACTAAATATTCGCCGTCTGCCGGAATTGGAAAACTAAATTTTAACTGATCTCTTCCATATCTAAATGATTGAAAAAGTTTCCAGTCTTCAGTGCCTTCAATAGGAGAAAATGTTCTTCGCTGACTTGCAAAAAATGCCGGAACACCGGGAAAAGCGGCCGTCCAGGAGGTAGATCCATAATGTTTTAAGTCATTACCAAGTTGCTGATCTGCAAGCCATTCATTACCCAAACGATCCTTATAGGAAGGACCGCCACAATTTAAGCGGTAAAGGTATTGATAACCTTTTTCCGGCTTCAAAACATCCTCATCTTTACCAATTAAACGATTAAAGTTCGGCGATTCCGGCAAATTATTTAATACAATCTGATCTTTTGCAACAGCCTTTCCGTTCACATAACCCACTGCATAAAGTACATTGTATTTAATGTTGGGGTTATTCCACTGAAAATGCGTACCGGTAACGCCACGTTTCTGTTTGCCCAGCGATTCGCCATCTATATCATTAAAAAGCTCCACCTCATCGCAGTTTGAATACACCACAATACTGTCTTTTATTCCGGGTTTGCTCCAGCGGTTTGGCCAGGTATGCGAAACAATGTAAGCCATTGGCTCCGTTTTTTTCGGCGCATAGTTGGCTCTGAACAGGTAAAAAACATCAGTCGGTTCTTCCCAGGGGGTAAACATGCCTTTATAATTCACCGGACCAATTCGATCCAGATCCCGCAGGCCTTCTCCGCCCTGTACCCGACCCGGATTATCATGCGAACTGTATAACCAGAAAAAATGACCTGCCGTTTTATCTTTCACCGTTTCTGCCAAACGCACCTTCGTTTCCATTAAATCGGTCATTTTGTTTTCAGAATAGCCTTTGCCATTCGCATCCGTCTGGTGCAAATCTATCGTTCGCCAGGCACCATACTCCCCTACCAAAACCTGCCGCTGTAAATCTTCACCATAAGTTAATGGATTACCACCGTAAGTACCCGTCCAGTTTTGTGGCACATCCCAATCCGTACCTTTTCCACCGTTGCAAGTAGTTACTTTTCTTTGGGATGAAGCTGTTGGATCTAATTTCCGAATTAGTTCAGTGCATTCTTTTGCGAAGTCTTCTGGTAAAGTACTTTCATTTTCCAGTCCCCAGAGCACTACCGCCGGACTATTCCGCCGTTCCTTAACCCAATCTGTTAAAAGCTTTTTAAAATTAGACCTGAATGCCGGCGTATCATACCAGATGTGTGCCGCCATCTGTGTCCAGCATAAAATCCCTTCCTTATCCCAATAATCAGAATATAACAAATTATGGGGTTGGTGTGCATCGCGAAAAGCATTAAAACCTGCCGCCTTAATCTGCCGCACGCGTGAGGAAATCTGTTCATTTGTAAACGCATGGCTCTGGCCTATTAAATGCTCATATTCTGCAATTCCGTTAACAAAAACCGGCTTTCCATTAAGCAGAAAGACTTTCTGACTTGCCTGTTCACCAATTGGCCAGCTAATCCAACGGATGCCATAGGGGGTTTCCAATGCATCAACCAACTTTCCGTTCGCTTTGATGGTGGTTTTTAAGGTGTATAAGTATGGCTTTTGCAGCGACCATAATTTAGGGTTGACAATTTCATCTGTTTTTTGGCTAACATCTGTAATTTTTCCTGCCGGAAGATTAATTTCTTTATTCAGTGTTTTTTCGAGATTGCCTTCAGCATCAAATAGCTGATTGATTACGGTTATTGATTTTGCTTTTGCCGAATAGTTTTTTACCGTGGTTGTGAAATTTAAAACCGCCGATTTTTCTGAAATTTTATTGTCGTTCCAGATGTGAATGCCGAAAGGCTCTATTCTGGTTTCGTTGGTTACAATGAGGTGAACCGGCCTGAAAATCCCCATAGGCTGCGAGCCTTCAGAAAACCCACGTTCGGTTGAGCAACCGCCATCTACCCAGGGTAAATCCTGAATATTCGCCGGGTGGTCTGCCCGTACTGCCAGTAAATTGTCCTGATTCTGCAACCTGATTACATCGGTTACGTCTAACGTAAAAGTGGTTCTTCCCCCGGGATGATAACCAACTTGTTTGCCATTAAGCCAGACAGTAGCATAAGAACCAACGCCCTCGAAATACAGAAAAAAGCGTTTACCAGCTTTCAAATCATTTGTTTTAAAGCTTTTTCTGTACCATGCATAACCATGTTTATTGCCATGAAGTTTCCGCTGATAGCCTTCGTATTGATCCCAGTTATGTGGAACTGTTACTTTTTTCCAATCGGCAATACTGTATTTTTCAGACTGAAAACCATCATGCGCCTTTATATTTTTTTCATCAGCAATACTCAGCCAGTCGCTGTTCAGCGAGATATCTTTTCGAACCGCCTGTTGCGCTAAGGCCATTTTTGAGCCCAACAAAATGAATAGGTACAAAAGAAGCTTACCGGGTCTCATCATTTTAAATCTCCATTCAATTTATAGTTCTCTCCAGCTTTGGTCTCAATCTCAATTTCCTTAAGCTGATATTTCACCCTGCATTTGCCCCCTACTTTTGATTTAATCTGGAGCGAAGTGAGTTTTCCATTATTCCAAATTAAATCTACCTCAAAACCGCCCCGAGCTTTCAAACCCATAATATTACCATTGGGAATAGCCGTTGGAAGCGCTGGCAAAATATCGATATACCCCTGGTGACTTTGCACAATCATTTCGGCAATGCCTGCTGCCCCACCGAAATTTCCGTCGATTTGAAACGGCGGGTGTGCATCGAATAAATTCACATAGGATCCGGCTCCTGTACCTGCTGGTTTCATCAGCATTTTAATCAGCTTCATGGCATGGTCGCCATCTTTAAATCTCGCCCAAAAATTGATTTTCCATGCCAGGCTCCACCCGGTGGCCTCATCTCCCCGGTATAAAAGGGATTGTTTTGCGGCATTCATCATCTTCGCGTCCTTGTTCCAGGTGATGTCGTTCCCGGGATAAACGCCCCACAAATGGGATACATGCCGGTGTTTACTGGCGGTATCATCTTTATCTTCCAGCCACTCTTGCAACTGTCCGTATTTGCCAATCTGATTGGGTGCAATCTGGTTGATTTTGTCTACCAAAGACCTTTGAAAAGATTCATCTGCTTTTAACACCTGTGCCGCAGCGAGGCAGTTTTTAAACAACGAGCGGATAATCTGGTGATCCATTGTTGGTCCGGCCACCATACCTCCATTTTCCGGAGAATTTGAAGGTGTGCTGATTAACCAACCGGTTTTTGGATCTTTTACCAGAAAATCTTCAAAAAAAAGTGCCGCTTGTTTCATCAATGGATAAGCTTCTTTTTTCAAAAATTCCTGATCCTGCGTAAACAAATAATGTTCCCACAAATGCTGACTCAACCACCCGCCTCCAGTTACCCAAATGCCATGATCAGACGCATTTATTGGCGAAGTTCCATTCCAGATATCGGTGTTGTGGTGCAAAACCCAGCCTTTGGCATTGTAATATTCTTTTGCGGTTACCGTACCAGCTTTTGCCAAACCTTCTATTTTTTTGAATAACGGCTCGTTTAAAGCCGATAAATTTAATACCTCCGCGGGCCAGTAATTCATTTCCATGTTAATATTCGTCGTGTATTTACTGTCCCATGGTGGTGCAAGGAGATCATTCCAAATTCCCTGAAGATTTGCAGGCTGTGTTCCCGGCCGCGAACTGGAAATTAGTAAATAGCGGCCATATTGCATGTAAAGGGCCGCGAAGCCTGGATCGTTGGCCGTAGCAAACTGTTGTAAACGCTCATCTGTCGTCAGTTTTTCATTTTCTGAGCGACCGAAATCTACCTTGAAAGTATTGTAGTATTGCTGGTATTCACGAATATGATCTTGTTCGATCTGCGAATATGCTTTTCCTTTTATTGAATTTATTGCTTTTGTTATCGCAGTTGCTGGATTGCCGGAAACATCATTTGCGCTGATAAAATTGGTTCCTGTGGTAAGGTAGAGCGTTACTTCATCTGCTTTTTGAATGCTGATTTGGTTATTAATTGTTTTTACAAGGCCGTTTTTAACAACAGCCGTTAACCTGCTTTCACCCCGTAATGCACCATCTTTAACTTGTACGGAAAGGGAAATGGTATGCTTATCCAATACTTTAACAACCGAGTGCTGATGAACGCTCGAAAGGGCTGCATCAAAACTGACAGAAGCTTTTCTATTGGCACTTAAATGAATTACCACTGCCTGATCAGGCTGGCTGGCGAAATACGTTCGCTGGTATTGAACATTATTTACGCTATACGAAGTTTTGGCAGTTGCTGTGGTTAAATCAAGCGATCTCCGGTAATTTGTAATTGCTGCTTTTCCATGATTAAACCGAAGATTCAAATCGCCAAAGGGCTGATAACTGGCCTGATAATGAGGAATTTCCGGAGGAGCCGCATTTTGAATTTTATATTTCCATTGCTTAACCAGCGAAACGCCCGTTTCTATGTTAGAACCTATCGGATAAATACCGATTTTTTTGGTTACGTCTTTGTATCCACCAATACCACCACGATTATAGAAGTTAAGCACCTGGATGGCAATGGTATTGTTTCCCACCTTAATCAGTTTTGCCGGAATAGTATATTTCCTGGCATCAGTGCCCGCTGTCTGACCCAGCAGGCTACCGTTTACATAAGTGAAATCCTGATCGAAGATCTTATTCAGGTCTAACACTAAATCTTTTCCAGCCCAATCTTTAGGCACACTAAACGTTGTTCTGAACCATACCGCCCCGTCGAGGTTATCTAATCCAACCCTTTCCCACCCTTCGTAAGAGGGAACTTTTATTGTTTTCCAAAGCCGATCGTCATAATTGGCCGAAGCAGGATTTCCTGCAATGCCCTTTCCGGCGCTGATTTCCTTTATCCAGGCATCACGGTCTCCAGCCTCACTTTGCAAGCCCATAAACTGTGCTTGAGCCAGGGTCTCAGCTTCCTTCTGTTTGCCTTCAAAAAGTAACTTTCTAATTTCCGGCAGGTATTTCGATGCGCCTTTTCGATTGTATTCCCGCGGTTTGCCTGTCCATAATGTTTCTTCATTGAACTGAATCTGATCGTTTGCCACACCTCCAAAAACCATGGCCCCCAAACGGCCATTACCAATTGGCAATGCATCCGTCCATTTTTCTGCCGGTTTATTATACCAAAGGCTTTGGTCTCTTTCCTGCGCTGCGAGCGAAACAGATAAACAGAACAATAACGTAAAAAGCAATAGTGAATTTCTATTTGGCAACATCATAACTAAGAATTACTGACCTTTATCGCCAGAGATTACATTGATCGGTTCTAAGACTTCCTGACCTTTTTTAACTGCTGACTTTACATTTCTGAAATTGTTATTTCCTAAGGAAATATTTTTTGTTGTTCCGCCACTCAGCTTTAAATAAGTTGTGGTTTCTTTTGTAGGAAAAGCATTATACAAAAATACATCCTGTACATTTCTCAAATCAACCACCGCAACATTATCATGGGGCTGATAGGTTTTTAAACCATCTATAACTAGGTTATTCACCTTGGATGCAATAAGCGATGGTCCTGTTTCAGTATTCACCTGGACATTATGAAATTCAATTTTATCAGCAGCGCTGATATTAAAACCCGTTTTAGCTTCCATATTGATGTCGTTGAACGTGATGTTCTCGATCGGCATTTCCTCCAGGCCGTTTAGGTAAGCAGCCTGATTTACCTGACCGGTAATATTGCTAAAATGAATATTCCTGAATTTAGGCGTCCTTACGGAAACCGGCTCAACATTGGTTTTCGCATACTGCATATCCAACACAATGGCCTGTTGCTTAATGTTTTTCATAATGATGTTGCTCACGCGGATTTCTTCTACCACACCGCCTCTACCCCTCGCTGTTTTAATGCGGATTCCGCGATCAGTACCGTCGAAAACACAATTAGAGATGGTAATTTTACGCACATCGCCAGACATTTCACTCCCGATAACGACGCCTCCATGACCAGATAACATGGTACAATTGGTAATTACATAGTTTTCTGCCGGAACAGCCATCTTCCTTCCAGGTTCGTCTTTACCAGATTTAATGGTAATGCAATCGTCGCCTACGCTGATGTGACAGTCGGAAATGTGAACGTTTTTACAGGATTCCGGATTGATTCCATCCGTATTGGGCGAATGCGGGTTATTGATGGTTACAGCGTGAACCTTTACATTTTCGCAAAACTCGGGGTTCACCGTCCAGAATGGGGAATTCCGAATGGTGATTCCATCAATCAATACGTTTTTACAAAACATGGGTTGTATAAACGGTGGCCGAAGGAAACCACGTTGCATTTGTTTCGGATCATCCGGCAATACAATATCTTTATTTAGTCCGTCGAACATGATTTGCCATTTAGAACGTGGTTGGCCTTCTTTGTACCCTTCTACAAAACCCCACCACTTTTCACCGTGGCCATCAATTAATCCGCGACCGATAATCGATATATTTTCCGCTTTGTAGGCATAAAATAATGGCGAGAATGAGGTTACGTCAACGCCTTCATATCGGCTTTTAACCATGGGGAGATAGTCGTCGAAATTATCGCTAAAATGCAATTCTGCACCGGCATCTATAAAAATCGTGATGTTACTTTTCAACTGAATAGCACCGGTGAGGTACTTTCCTGCGGGGAAATAAATGGTACCACCTCCGTTTTTAACCGCAGCATCAATGGCTTTTTTTATCGCTTGAGTAGCCAGTTTGCTGCTGTCGTTTTTTGCACCGTATTTTAAAACGTCGTAATATTGCTGGGCATTAACGTTTAATGAAGCCACGATGGCGAGTACGATAATTAAGGTCTTGATCAGGTATTTCATTGTTTCATTATGCTTTTAAATATTAATTCTGCTTATACTCCTCTTCAGGAAAGGTTGCTTCACCCCTTCCCAAACCCTACACTTTGGTTCTCAATGAGGAATTTGCGCTCCCTACTTCATTAAAACTTCGATATGCTTTAACGTTTTTGATTGATGGATCTGCTTGCCATTCACATAAACCGAAAAGCCCTTCCCACTATTATATTTCTTACCCGTTTTATCCCAGATCAGTGTAACCAATTGATCATGATATGTTACGTTATCTAACTTAAACCAATCCCATTTGTTCTTTGGTATTAATGGATAAACCTCCAGTACATTATCCTGACGAGGCTTGATGCCAATCAGATCATTAATAATCAAATCGCAAAAGGTCGAGTGATTGTAAAAACTACTTCTTGGATTATCACCTTTCAGCCACTCACCTGTTTTCTCATCCTGATACTCGCCAATATAAGGCCTGCCATTTTTTACATGAGAAGCGGCGTATTGATGCAGTTCCTGATAAAAAACATCAGCATTCATTTTACCATGTTTCTTATAATTGGTAAGCAGATTCGAAAGCCCTTTTAGGGTTTGCGAACTGGCGAAGGGCCAGAGTGCACCATCCCATTCGCAACTGTGACCGGAGCCACGGGTTCTGAAAGTCGGTTCTCTGCGCTCAGCAGTTGTTAAACCCCACGGCGCTTTAAAACCGGCAGTATCCAACAACTGATCCCAGGCTTTTGCATAAGTAGCATTGTCGTTTGGCAGGTTGAAATCCCAGGGTGTAAAACCGATGGCCTCCCTCACATTTGCGAGTCCTCCTTTGGCTTTCCTGGTTTCAAAAAACATTGATTTTGCATTCCACAAACTATCCTGAACCAACTTTTTTAATGTCATCGCTTTCGCCTGGTATTGATCGGCCAGGGCTTGATCGCCAAGCAAGGCAGCTATTTTATGTAGTGCCATCGCATTACCATACATATAGCTGTTAATGGTTGGGCGTTGGTTCTGATCTCTTCTAGATCCGCTGACGGATTCTTCCATCCCATCCTTCACATCATTTTGCCAGAATAATCCATCCTTTCTTTGTCGCTCTGTCTCCCATTTTGTATAATCAGCATCAAGGGCAGGCAAAATTTCTTTTAGAAATGCCTGATCGGGTTTAACCAGAAAGTTCTGATAAACGGCATCATCAATCCAGCTGCTAAACTGGTGGAAACGTTGCTTGCTCTGACCTACGTCCGCTTTGTATAGCCAGAATTTAATATAATCCTTAAGGTAGCTGTTGTCTTTAAACCAGCGACCTTCATAAATATGGTGGCCTGAAGCACAGCTGATGGAATTATATTTACCAGCATGTTTAACCGGCTCTATAAACTCGGTAAAGATAAATCCCTCCGGACTTTTTACCAGGTGTTTCCTAAAACTCCATAAACGGTAGTAATAATTCTGCTCTAAAACCGAATCCGGACATTCAAACAAGGGTGCCTGATCTGCCAGAAACTCGAAAGCCTGCGCATTTGAAATGTAGTTTTTAACGGCTTCAGTATCTATTGAATTGAAATATTCAACATACTTTTTCAATTGACCGGTGTTTGCCTTTTGTTGAGCAAAGCCGGTTACAGTTGCAATTGATAAACCAATTGCAGCGATTAAATTTCTCTTTTTTATCATTCGAATAACCAATCTATATCTTTTCCGCGTCCATCTAAACCTGCATTAAATATCCTCAGTTCCTGCTTATCATCAATAAAACCCAATACCAGGCATTCGCCTTTTCCTAAGTTTAACGTATGTGTTCCAGCCGGGAAAGAATAAGCGTGAACATTTGCCGGGGCATAACCATTTAGCACCAAAGCGTTAGAGATTTTAATTTCAGATTGCCCATAGTTATTTGCACTGGCATCTGTTTCCAACTGTGGAGACGCCAGAAATTCAGGATCTTTTTGATTAAAAAAAGCAACCAAAAGTTTCACTGGCGACTTTGCATTAAACTTGATTTCTGTTCCGGCTTTAACTTGCTTCCCCTTCGCCAGTTTAACCCCTTTTAAGCCAGCCAACTGTTCGGCAACCTCTTTAATTACAACAGCTGTATCAGCAAAAACAGCTACATTTTTATTAATTACATAACTTTCCGTTTGATTTAAAACGGTGACTTCTGCAGGCTTATAAGGAGTAATTTTTGCCACAGCGTTTCCTTTAACAGACTTTAAAGAATCTATGCTTTTTTTAAAATGATTCAGTTCTTTTGTAAAAACGGGCAGCATCTCTTTCCAATGGATGAAGGTTTTGTCTACTCCACGCATTGGTATTTTGCGTTGTTTAGTTTGCATACTATTGGCGTACAGGTAATGATCTTCTGTTAGCTTTACCAGCTTTGCGTAATGATTAACGCTATTCTGCAAAAATGGAAGTGCTTTTTCAAGGTCGGTCACGTCGTTAGAATATTTATACCTTAGTACCCAAAGGGCCGATTTAACCTTCTCCGCATAAAAATTAGCCATTGCATCGTAGCAATACATATCGTTTTTCAGGCGGGCAAATTCTGCAGTATCTTTGGTAACGAAAGCCGAGGCTTCATTGATCGAAATCAAAGCCTTTTTTCCATGTTCTACCACTTCTTTTGCAATCTGAACAGGCGTTTCACCAATATGGCCTTGCTTTTTCCATTCTTTTTCAGCGTATTCGATAATCATTTCTCCTTCCGGTGCCTCAGATTCGTACATTAAAGTGAACAGACCGTAACGGAAAGGATTGATAAATTGCGTCATCAACATGCCTAAAGTCAGCGTCTGTCTGTTCCCATCCGTAATGCCATACCTTCGCAGCAACTTTGGCGAAATCTCTCCAGCTTCTTCGTAAGCATTTAAAATGGCTTTTCCACCCGCGAGGCTTGAACCGTACTTTTTAGCTAACTCTTCACCCCAATAATTTATTTCCTGGCTACGATCGCGCATCGGGTTCCAGGCATACCTCGCCCATTCTTTATACCAAATCCAATCGCGGTCAATTTGTAGTTCCTTGCCCTTGACATCATCTGCAGTGTAAGGCCAGTCCCAATAGCTGGCTTGCGGATATAAATGCAAACCTTTTGCACCATAAATCTTGTTCATTGCCTGTACCGATTTTTGAATAAAATCGGCCGAGCCATATCTAAAAGGTTCCAGATTGGCTAAAATATGAACGTTGGAAATATTAACCGTTCCAATGGCAGCCAGCTTTCTATTTAACTCGGCCCATGCGCCCCGCGGCTCATAGGTAGTTAAAGCTTCGCCATTGAACTTATTTTCAGTATATAAATTTTTATACAGGGGCAAGGCCGCCTTCATTACCGCTGGCGCATCCGTATCATGCGCCCTTAAAACAAGTGGCGGCTCGCCCTGAATATTAGCAGCCTTTAAGCCGTCTTTAACACCTGGGATAATTGTTTTAGTAAACCAATCGATATCATCCTGACCAACACCTTCCATCGCTTCACCCAGCGCCACCATTAAACCAACGTTTGGGTATTTTTTTACAAAAGCAGCGATGGACTTTCTGGTATAATCGGCAATTAGCGGCACAATCGGACGGTTCCGGTCTTGCGTTTTCAATCCATGTTTATCTGCAAAGGGCTTCGGAATAATAATATTATAAAACATTTGAATCACCCAGATGCCGCGTCTATCCGCTTCATGGGTGAGGAACTGGAAAATTTCTTCATTTTTTTTTAATGTTGCATCATCCACCTCTACTGCGTAAGGATAATCTTTTAAACGGATGAGTGAAGAAAACGGGTGACCATTCCACAGGTAAAGCGAATTATAACGGTTCTCGACCATCATATCTAAATACTTAATCCATAATGCTTTGTCGTAGAGCCAGGGGAATGTTTCTGGCGTGTACGGATACTCGTAAACATCATGACCAGGCAGGTAATCAGGCTTTTGCAGGCCAATACACGTACCACGAAGCACCATTTCCGGGCGATCAGTAAGTGCAATTTGAGAAGGTATTTTTTGCTGTGCTTTGATCTGATCAATCAGTTCCAGGCAACCATATAAGGTACCGGATGCATCGGCCCCTAAAACATAAAGTACATTATCTTTACCTTCGGTGATGGAAAAACCTTCCTTCCCTGCACCAATAGCTTTATCCCTTGATGATTTCGGCAACAGCGTAAAAGCTTTGTCGCTGGCCAATCCCACTACAATTGCATTTTTCCCAGTAGAATATTTTTGTTGATTTTGAACCTTGGTACTATAGCCGATTTTGTTAAGGGCTTGAGCAAGTCGTTCGGCACCGAACTTAATTCTTTCGGTACTATTTGAGGAAATGATTATCGATTTTTGTTTTTGGGCAGACGCTGAAACTATTGAACTGATCAGAAACAATAAGGTACAAAAAAACGGAAATGTGAATTTTCTCATTTAAACTGGCGCTAACACTACAAGCCTTTCTCAAGGTTTACAGCGACTATTTGGTTAAAATATTTATTTAAATATAAAAATATTATTCAAATATAAGGAATATAGCTTTTGCGTTTTGTAAAATTTCCGCAAGGTAAAACGGCTTAAATGCCCCGAAATGAAGGATGGTAATATTTATGAAGATTTAGATAAGAAGATAAAATGTTTAATCAACATTATTTATTTTATTTGTATCTGTAATCTAATCAATATTATTTAAAGGCGGTGAATGTAATATTTCCATTTATCAGAACGGAGCAAAATGAACGTTATATTAACACTGCCATAATTTTTAATTTCTATCTTTCGATTATCGAATCAATCATCATTTAAACCATAAACATGTTTTCATTAACGAACAAAAAAGCAGTAGTAACTGGCGGAGGAAGTGGCATTGGAAAAGCGATTGCAACCATTTTGGCCAGGCAAGGTGCTGAAGTTCATATTTTAGAACTCGGCATTGAGCAAGCTGAATCTACACTTGCAGAAATCAACGGCAATGGCGGCAAAGCTTTTAGCTACGCCTGCGATGTGGCAGATCATCAAAATGTGAAAGAAATTTTCAATCAGATCGGGGCGATTAATATCCTGGTGAACAATGCCGGTATTGCTCATATTGGCAAAGCAGATACTACAGAAGAATCTGATTTCGACCGCGTAATGAACGTGAATGTTAAAGGTGTTTATAATTGTTTATATGCTGCAATTCCACAACTCCGGGCGGCTGGCGGTGGCGTGATTATCAATATGGCTTCGATTGCATCCTTAATTGGCCTGCCAGATCGTTTCGCTTACAGCACCGCGAAAGGCGCCGTAAAAGCCATGACCATGAGTGTGGCGAAAGATTACATCGGCGAAAATATCAGGTGTAATTCTATTTCTCCGGCCCGGGTACATACGCCGTTTGTAGATGGTTTTTTGCAGAAAAATTATCCAGATAACATCGACGAGATGTTTGAGAAACTATCTAAAACGCAACCGATTGGCAGAATGGCCAAACCGGAAGAAGTTGGCGCTTTAGCCTTATATTTATGCAGCGATGAGGCTTCCTTCATCACAGGTTGTGATTACCCGATTGATGGCGGCTTTACCACTTTAAACAACTAACAGAATTCAAATACATTTATAAGTAAATAAGATGAAATTAATCAGATTCGGCGAGCCGGGAGCAGAAAAACCAGGTGTGATAATCAACGATAACTATTTCGATGTTTCGGCATTGGTGAGCGACTATAACGAGGAATTTTTCGGTGGTGATGGTTTAGAAAAACTAAAAAAAGACATCGAATCGGCTGACTTACCAGAAGTTGATAAAAGCGTTCGTTTAGGCGCTGCTTTGGCCCGCCCTTCTAAAATTATCTGTGTGGGTTTAAATTACAAAGACCATGCAGCAGAAACCAATGCGGCTATCCCAACCGAACCGATTTTATTTTTTAAGGCAACATCGGCCATCGTTGGTCCGAATGACGACCTGATAATCCCTAAAAACAGTAAAAAAACCGATTGGGAAGTGGAACTGGGAATTGTAATCGGTAAAAAAGCCAGCTACGTTTCAGAAGAAAATGCTTTAGATCACATTGCAGGCTACGTGCTCCATAACGATTACAGTGAACGGGAATTTCAGATTGAGCGTAACGGACAATGGGTAAAGGGCAAGAGTTGTGATACTTTTGCGCCAATCGGGCCATTCATCGCTACCCAGGATGAAATTGCAGATGTACACAATCTTCGCCTTTGGTTAACTGTAAACGGAAAAACCTTACAGGATGGAAGTACAGCTAACTTAATATTTAATGTGCCTTTTATGGTGTCTTACATCAGTCAGTTTATGACACTTCTTCCAGGCGATGTCATTTCTACCGGTACACCAGCTGGCGTTGGCCTGGGCCAAAAACCTGAACCATGGTATTTAAAAGCAGGCGATGTAGTGGAACTAGGTATTGATGGATTAGGCACTAGTAAACAAGAAGCTATTGCTTATAGCGCAACATAAAATGAGGAGATACTGCTTAACACTCGATTTGATAGATGATGAAAAACTGATTAGCGAATATAAGCAGTATCACCTTCAAATATGGCCGGAGATTACCGAAAGCATTCAGTCTGCAGGCGTAGAAGATCTGGAAATCTATCTGCTCGGAAACCGGCTCTTCATGATTATGGAAGTGAATGACACTTTTTCTTTTGAAGAGAAATCTGCAGCAGATATGGCCAATTCAAAAGTTCAGGAATGGGAAATGCTGATGTGGAAATATCAGCAGGCATTACCGCGGGCCAAACCTGGCGAAAAATGGCTTTTAATGGATCAGATTTTCAAATTATAATACCCATAACTAACGCTCCACTTATGATAGATACCCACGTTCACTTTTGGAATTTTAGTCCGGTTAAAGACAGCTGGATTACAGATGAGATGAGTGTAATTCGCCATGATTTTACACCCAAAAACCTCACCCGTACATTTAATGATCTGCAAATTTCTGGTTGCGTAGCCGTTCAGGCTAGTCAGACAGAACAGGAAAATGAGTTTTTACTTACGCTGGCAGATCAAAGTGAACTGATTAAAGGAATTGTAGGTTGGGTGGACCTCAAAAGCCCTGATCTTGGCAGCCGACTTACCTATTGGAATAACTTTAAAAAGATAAAGGGCTGGCGCCATGTGCTTCAGGCAGAAAGCGCAGAATTTATTCTGGATCCTGCTTTTATCGGTGGTATCAAGCAGCTTAAAAACTTCGGTTACAGTTATGATTTATTGTGTTACCATAATCAGTTGGAAAGCATCATCAAATTGGTTGATCAAGTTCCTGATCAACCATTTGTTCTGGACCATTGCGGTAAACCCGATGTTAAAAGTCAGGATTTAAAAACCTGGACGCAAAATATAAAACTATTGGCGGAGAACCCGAATGTGTTGTGCAAGATTTCAGGATTATTGGCCGAAGCAGACTGGAAGAACTGGAAAGAGATTGAACTTTTTAATTGTTTCGATGTCGTTTTCGAACATTTTGGCGTAGATCGGGTGATGTATGGCAGCGACTGGCCGGTAGTTTTAGTGAGCAGGCCATATCAGGATTGGTTTAATCTGGTGAGTAAATATGCAGAACGGTTTAGTTCTTCAGAAACGAAGTTGATCTTTACCGATAATGCGAGGCGGTTTTATAAGTTGTAGCGTGTATTTTTTACTGCTTGTTTATTTGGGCTAACTGCACTTGATCATAATACGGTATATGGTACGAACTATGAGCTGTCGTCACTAGAATTTATTGAAAAAAATATACCATCTAAGGTATGGACGAAAATATACCCTGTGAGCTTATAGGAAACTTATATGCCTTAATGTTTAAATTTCTTATTGCTAAACCCTTGTAAACATTTCGGTATTTTGTTTTACCATATAAGATATTGAAGGAAATATAAGCCGTTTAGCTTATATGTCTTAATAGTTGTAGCGTGTATTCGTTGCCTGTTGTTTTATCTGGACCAACTGCACTTGATGCCTATATGATATAAGGCATGAACTATGAACGGTCGTCACACTGAATTTAGTTCAGGGCCTATTCAACCAATCAAAATCAATTTTTTTCAGCAATCAGAAGTTATAATCACCCAAATCAAAAAGATCACCGCAGACGCTATTTTCCACTTTTGCTAAAATCATTTAATCGGAAAATGTTTACCATCTAAGATATGGACGAAAATACCCTGTGAGCTTATATGAAACTTATATGCCTTAATGTTTAAATTTCTTATTGCTAAACCCTCTAAACATTTTGGCATTTTGTTTTACCATATAAGGCATTGAAGAAAATATAAGCCGTTTAGCTTATATGAAAAACTTATATGTCTCAAATAGTTGAAGCCTGTATTCGTTGCCTGTTGTTTTATCTGGGCCAGCTGCACTTGATCCCTATATGATATAAGGCATAAACTATTAACGGTCGTCACCCTGAATTTAGTTCAGGGCCTATTCAACCAATCAAAATCAATTTTTTTCAGCAATCAGAAGTTATAATCCCCTAAATCAAAAAGATCACTGCAGACGCTATTTTCCACTTTTGCGAAAATCATTTAATCGGAAAATGTTTACCATCTAAGGTATGAACGAAAATATACCCTGTGAGCTTATAGGAAACTTATATGCCTTAATGTTTAAATTTCTTATTGCTAAACCCTCTAAACATTTTGGCATTTTGTTTTACCATATAAGGCATTGAAGAAAATATAAGCCGTTTAGCTTATATGAAAAACTTATATGTCTCAAATAGTTGAAGCCTGTATTCGTTGCCTGTTGTTT
>NZ_WKKH01000015.1 GCF_009674725.1 Pedobacter petrophilus | reverse complement strand
GTTACAACCTTCCTAAAACAAAATATTATTTGGAAAAATTTTAATTATTATTTGGATTTAAACACAGTTCATCCTGATGCTGACCTAAACCATAAAGCGCTTCATCTGCCGGAGAATAAAAGGCCTGTGTAAGCTGATAACCGGCTTCGCCATCGTTTGAAACGGCACTAAAAGACCTTGACGTTTGTGCTTTTTCTTCGAGAATATTTTGACCATCCAGGTGTTGATATTGAATCTGGCCTGTTTTGGCATTTACTTTAACCAAGAGCAGCCTGGTTTTGAGTTGAATCTGGTCTGCATTTTCGGTCACTGTCCAATCAGAATTTGCTTTAACCGGAATGACCATTAAACTGGCTTCGGTTGAAAACTGATCTGTTGGCGAGATTACTGTATGGATAATCTGATCGGAAATGACGTCTATCCTGATCTGTTTTCCGGCGTTTGCCGAATTAAGTTCCGGACGAACAATTATGCCCTGATTTGTTTTTTGATAATGGAGGTTCTGCGAAAAACTGAACATGGGGAATGACAATAGAATCGCCATTGTAGTGAGCAGGGAGGTGTGTTTTCTCATAGATTTTAACTTAGCCGGCCACCGGTAGCGTGGTAAGCAAGAACATTTGGTTTTCAATAAACTAAAGTAAAGGTCTCCGGGGGAATAATTTCATACTTTTTCAGCATTAGTTGATAGTTTTTTATCGTTGGGCAGTTTAACTTATTAAATTATATATCTTGTGAATTGAAACCTGCTAACCAATGAAACTTAAGATTTTTTCCCTGCTTGTCTTATCATTTTTTTCCCTCCATTCTGCTTCAGCAATTAGCCTGAACAAGGGTACAGATACTCTTTATGCGCCGGCGCTTAAACCTTTTGGCAGAACGATCATCAATGCAGCGAAAAAACTGGAACTAATTAGCTCTGCAGCACATTTTGGTTTTAAGTTTAGCGGAGATAGCTGTGTGATTTTTGCAGATGTGCCGGATACCCGGGCGCATAACTATTTGCAATATGAAATGGATGGCGTTTACCAAAATCGGATTAGGATAGAGGGAAAGAAACCAGACCCGATAACCATTAAAGCAACAGGAAAGGGTGAACATACCATTTGGATTTACAAAGCAACGGAAGCCCATACAGGGGCTATTTTAATTGGTAATATTGTAGCGAAAAAAGTTAGGGCAATTACTGTAGCAAAAGCGCCATTAATCGAATTTATTGGCAACAGCATTACTTGCGGTGCTGCTGCTGATGATAGCGAATATCCATGCGGAACGGGCGATTACCATGATCAGCACAACGCTTACCTGGCGTATGGACCAAGGGTAGCAAGGAAACTAGGAGCGAACTATTTAATGAGCAGCGTAAGCGGTATCGGGATTTACAGAGTCTGGAATGCAGATGGCCCCGCAATGCCTGATGTGTATGAAAACCTTGATTTTCATCTTGGGAGCAAGCAAAAGTGGGATTTTAAAACGTATAGTCCAAAGATTGTAAGCATTGCTTTAGGTACCAATGATTTTAGTAATGGTGATGGTAAATCGGTTAGGAAACCTTTCGATAACGAGTTATTTGTAAAGCGTTATGTAGACTTTATCAAACTGATTAAATCTAAATATCCAAAGGCTCAGATTGCCCTGTTAAGTAGCCCGATGGTAAAAGGAGCGCAACGCGATGTGTTTGAGAAATTACTGACCGACATTAAAAACCAGGTTGACTCGCGGTATCCGAAAGACAAGGAAGTAAAAACATTTTTCTTTCAGCCGATGGACCCACATGGATGTTCCAGCCATCCGAGCGTGGCCGATCATCAGATCCTGGCGGATGAGCTTTATCCTTTTTATCAGGCCATGTTGAGATAACCAATAAGCCAATTAAATCCTTCTCGATTGGTCGTGCTTGCGAAGCCCATTCCATATTGGCTGAAGCAATCTTTCTGGCTGGGTTTGCAAGGTGTTAATCGGAGCATCCTCAAGTCGAGCTAATGTTAGAAAAAGAAAGCAATGCTTACCTTCGTTAAAATAATCAGTGATTCATGTACGAAATTTTACGCAAACACATAGAAAAACAAATCGCCTTAACAGATGAGGAATTTGATTTTGTGCAGCGCCATTTCGAAATTAAACGATATAAAAAACATCAGTTCATTATTCAGGAAGGGGAAATGGTCAGGTATTCTTACTTTTTAATTTCAGGGTTAACTAAGCTGGTGCATCATGATGAAAGTGGTAAAGGGCATATTGTTTCTTTTGCCATGGAAGACTGGTGGGAAAGTGATTTCCATGCTTACCTCACTCAAACGCCGGCAACCCTATCGCTGGAGTGTATTGAAGATACGGTGGTGCTGTGCATTTTACTGGCAGATTATAGAAAACTGTGCGCCGGACTTCAAAAAGTAGAATCATTTTTTCTGGAGAAGGCCCATTTTGGCAACATCGCCGCACAAAGGCGAATCTTATCATTGCTCACCGCTAATGCAAAAGAGCGTTATGGGCAATTGCTCAAACAGTACCCGTCTTTATTTCAGCGCGTTCCGAAATCATTGCTGGCTGCCTATCTTGGTGTATCCAGAGAAACGCTGAGCAGATTGGCCGGTTAGTGTGATAAACCTCACTTAAAAATGGTGAGGTACCGCAACTGATTTTATCGCCCATTCCCTCAATTTTGTGGTATAGCAACATTGCTATAAGTAAACAATTTGAAATGGAAACACGAGCAATAAACCCATGGAAGTGGCAGGATCAAAGAAATTATGTACAGGCGGTAGAAGTGAAGGCTGTAAACGGCACGCTATACTGTTCAGGGCAAACCGCTATTGATGCGGATGGAAAATCGAGTGATGCTGATATGGCCACGCAGCTTACCCAGGCCATTGCAAACCTGGAACATTTAATTACTGAGGCAGATTATGATTGCAAAAACATTGTACGTTTAAATGTATACCATACCGATATCAATGCATTTTTTGATGGTTTTCATATTCTGCAAGATTGGGTGGTTAAACATGGGATCAGGCAGGCGACAACAGTAATCGAAGTAAAAAGCCTTTTTGAAACCCTGAAAGTAGAGTTGGAAGCTACTGTGGTTAAGTAGCAGGTTTGATAAATGCCTAAACGGCGAGATTATAAATACAAGGCTTGCTAGTTGGCAAACCTTGTATTATAGCTAAATTCTATTTTTATTTTTTTTCCCTGATGTAAATGTTACCGTGATTAGATTTGAGAATGAGATCGATGCCTCCGCCATTTATTTTTCCATTAAGTGATTCTGCATTAATTCCAACGTCATCGCCAAATGACGAAGTATTTCCATCTTCATTTTCACCAGTGGTTTCCGTCTTTTTGATAGTTAAAGATTGAACTCTTTTTACTACAACCACTTTGTTTATGTTTAACCCTGTTATGTTTGTTTTTTGTTCAGCAACCGGGTTTATTGCAATTTTTAAATCATCAGCCGCATAGATTTTGCCATAATTACTTATTGCTTCAACACTTGCTTTTGCTGAAACAGGAAGGGCAACATCAACATGCCCATGCACAGAAATAATAGAGATGGGGCCTGTTAGGTTGGTGGGAAAGGAAGCATCAACCGAGCCGTGTAAGGTTTTGATATTCATCGGGCCCACATTATTAATGAGTACAATATCATTACCGGTTACGGATACATCTATCTCCGTTTTTAGATTTTTCAGGATTACGGTATCCTGGTAAATATTGCTGTTATTGCTAAAGGAAACGCGGATATTTCGAGGTAATTTGATGATCAGTTTTGGTTGGTTAACTAAGCTAACCGGATTTACATTAATATCGTCTCCCTTCACCGTAACATCAAAGCCAAGGCCGCTATTGTCTTTAAACCCCGAACTGTTAAATGCTTTCAAACCTTTAGCACGCTCATCAACCTCATCCTCCTGATTTTCAGGAAGAGAAAATATGATTTCGTTTCCATCGTAACCCTCTACCGTTGCGCCGCTAATGTTGAGGTTCAATTTGCCGCTGCTTTTAGCGAGTTTATATTCTTTCTGTGCCGATGCAGATAAGGTGATGGCGAATAACGCAAATAATAAGGCTAGTTGTGGTTTCATATTTAATTTTTTTTCGGTGATTAAAATTTATTTTCCTTAAGTAGAATCTGATAAGCCTCATCTTTTACGGCTTCCATTGTTGATGGATCGTTCACTAAGGCATAAAGTTGTTCATCAATTTTAATGTGTTGCATTCTGCCCAAAAGGTTAACCAGCGATAGCTGTACCATTGGATCATCCTGATGATTAAGCGCCTTTACCAACAGGTTGGAAACATGTGCATCTTGCTGATATTTTTCCAAAATACTGAGTGCCGCCAAACGGACATTACTATTTCGATCATTTTGAATTGTATTGGCCAGCCGGTCAAGAAGATCATAACTGATGAAGCCGCTCTTTTTGATGGCTAAAACAGCAGCTAACCGGGTGCTTGATGAAGTACTGTCGTTCAATTGTTTATTGAATATTGGATCGAGTTGCGCTATGGGCGGAAGCTGGTTTTTAAGGCTATACTTTTTTACCCGGGGAACTGCTTTTTGTGTAGCAAACTGAACCTGTTTTTTCTCATTGGTAATTACCTTTACTAATGGCTTCGCATCTGTTTTTTTTGCGTTTTTGCCTTTGTTTATTGCCAGATGCTGCTCAGGCTTTTTCGCCCCTTCTGTTCTGTTGAAGAACCAAAATCCTGAAGCAATTACCAGTAAAACAGCAGCGGCTGCTACCCAACGTGCGGGTTTTATACTTAAAACCCGGGTCTTTTCAGGCGTGGGATTTTGAGCCAGTTTAGCCTTTAATCCGGCAAGGTCAAACAGTGGTGCCTCCAGATGATCAAAATCTTCCCGGTGCTGGTCCACAAAATCTTTTATCGGATCATTCATAATAAGCTTTATCCTTTAGTGATACTAATATTTTCTTTTTTGCCCTGTGGTATTGTGTTCTCACTGTTGCTGGTGCAATCTCCAGTAGCACTGCAATTTCTTCCTGAGTCATTTTTTCGAAGAGATACAGGTTTATTATTGTTTTGTAACCATCCGAAAGTTCATTAATACAACGGCGTACATCTTCTACTCTGTTTTCAAAAATCTCGTCAGCCCTGAGGTCGTAATCTGCTTCCGCCCTAAGCTCCTGCTCGCCCAGGTCTGAAAAAAGCAGCTTTCTCCGCCGCAAATGAGAGATAGATTTGTTAATCGCCATTCTTCTTACCCATGCTTCAAAACTATTAATGTTGGTCAATCGCTTCGGGTCACTAAAAGCCGTAAAAAAAGTTTCCTGCAAAATATCTTCGGCTTCAGCGCTATGCGAAATCAGCCGGCTAATCGAGTTGAAAATTCCTTTAGCATAGCGGTTGTACAATCCGGTATAGCCAGAATCTTTACCTTCCAGGCACATTGAAATGAATTCCGTATCAGATATGTAGTCTTTTTGAAGCAAGTAGCGTTTAGTTATCGTCGTTCTAATGTTTTCTATCTTGTAGTCGCAAGATGGTTAATAATGTTGCATCAGGAAACCGGTTTTTTTTGAAATAATTACTAAGCAGCGGACAATCTGCTTAAAGATTGTTAAAAAAATTGATTTTAAATTGATAAATATCTCATGATCAGTTGGATGAGAAGCATGGCGTTTAATTGAGGAAAGCATTTTCTACATTGCTTTTGTACATTAATTTGGCAATTGTAATGGATAATTCCAGTTTTAAAGGACTTAAAGTTTTAGAAAAACAGAAATATTTTCAGGTCGATACAATAATGATCGAAAATTGCCGTCTTTATATGGAGAGCGTTAATTTAGATTAAACGGGAGTCGTCCATAAGGATGATTCCCGTTTTCCTTTTTTAGTCCAATTTAATAGCTGCAAGTTGATACCCTCTATCAGAGACTGCTTCAAAAATTCTAAATCTTTTTATTAGTGATCAATTGCTTTCGCAACCGCCACGGGATCAGTCTTAAATAAGCCGGAGAGAAATATTTTAAAAATATTTTCAGGTCGATACAATAATGATTGAAAATTGCCGTCTTTATATGGAGAGCGTTAATTTAGATTAAACGGGAGTCGTCCATAAGGATGATTCCCGTTTTCCTTTTTAGTCCAATTTAATCTCTGCAAGCGATACCCTCTTTCAGGGGCTGCTTCAAAAATTCTAAATCTTTTTATTTATGGTCAAATTGCTTTCGCAACCGCCGCGAGAGCAACTTAAATCAGCCTGAGGGAAATATTTTAAAAATATTTTCAGGTTGATACAATAATGATTGAAAATTGCCGTCTTTATATGGAGAGCGTTAATTTAGATTAAACGGGAGTCGTCCATAAGGATGATTCCCGTTTTCCTTTTTAGTCCAATTTAATAGCTGCAAGCCGATACCCTCTTTCAGGGGCTGCTTCAAAAATTCTAAATCTTTTTATTCATGGTTAAATTGTCTTGGCAACCGCCACGAGATCAGTCTTAAATAAGCCTGAGAGAAATATATTAGAAATATTTTCAGGTTGATACAATAAAGCGGTTAAATTCTCGTCTTTATATGGAGAGCGTTAATTTAGATTAAACGGGAGTCGTCCATAGGATGATTCCCGTTTTCTTTTATTCTGTTTTTTTGCGGGATTAATCTCGACGGAAATTAAACATGCAGTTTTGGTTTCGGCTTACGCCAATCCCAGGGCGCAATTGGGTTTGCATCACGCCATAGACCTGCTTTGTTTTTCCTTGCAGTAATTTCAAGCTGTGCATAACCAGCATCAGTAGAATATTTTTTGTAATGCCATGCCATTCCCTGCCTGATCATTTCCTGATTAAGGATTTGTTTTTTTTGATTTTTGACCACCGCAATTAACCGCCTATACCGGTCGTATTTCTGCCTATATATGATTACATATTGCCCGAAGCATAAATCGGATAATGCTTGCTTTGCGTTGTTGCCAAAAGGCTGAGACCGGCGTTTCTCCGGACAATCAATATGTGCCAAACGTATTTTGATTGGTGTTTTCTGGTATAAAACTTCCATGGTGTCACCATCCATAATGCGGACTACTTTAGCGCTGAAAGTTTGATTTTTAAGGTTTAGCTCCTGCAATTCTGTCTTTTGTAAAAAAGGCTGAATCAACAGAAGTAAAAAAAGTGTCGTTATTTTTCCCATTTGCATAAGGTCTTGCCTTGTTTTTTTGCTTCTTCTAAAGTAACTGATATCAGCTGGTAATGGCAATTGCTCAAGCCACGACAATCGGTGCGAAGGTGATATTTTTTGCCGCCATCGCTGTTGCAAAGGTAAACTGTTGTGGTTTCTTTGCAAGTGGCCATTGCCAGAAAGAACAGAGATAAGAAAATAGTTTTCATGGGATGTTAGAAAATTTTTTACAAAAATTTAAAATGTGAGGTTGCCGGCTTTTTCAAACCTCAAGGCAACCCCTACATTTTCCGAGCGCTAATTGTTAATGGGATATATTTTTGGGTGATTTTTCTTGCCTCAAAATTAATGATGAGCGAATGGGTTTTTATACGGGAAACCGTAAAACGATAATTATTTGAAAAAAGATAGAAGATCATCAATAGGGGCTGCTAGGCGGAAAGAGACTGTTTTTTCGCTGCGCTGGCTTTTCTCGGCTAGCCGCCGAAGGGCTCGTTCTTTATTCTTGATAATAAAGAACCAAACAATTACCAGTATTTCGACAAGCTCAACATGACAAATTTTGATATCACTAATAATGATGATGCAGGCTCGTTTCAGTACACGGAAATTTTTGCGGTTAAACGATCTGAAATATTTGAACCCCTGCAAGTGGTTTAGATAATCCCAAAATCTTTGCAGTAAGCTACCAATTGCTCATTTTTAGAAAATTCCAAAACTTCTTTCATCATATTTAACCTTTTCTCTACACTACTCAGTCCAGATGGTTTAATGTCGTTTTCCTGCAAGTAAGATGGAATGTTTTTTTGAAGTGTACCTTGAGAGAGCAAGGAGATAATGGTGATGTCGTAACTGGTAAATTCAAAAGTGTTTTTTTGCTTTACACTCTGTTTTAGATCTGGTGAGAGATAAGTTCTGCCTTTCGCTAAGGCATCAATTGCCAGCTTCAGGTCTTTAGCATCATGACGTGCTTTACGTACGAAACCATTGATGCCATGCTTTTTAAAAAGGTCGTCAATAAGCGCAGGTTTGTTTTCAGCGGAGAATACGAGCACTTTAATATTGGGGGCTATTTTCCTCACGGCATCAATAAGTTCTACGCCTCCGGCAATTTCTTGTTTTCGGTGGTCTTCCTCGAAAGAAAGATCGGTGATTAATAAATCAAACGGAGCTTCGCCTTGTAGGTTTTTTCTAATATGCATTAATGCATCGTCGCAATAATAGGTGTATTCGGCTCTTGTAATATTCAGGTCTTCTAAAGTTTTACGCACAGAAATGCTGGTCATTTCTTGGTCTTCTGCAATTAATACGCTTTTAAACATCATCATTAATATTTAGGAAATAGGAAATAAGATCTGGATTTTAAGTCCTTTCTCCACTTCGGTATCAAAGATAATTGCTCCGTTAATTTCTTCTATACGGTTTCCCGTATTCCGCAAGCCGTTATTAAATTGTTTGCCTTTCGGCATTCCTACACCGTTATCGGTATAATAAATTTTGATCTGTTCACCATTATTTTCAAACCTCATGGCAACATTGCTGGCCTGGCTATGTTTTTTCATATTCACCATTAGCTCCTGAATAATGTGCTCGATTTCGTATTTAGTTTGCTCACTTACTTTCAGCCATAATTCGGCATCATTCCCGGCAATCAATACTTTTCTGGTTTCTGTGGCAAATGAAGTGAGCAATTCAGAAAGCCTTTCGTGAAAAGGCTTATTCACTTCCATTGGTTTTTCATAAGAGATATCCCGCGATTTCTCATAAAGATCCTCAATCTTATCCAGTACATGATTTCGATCCAGATCGTGCTGATTTTCAATCTCTGTCATTACCCGGTATAACCCGTTGGCTACCACATCATGAACTTTTTTTGAAGTCTTTAATTTACTTTCAGTAATGGCTTTTTGGCTCTGTGTTTCAATATCCCGTTTACGTTTCCGATACCAGAAAATGCCACTTACTAAGATGAATAATGCTACTGAAGAGATGATAATGATTTGGTATTTCTTATCACCGTTCTCTTTTTGTAGGGTTATGTTATCTGCCTTCTGTTTTTCCGTTTGGTAACGAATTACTGCAAATTGGTTTTTAGCGGCTACACGTACTGTCCTTATGCTATCATCAAGAGCTTGATAGGTTTGAAAATAGTGCTTTGTTTCTTCAGGAGGACTCAGTTTGATAAGTTTTTGTAAAGCTTCTAAACGGTCATCAACACTGTTTATTACTTTAGAATTTTGATACCTCATGATAGCATAAAATAAAGCAGAATCAGGCATCTTTATCGTATAATAATCAGCAAGATGTGCATAGCTAGCATTTAGACCTAATAAATCATTATCTTCTTTGCGCATCTCTAGTGCCTTTAATAATTGCGGTGCAGCTTGATAATTCGAGTTTTGTAGCCACTTCGTTAAAGCAAGATTTGATAATATCTTTGCAGATATATTTTTGTTAGTTTGTTGCTTTAGAAGATTTTGATAAATCTCTATTGCTTTTTGATAGGCTCCTCTTTTCCTATAAACATTTGCAATGTTATTTTTAAGAATGGTCTCTGGAATTTTACCAGAAATATAATCTAAAGCTTCAGTATAAAATACAATAGCTTGACTGTAGTCTTTTAAATTTTCTGTGGCAAAGCCAAGATTATTTAGGTTTGATTTATTATATATGTCATGCTCTTTTATTTTTTTGTCAAAATATGAAGATGCGTTAAGAGATATTTCTTGACCGCCGAAAAAATCTCCGTTATTAGTTGATATAATTGCCATATTTAAAAGGCATTTTCCAACACCTAAACTATCTCTCTGCAGTAGAAAAAGATCTTTTGCTTTATCAAATTGGGAAAAAGCTTCTTTACTTTTATCCTTTTTTAAATATTCAAATGCTCTGTCGTAAAAAGGGTTTGTTTGTTCTTTTTGAGTTTTAACTTTATGGTTCCTATCCAGACATGAGAATAAGAATATAATAGACGATAGTATTATGATAGGGCGTTTCACTTTTCTAGATTTTATTCTAAATTAAGAATTTAAACTAATCAGTGCTAGATAAAATATATGTTTCCGTTTACTAATCTAAGCCTAACCTAAATACATCATGTGTAAATTGAAATAAAAACAAAAAAGGTGGCTATAAGCCACCTTTTAATATTACTGTCTTTTAGGAGGTGGAATTTGCCCTCCCTCCCCACCAGTATCGTCACCTGGAGGCTGATCGCCCGGATCTCCTTCTTCACTGTTAGTTGTATTTACAGTAGTAGTGGTGCCGCCAGCACATGGCGTAGTTGAAGGATTTACAAATCCTAAGAAAAGAGCAATAATATAAGGTAAAAACATGATTCAAAAATTTTAGAAATGAAATACTGTGTAGTTCCCCCCGCACCATGCGAGGGGGTTGCTACGGTTGTAAATCAGAAGGCCTTCTGAAAATTTTTGGGAAGTAGGAGACTCAAATGCGGAAGCTTATAACTGCTTCCCAAACCGGCTATTTACTTCCGCATCTTTGTCTTTATTTAGAAATCTGCACGGCGTTGTTTTTCTTTTTGCACAACACTTGCGCTGATTGTCTGGAACAAATGTAGGGTGGTTTAAAGGGCAGATATGCAGGCGATTCCGGTAATTCTGATCATTCCGATTGAATTCCGGTATTCCGTTTTGCAATTCCGGAAATTCCGATTACTTTGTGCTAATTATCGTCTCTAGCATGTTTGAACACTATCAGAATCAGGTATTATTAGCTTATAAATACAAACTTGCTAATAACCAATTACCACACTTAAATGCCATTAGTCCGGCATTATTAAGGCAGGAGTGCATAAATACTTTTAAAGTGCGGTATAATCCTGAAAAAGATGACGTAGCATTAAGGACATTTTTTGGCCCGGATGAAAGAAACAGGGGATACCTGAGAGTAATTGATGAACATCCGAGAAATAAATTTAGAGCCTTGTCTATTTTTTTTCAAGGTGGTATTACTAAACCAGATCAAAAAAATTTAGAACTTTTAGCTTGGTTAATTGATTTTGAAGGTCGCCCCTATCAACGAAGAGATGCTTATGATATATCAACACCAATAGACAAAACAGATGTAGAAGGTAATCCACTAACTACGGCGGAACTTTCACCAGCTGAGGTCAAAATTGGTTCGAATGAAGATGCAGCGCAAGGAACTGAAGACCCCGCGAAAGAAGAAGATCTTGAGCCTGAAATAAACCCCACCGCAGCACGTACTATAGCCACATTAATTACAAAAACAAAAACAGCTGCCAGTACAGGATGGTGGCATATCCCTAAAAAGTTTAATAGAACTATCTATGCTTTTACTGCTGCGGCCATTGTGCTGGCCTCAGCATATATCTTTTTTAAACGGAATAAACAATGTATGTACTGGGATGGTAATCAATATGAAGCAGTTGCCTGTAATGAAAACCCTGGCAATTTTTCAGTTATTGCTCTGGATGAGGCTAAGGAAGAAAAATTAAAAAGAATACTTAGACCAGATACCCTTACCATAAATTCGGTAAGAAAGGTTTGGTACAATAAAGTGTGGGCGGATAGTTTAGATTTTTATACAGATTCTGGGAGTGTTCCAACAGATACCAGAAAAAGATTAATGCCAATGACAGAATATATTTTGAATAAATATGTGATTCAGAAAAAGATAGCTAAAAAGCCATAAAGTACAAATCCCGATCTTAGTTTACTAACTTAATTATAGGTTTAGTCGATCCTGGTATATTAATGACATCGATATTTGGAATTGGCATTTTAATCAGGTTTGCGGTTAAAGAAGAAGTATCGTGCCTTTTAATTAATGCTGCAATATCATTTACGGTGGAGGACAGAATTCTTAGTGTCAGTAAATACCATTTATCCAGGTTTCTGATATTTTGAACTTTGCTTTCTCCATTTGTATAAACCAGGTTAATTTTTTGATTATAATCGAACTGAACCTGATCCAGAAATGTTAGTTTCTCTGTGATTAGGATTAAGGCATCATCTGGAAGATTTAATCCTTTGATTGCCAATACACGGTTATTTTGAATTAAATAATCAAGCCCATCAAAAGTTATGAGGGTTAGTTTATTTCTATTGAAGATATGTTGAGGTACGGGAAGGTCTGACAATGAAACCGGTTTTGAACCGTGTTTCTTGTTAAATTCATGCTTCGCTGAAATCATTTTTTTAATCAGCTTATTACCGTCGATGCTTTCATATACTTCGGATAGGGAAGATGCTGTATAATTTGGTTCATTTTGTTGTGCGAAAGCATTGGAAGTTAAGATAGCGGCGAAGATAGAGAGGCGGAAAAGTCGTTTCATGTTTATTATTTCACGCAAAAATATATAAACCATTCAGGAAAATATGTTTATTGTAGGTGTAGTATTACATATTTATGGCCTTTTATTAAAATATGTTTTGATAAAAGTCAATTTTTATTAGTTTTTTTCTCACCATATCCAGCCAGAGTAGTGGTTTTTTCTTGACATTATTCGTTTGATAATGAGGTATTTATTATTGTGTTTGTTTGATAGCTATATAGAATAAGAATGTAAATATCTATAGATGGATAGGTGAATTCGAAGAAAGTGGCATCTTTAAGGCCATATTAATGTTTTCAGACCGGAATAATCCAGATTTTCGGGGTATAAATAACTATGAAAGTCAGGATTATCCCAATGAATGTTTTTTATAAAGAAACACCTGAAGATTTTGATGGGCAAATGACGTATAAATAAGTGGTTATGGATATATTTACGCTACAAAACAAAGGCATTTGTGCCGGATAGGATTTAACTGTTATTTTTATGAGTGACGATTTTTTGGGTTATCTGTTCGAAAAACGAGATAGAACCAGCCAAATGCCATCGAACGAAGTGATCGCACACTGGGCAGCTAAAATCGTCGATCTGTTATATCCTGAACATAGCGTTACGCAGTTCGAAAATAAAGAAGACTTAATTTCTTATACCGCTCGCTTAAAAACGGAACTCCTGATGATTGCATCAGCAAGCGGAGACGGAAAGGCAAAAGATTATCAGGAATTGACTCATCATTTTTTTGAACAGTTGCCATCCCTTTATGAAATTCTGACCACTGATATTTCTGCTATTTACAAAGGTGATCCGGCAGCGGTGAGCGAGTTTGAGGTCATCCGAACTTATCCGGGTTTCTACGCCATTTGTTTTTACCGAATTGCACATGCTTTAAATAGGCTTGGACTTCGGCTGATCCCTCGCATTCTTACGGAACACGCCCACTCGAGAACAGGAATAGATATCCATCCGGCAGCAGAAATTGGAAAATACTTCTATATAGATCACGGCACTGGCATTGTTATTGGCGAAACGTCTGTTATTGGGGAGCATGTAAAGTTATATCAGGGGGTAACTTTAGGGGCTATGAGTGTAAAAAAAGAATTAGCGGGTAGCAGAAGACATCCAACAGTAGAAGATCGCGTGGTCATCTATTCTGGCGCAACCATTTTAGGTGGCGATACAACCATTGGCCATGATAGTGTGATAGGTGGCAATGTTTGGCTAACCGAAAGTGTAGATCCATATTCGTTGGTTTACCACTCACCAACCATTACCATTAGAAATATAAAAGAGAAAAATTAAGCTTATGGCGGGAATTGTAGATTTAATTGGAAATACGCCGATGGTGCAGCTAGGTAAACTTAGTCCGAATCCAAACGTAAAAATTTTTGCCAAACTAGAAGGAAATAATCCCGGTGGCAGTGTAAAAGACAGGGCTTCTTTGAATATGATTCGCAGTGCGATTGAACGTGGCGAAATTAAAAAAGGAACACGATTGGTGGAAGCAACCAGCGGAAATACCGGAATTGCACTGGCCATGATTGCCAAGCTTTATGATTTGGATATCGAATTGGTGATGCCGGAAAATTCTACCCGCGAGCGTAAAGTGACGATGGAAGCGTTTGGCGCTAAGGTAACCCTGCTCGAAAGCATTGAAGCTTGTAGAGATTATGCGGAAGAGAAAGGTGTTTCTGATGGTTATTTTCTCCTCAATCAATTTGCAAACCCAGATAATTACCTGGCACATTACAAAACTACTGCGCCAGAAATGTGGAGAGATACGAACGGAAAGATTACCCATTTTATAAGTTCGATGGGCACAACCGGTACAATAATGGGCTCTTCTAGATATCTTAAAGAACAAAACCCGGCTATTCAAATTGTAGGTTGTCAACCTACAGAAGGCTCTTCAATCCCCGGAATTCGCCGTTGGCCAAAAGAATATTTGCCAAAGATTTTCGAACCGGAAAGGGTAGACAGGGTAATGGATATCAGCCAGGAAGAAGCCGTGGAAATGTCTAGAAGATTGGCCAAAGAAGAAGGGATTTTTGCAGGAATGAGTTCCGGAGGTGCCTGTGCTGCTGCTATTCGCCTGGCGAAAGAACTGGATTCTGGCTTATTGGTTTTCATCACCTGCGATCGTGGCGACCGTTACCTGAGCAGCGATTTGTTTGGCTAATTGAGCAATTGCCCGGTTTAACTCACCTTGAGATCCTATCTTTCCATTCTTTTTCTGCTTAAATATTTCCTTACCGGGATATCGTAGAAGATCATTGTGAGATAAGCCAATAACACCAGTAAAACCATTCCGGCAATGATGATTGCGGCCAATTCACCGCCCTGTGGCTGATGCGTATTATAATAATTGCTGAACATCCAAATTGCAGCATAATGCGTCATGTACAAAGGGTAGGAAAGGTTTCCAAGAAACACACAGGGCTTTCTGAAGCTTTCGCTGATATTTGTGCCAGCACCCAAAGCGATTAATAACGGGAAATAAAGTAACACCACCAGGAATTCTGCCAGCCAGTTATATTTAAAAAACGGCATCAGGAATGTTAGACTCAGTAACACTGAAAGACCGATAAATCCTAAGTTGTTTTTGATTATAAGTTTGTAACGAAAGATTAAGAGGCCGGCTAAAAAGGAGTAAAAAATTCTTGCGCCCCCATCCCAAAAGTTAGCGCCTGCCCAGCCACCCATAAGCGATCCGCTGTTATAGGCTACCATTGGCAGGATAAAACCAGCCACTACAGCCAGCACAATCAGGTACTTCTTGCCTAATCTGAAAAGTATAAAAGCGTAAAATATATTGGCCACATATTCCCAGAATAACGACCAGGATGGTGCATTTAGTCCAAATAAATTAAAGGCCCGCTCTTCAATAATTGGGAAAGGAATCAAAAAAGCTGAACTGAGAAAGAGTAAAATTATTTTACCTAAGCTGAAAATAGCCGGATGTCCGCCAAAGGGATCAAATAAAAAGGCAAGCAGGCCGAGTATCGATCCGAGCAATACCAGGGGATGAAGCCTGATTATTCTTGATTTGAAAAATTCGATGGTGCCCATTTTTTTCATCCGGTCATCGTAAGCATATCCAATAACAAACCCCGAAAGACAGAAAAAGAAATCGACAGCCAGAAAACCATGGCCAATAATGTTTTTGGTAAAATCGGTATGCACCATTTCCATGAAATGATAGGTAACCACGCCTAATGCGGCTATTCCCCTCAAACCATCCAGAACAGTAAAATGTTGTTTTGTTTTAAGAATTTCCTGGTTTACGGTGTTCATGATTCGTTCTACAGCTAACTAATTTTATCGACTCCCCTAACAAGAATAACGATTTAGCAAGGGTTTTCAAACTGAAACTAAAATGGCATAAACAAAAATAAGGCTTCGATATTATACTAAAGCCTTATTTTATGGATTGACGAAAACCTACTTAATGGTGATTACGCTGATCTTCATATCTAAATATCTTCAACCAGAAGGGTTTAGATGAGGTTTTCTAATTTCACTTAAATGGAAACAGCACCTATTTGTTGCAACACACTAAGTGAATCTTCCAGCGACCAATGGCCGGTAATTTTTTCGTTGCTAAATTTTAAGATGTATACCAGGTCATATTTAACCTTTATCCCGGTGGCTGGCACATTCATAAAAACGTCTTTGTGCGTACCTTCTAAAGTAAAATGGCAAGTAACTTTATCGCCATCGCCTATAATATTGTTAAAGCTGATTTTCAAATCTGGGAAAGCAAGGTTATAAATCTGACTGATGTCCCGATATCCGTCAGCACCTGATCTTTGCCCTGGAAATGGATTCTGAATGGTTACACTGCTGTCGACAAATTTGTCAATTGCATCGATGTTTTTTTGATTAAACAATTCATCAAAAAACACTTTGCATATGGCTTTATTTTTTTCTACCTGGTTATCCATATTATTTTTTTTTGTTAAAACTTTGATCATACAACAGGATAGATTTAATCTTGTTTACAGAAATGCTAATTCGTTTTTTAAAACGTTTTGCAGTTTATCACATTACGCTTGTCTAAATGCTTCGATTATGTTTTCAAAGTCCTTCGACAGGCTCAGGATGACATCATTTTTTGATTCGTTTTTTAAAACGTTTTGCAGTTTATCACATTACGCTTGTCTAAATGCTTCGATTATGTTTTTAAAGTCCTTCGACAGGCTCAGGATGACATCATTTTTTGATTTGTTTGAAATCAATTTTCATATTATCACATTACGCTTGTCGAAATGCTTCGATTATGGTTTGAAAGTTCCTCAACAGGCTCAGGATGACTGCTTTTTTGTGGGCGACAGTTTTTACAATAAAATTAAAAGCATTCCACTTCCCAGAAACGTTCCCAGTTTTTGCCAGCTGATAAGGTAATAATACCTTCTTTATGTGCGAGTTCCTGATTATGGTCTACATCATCAGCTACGCCACACCAGGGTTCAAGGCAAACAAACGGGGCATCAGTGGCTGCCCAGATTCCAAAAAACGGGAAATCATCAAAATGAAAATGTAAACCATAATCATTTTTTGTGTTCAATAAGCTGATACAATTGCTTTGCATGGTTTTGAAAACCAGGGCATCATTGTAAAACAAATCATGTTTCAGGTTTAGCTTATGTCCGTTAAGTTTTATGTTTCCGGTATCTTTTGCAATCAAACCATTCTCCAGTTTCCAATACGTTAATTCATCATCGGCATTAAATGCCAGGTAATAATCGGTATAATCTGTTTTGGGTGTATTTGGAACAGCAAA
This sequence comes from Pedobacter petrophilus, assembly GCF_009674725.1. Taxonomy (GTDB): domain Bacteria; phylum Bacteroidota; class Bacteroidia; order Sphingobacteriales; family Sphingobacteriaceae; genus Pedobacter; species Pedobacter petrophilus. The sequence continues at coordinate 98,673 of NZ_WKKH01000015.1, read as the reverse complement.
TGCAGGATGTGCGCCAAGCGAAAACAGTAATTCCTCTTCACCGGTATTGATAACTTCATACGTGAGAATTAACTTCCTGTCTTTAAGCTGATATTTCAATTTAAGCTCAAAATGAAAGGGATAAACTTTCAGGCTTTCTTCCGTCTCCTTTAACGTAAAAACGGCTTCGGTATCACTTATTTTTTCGGATTTGAAAACCTGATCCCGTGCAAAACCATGGCGTGGTAAGTGATAAGTCTCCTCTTTATGCGTAAAGCTATCGTTTTTTAAAGCGCCTACAACCGGAAATAAAACCGGACTGTGCTTTCCCCAATACTGATCATCTCCATTCCAGAGGTATTCCAGTTTGGTTTCTTTACTGAATAAACGCTGGAGTTCTGCCCCCTTAGCGGCTAAGCTAACTGCTATATAATCGTTTTGAAGAGTTATCATGATGTGCTAAAAGTAATAAATATGATGCTTTAAAAAATATCTTTTTTACTAAATTTGAATGCCCAGTTAACAGAATTAATAACACAGTGCTGTTCGATTTATAATGTTAACATTTAAGCTTATATCAAAATACACATTGTTAAGGAGTCTGAAGGCAACCCCGCACATCAAACCACTTACATTATGGCTGTAGACTTATCAAAATTATCAAATGCTAAAGTGAAAGCAGCAATTACAGCTTTACAAAACGGCGATTTAAAAAGTTGGTTTCCATTGTTTAGCGATAGCGTTGCCTTTTCTGAAGATGGCAATCAAATGCAATTTGCCAACTTTTTTAAAAAAGCTTTTGGCCATGAACGTTTCATCAGTATTGATAAAGTAGAAGATAACGGCCTTTCTGTATATGGCGATTTTCATTCCGATCAATGGGGCGATTTTAAAACAGCGTTTAAATTTCAAATGGATAAAAGCGGGAAAATTAACCGACTGGATATTGGACAGACTTATTAGATGGGAGTCTTTAGTCTGGAGTCCAAAGTCCTGAGTCTGGAGTCCAAAGTCATTAGTCTGAACTTAGGACTCCAGACTAATGACTTACGACTATGGACTAAGAATTATGATCTTTCTTCCCAGATACAGGCAATATTAATAATGGTTTGTACGGCCTTTTCCATATCCTGCACACTTACCCATTCCTGCTTGCTGTGGAAGGCATGTTCGCCGGCAAAAATATTCGGACAAGGCAGGCCCATAAAAGATAATCTCGAACCATCGGTTCCCCCGCGAATGCTTTGCGGTTTAGCTACAATGCCGGCCCTTTCAATGGCTTCAATTCCATACTGAACAATTTGAGGATGCTGATCCAAAATTTGCTTCATATTTCTGTACTGTGCCTTAATTTTTAGATCGAAAGTGGCGTTCGGATATGGAGCCATCACCTGTGTTACCGTTTTCTCCAGGAACTGTCCGTGTTCTGCCAGCTTTTCATCTGTAAAATCTCTGATGATAAAATGTGCTTCTGCTTGTTCTACCTGACCAGAAAAACTCACCGGATGGATAAACCCTTCTTTCTGATGTGTAGCCTCTGGTGTTAAAGTGTCTTTAGGCAAGGCGGCAATCACATCTGCAAGAATTTTTATAGCACTTTCCATTTTGCCTTTAGCAAAACCTGGATGTGTACTTACGCCATGAATGGTTAAAACTGCACCGTCTGCAGAAAAGGTTTCATCCTCGATAGATCCTAATGTTTCTCCATCTATGGTATAACCAAAGTCTGCACCCAGCTTTTTCAGGTCTACCTGATCAACCCCGCGACCAATTTCCTCATCAGGTGTAAAGAGGATTTTAATTGTTCCGTGTTTAACATCAGGGTTTTTTATGAGGAAGTTCGCTGCCTCCATAATTTCTGCAAGGCCTGCTTTATTGTCTGCTCCTAATAAAGTAGTGCCGCTCGCGGTAATAATATCATTGCCAATTTGCTGTTTAAGATCTTTATGTTCAGATAATTTAAGCACAATACTATTGTCATCCGGAAGGATGATATCTTCTCCTTGATAATTGTCATGTATAATCGGTTTTACGCCTGCGCCACTGCAATCTGGCGAAGTATCCATATGAGAGCAGAAGAAAATTACAGGTAATTTTTTTTCGGTGTTTGATGGAATCGTGCCATAAACATAGCCATTATCATCCATTTCTGCGTCAGAAATACCCATTTCCAGCAACTCCTTTAATAATAATGAACCTAAATCTTTTTGTTTAGCGGTAGAAGGACAGGTAGGAGAATTTGGATCTGATTGCGTATCTATTTTCGCATACCTGATAAATCTTTGCGATAAGGACTGGTGTGAATTGATGTACTTGCTCATAAATCAAAGGTAAAAGTTATAAATATTCAATAAACATATTATTTTTGTAAAAAACCCCACTGATGCCTAAACTCCTGAAGTCTACACCACTGACTATTGTATTTGCTACGCTTGTACATTTCAGTTTTGCGCAATCTAATTATTTTAAATGGTCTTGTGGATTAGGTGGTGGACCAAATTATTCTAAAACAGATGTAGTGAAAGGGAGCTGGGGCTACACGGCTTATGGTGAGCTAAATTATCATTTTACGCCTTTTGTTACTGCTGGTGTTGAAGCACAGTACGGAATGGTGCAAGGTGGAGATGTGCGCAACGATCCCAATAACAGGCAATTTGTAAATAAATATTCAAGCGTTACTGCAAACTTAAAATTCATGCTTGGCGAGGCCGTCAATTTTGAAAGAAGCACGTTTCTGGATAATGTTAAAGGAATTTATGCTGGAATAGGTGTAGGCCTAATTAATAATAGCATGACAGATATTGTGCGTTTTAAGCCATCTTGGGCAGCATACGAGCCGGGCTTTGGCCCTTTTCCCGGAAAGGATAAATCCTTAGATCTTTTGGTTCCAATTAATTTGGGGTTTAATTATTACTTATATGATGGTTATGGTTATGTACGTTACGTAATTAATCTCAATGCCCAAAGTAATTTTACCTTTGGCGAGGGTTTGGATGGATATGATGATTCTTCAAGGAATTTCAAGAATTATGATCCCGATACTTTCAACACTTACAGCATCGGAGTTAAATACTTCTTTGGATATATTAAGGCTTACCGTAAAACTTTGTAAATTCGTTCCATAATTGTCTGCTATGAGAAACGTTTTGTTGTTTTGCCTGATGTTTTTCCCATATGCTGGTTTTTCTCAAAAAACGCCTTACGAGCAGCGTAATAAAACAGAAACGGCTACCTATACTGAAGCCATTACTTATTATAAGAGTCTGGTAAAAAAATATCCGCAGGCAAAACTTCTTACTTACGGCAATACAGATTTTGGTCAACCGCTACACTTATTGGTTTTATCAAAAGATCAGGTTTTCGATCCTGCAGAAGTGCTAAGAAAAAAGAAAACGGTTCTGCTCATTAACAACGGCATTCATCCGGGAGAGCCGGAAGGAATAGATGCTTCGATGATGTTAGCGAGAGACTTGTTGGCGGGCAATAAATTACCTGAGGATGTAATCATCTGTGTAATTCCGATTTATAACATTGACGGAAGTTTCAACAGGTCTTCAACTTCCAGGGCAAACCAGAACGGGCCATTGGCTTATGGTTTTCGCGGCAATGGAAAAAACCTGGATTTAAACCGTGATTTTATTAAAACCGATTCTAAAAACTCAGCCGCCTTGCAGCTCATTATCAACACCTGGCAACCACAGATTTTTGTTGATACGCATACCAGTAACGGAGCCGATTACCAGTACGTAATGACGCTGATTCCGACCCAAAAAGATAAATTAAACGCCACCTTATCAGGGTACCTGACCAATACCTTAGTGCCGGATCTGTATAGCAAAATGGAGAAGCAGGGATACCCGATGATTCCTTATGTAAACTCCATTGGCGAAACGCCTGAAAGCGGAATTACCGGATTTATCGAATCGCCACGCTATTCAACAGGATATGCTGCCTTGCATAATATTATTGGATTTATGCCGGAAACGCACATGTTAAAATCTTTCGATTTGCGGGTAGATGCCACCTATAAGTTGCTGCAAAGTTATGTTGATGTTGTTCAGCGTGATGCAAAGCTTATTTTTGATAATAAACAGAAGGCCGATGCTTTTGTGGCTAAACAGGATGAATTTCCACTAACCTGGCAGCTGAATAAAAATGAGGTGAATGAAATTTCTTTTAAGGGTTTTGAAGCAGGGAAAAAAACCAGTGGGGTAAGTGGCTTCGATCGTTTGTTTTATGATCGCAGTAAACCCTACACAAAAACCATTCAGGAATGGAATAAGTATGAGCCCGGAATTTCTGTTCATAAACCAATAGCCTACATCATTCCTAAGGCCTGGGATAAAGTAATAACACTTTTGAAACTCAATCATGTAAAAATGCAGGAGCTGAAAAGCGATACTAAAATTGAAGTGGAAAGTTATTATATCGAAGATTTTAAAACTGGGGCAAAACCCTATGAAGGCCACTATCTACATTCGGCCGTGAAGGTTAATTCCGTTAAGCAAAGTCTTCAATACTATACCGGAGATTTTATCGTCTTTGTAAATCAGCCTGATAACCGATATGTGGTAGAAACATTGGAGCCCCAAGCCACAGATTCGTTCTTCAACTGGAACTTTTTCGATTCTATTCTGGATATGAAAGAACACTATTCAGCTTATATTTTTGAAGATACGGCGAATGAGTTGTTAAAAAATAATCCCGGTCTGAGGTCAAAACTGGAAGCCAAAAAGTCATCAGATGTTGATTTTGCTAAAAATGGAGCCGCTCAGCTTGACTTTGTCTACAAAAATTCTGATTATTACGAGAAAACACACAATCGATATCCAGTTGCCAGATTAATGGTTTCTGCAAAACTTGATTTAAAATAACCCAAATGGAATACTTAAACATGGCTCCCGTAGCCTCCATAATCTTTGTCTTTACGCTGGTTACCAGTCTGTACGCTTTTTATGATCAAAGCCTGTATGGCAAATTTATGTTACATCCATACAGTGTTTCTAAGGGAAATAAGGTGTTTACGCTAATTACCAGCGGATTAATTCACGCCGATTGGATGCACCTGTTTTTTAATATGTTTACCTTTTATGCTTTTGCTTTTACACTGGAGCAAATGATGGGTAGCTGGCAGTTTGGGTTGATGTATTTCCTGGCCCTGATTTTAAGTGATTTACCAACTGTATTTAAGCATAAAGATGATTTTCATTACAATAGCCTGGGTGCGTCAGGAGCCATAAGTGCCGTGCTTTTTAGCTACATTTTGTACAATCCGCTTTCTAAAATCTACATCATGTTTATCCCGATTGGGATTCCGGCAGTAGTATTTGGTGGCTTATACCTGATCTATTGTGTATATGCCTCAAAAAACTCCAGAGATAATATTAACCACGATGCCCACTTTTTTGGTGCATTAACAGGCTTAATCTTTACCATTATTTTTGTGCCTGGTATTCTTCAGCATTTTATTGCTGCATTAACCGGCGGTGGGTAAACATGGGTTTTCAAAGAAGCTCATCGGGTTATTCGGGTCTTTAATAATCTCGAACTTCACATAACCCCAGGGTTTCCAGAAATTTTCTAATACCTGCGCATAAACCTTATGTTGCCAAACATCAAACAACGGTTTACTCATGTTTCCCCGGAGCGGCATGGCTTCTATATAAGTGGTGCCTTCTACAGGCATGAATGTATATTCGGGCAAGCGGTTAAAAAGGTAAGCTGAGTAATAGAAACGGGCAGTTAGTTCTTCAAATTGTTCGGCAGTTAGTGCTTTGTCTTTAACTTCATTGATAATGTCCTGATGAAAACGTTTATTGGTGCCATTATCTTGCAGGCAGGCAACAATACCGAAATCTTTCAGTTTTAAAGAAAAAGTAAGGGTATTGATTTCATCGCGGAAGCTAAATGGTGTTTCCTCATTTTCAAGTTTCACAATAGTGATAGACCATGGTGAAAATTCTTCAAATTCGATGCTGGTATATAAATTCTGCAACATGAAATTCAGGTTGGCAAACTTCATCATTAGCGATTGAGACATGTTTAAGCCATCGGCAGTCATTTCTTTTCTCAAAGCTGAATGCATTTCGATGTATACAAAACCATATAGAAATTTACCAATCCAGTTAAAAATCTCCAACTCCGTTAGCGTAGAAATACCAGCATATCCAGCTCCAAAAGCGCTTTCTATTTTGTTTTCAAGCGGATTTAGAAACTGCTCATTCACCTCGCTGTTTACCGGAATAACCAGCGTATTATAAGAACGGATACTTTCATCTAGAAACTGAATCTGTTCTTCGCCGGTTAAGGCAGCCTGCTTCAATAACCATTTTGGTATCAGCGGCACCTGAATAACCGGCGAGTTAAAAGTGTTGCCACTTAAAAAGCATTTTTTATATAGAAAATCGAAATTTTGGAAGGGATTGTATAAGCCAGTATTCATCGCTGCAATATTAGCCATTATATTTTTACGGCCTGTTAACGATGATTTATTTTAACGTTGTAATTACGAAATTGATAATTTACCACACATGAACATAGCTAAACGCAGATCAATAAGCTCAGACATCTTTGTTCACCTTTTTTATCTGCATTAGTACTCACGATTCCAACTCCCCTCCTTTTTTTAGGCGGGGTGCCCGAAGGGCGGGGTGGTTACATCCGGATTATCTGTGTTCATCCTGTTTATCTGTGGTTAAATTAACTTTCACGCTGCAATAATCTTACTTATCAGGAGGGTAAACACCTTAGTAACTATTATAAAAAGAACTAATGTGATCAACCAACTGGCTATAAATGGGTTTAGTAAACTCCAGGAATAAAGCATCTGGCGGCGGTGGCATGATTTCTTTTCTCCTCGTCATGGCCAGTTGGTTTTTATTTAATGCCCGATCGTCTCCCTGGTAACTGGCCCAGCTATCTCTCCAAACGTAGGTGCCTGGAAATTTCTGCTGATTGATTATCTTCCGGCTCTGCCAATCGGTAATCGTCATATCCAATAATCCGGAAGACGAAATATTTTTTTCAAAAATGCTTAAGGTAGCTTTTACTGTACCATATACAGCTTTCTTATCCCGGGTTTCGCCTATTATGATGCTATCGCGCTTAAGTTTTTCTACCCGCTCTTTCACATACGTCTGGCCAACCACAAAATCATCAAAGTTTAAGCTTAATACCTGATCAGGAATAATTTTTTCATTCGTAGCCTGATCTTCAGGATAAAAAATAACAAACTTGTTTCTCGAATAATTGCTGATAAACTCATCAATTTGTTGCTGGAAATAGTCGCCACTTAATTTATATGGTCCTCTGTTAAGCACAATTGGTTGAACCACCACACGGGTAACGGCAGCCCAAAAGGCATCATCCATTTTCGTTTTTACATCTTTATAATTGGGTTGCAAATTCTGTACCTTCTCAAATTCATAGTAGGCTTTTTTAGCAGACTGGCGGTTTCGCTCACCAAGGTAGGCAATGCCGGAGTTGTACCTCGCTACTGCTGCATTGTATCGGCTATCAGCTAATTCTTTAATATATTTTACCGGCGAAGGAACAACAACCAGGCAAGCAGGGCAGGTATTAATATCATCAGCCAATTGATTTATTTTTTGATAATCATACATAACCGATTCCCATCTAAATAAATCATTGGATAATTTCGCTTCATCAATTTTCCGCAAATGATCTTGCAAGGCGAGTTGGTAAGCCGTATTTAGCACTTGCCTGGCTTCGCTGTTTTTCGGTGAATTTTGCAATCTGCCAACCGCTTTGGCAACTGAAGTATCATAATCACCTTTCTGCAAGGCATTCTTTCCAGTGGTACATCCTCCTAAAATTATTAAGGATAAATAAATAAAATACCGTAATCTTGAAATGTTTTTCATAACCAGCGCATTTAGTAGTAATCGGATCAATATAGCCAAATGTTTTTATTCATCCGGCAACGAGATTTGTAAGGTAATAATCCCGGATTTAAATAAATAGACGATCGATAATGAAGATTAGTTGCAAGCCTTTCGAATTAGATTTGAAACACCCTTTCTCCATCTCAAAATTTACCCGTACAAGCACTCCATTAATGCTGCTTGAAATCCGGTATGAAGATATTCTGGGATATGGAGAGGCTTCAATGGTGCCTTATATGGGCGAAAGTTATGAAACCGCTCAGGCATTTCTGAAACACGTAGACTTAAGTCAGTTCAGTCATCCCTTCAATTTCGAAGAAATTATTGACTATCTGGATGCTGTTGCACCTGGTCAGCCAGCGATTAAAGCAGCCATTGATATTGCGCTGAACGATATCAACGGGAAAATTTTAAATAAGCCTTGTTATCAAATTTATGGGGCTGACCTTGCTGAAATGCCTGTAACATCTTATACCATTGGCATTGATACGCCGGAAGTGATTCGAGAGAAACTGAAAGATGCAGAGCAGTTTAAGGTAATTAAGGTAAAGCTGGGGCGGGAGAATGATCAGGAAATTATCGAAACCATTCGCAGCATGACCAACGTTCCGCTGTATGTAGATGCTAACCAGGGTTGGACAGACCGGATTAAAGCCATCGACTTAATTTATTGGCTGCATCAGCAGGGGGTGGTTTTAATTGAACAGCCCATGGATAAAAATGATCCGGATGGGAATGCCTGGTTAACAGAAAGAAGCCCGATTCCATTACTGGCAGATGAGGCGGTGCAACGTTTATCGGATATGGACCGTTTAAAAGGTGCCTATCACGGTATTAATGTAAAACTGATGAAAAGCTGCGGCATGTATGAAGGCCATCAAATGATTTTGAAAGCCCGTTCTTTCGGAATGAAAGTATTGATTGGCTGCATGAGCGAAACAAGCTGCGCAACCCTCGCTGCCGCTGCCCTTGCACCGTTGTGTAATTGGGCAGATTTAGATGGCCCATGGCTAACACTGAATAATCCATTTACCAATCCCCCATTCGAAAACGGAAAGTATATGCTTAAGGATTTACCTGGCTTAGGCCTGGAAGGCGTTACTTCGGGTCTTTTTCTTTAAAAGATTTTCTAAGATCTTTCGATAATTGGTACTTGAAATAAAACAAGCAGCAAATTACACCAACCAGAAAACCAGCAGGAAGGTATTTGGCATTATTATAACACCAAACCAATCCAAAAATAGAAAGAATGATGGCCAGGTTATAAAAGATATTTAAAGCGAATTTTTTACCCACAATTTAATGATTGAGTTTTTAATGAGAGAAGGAAAGAATGAATGGTAAAATGAGAGAATAATAGAATGATTAAAAGGAGCAGGAAAGAAGAAAGATGAATGAATTTTGAATAAGTTCCATGCTAATCACATTCACTCACTCAAAATTCACTCATTTTTCTATTAATAAGCCTCATGCTAACATTTGCCCATTCAAAACTCACTCCTTCTATCATTAATATACTGGCATACCTGGATCAAAAGCTTCTTGCCAGGCTAAAATTCCACCTTTTAAGTTATATAAATTTTCATAACCGTATTGAGCTTCAAGTTGCATTACTGCAGCTGCGCTTCTTTTTCCACTACGGCACTGAATAATCACTGGTTTATCTTTCGAAACCTTATCAGCCTCAATTAAAATCCCTCCCAACGGAATATTTTCGCCATCAAGGTTGGAAACTTCATATTCGAATGTCTCACGAACATCGATTAATTGAAAATCTTCTTTATTGTCGATTTTCGCTTTTAGTTCTTGTACCGATATTTCTTTCATTTTGATTTTTGTGTTTATGCAAATATAGGGAATTCAATTTTACGGTTAACATCAAAAAAATGCCATATAATCTTGCTTTCAACTGTAACAACTTAAACCCTTAGGCGTTTAACTATAAATTGTTACAATGGACAAGTTGAACCGTTTCTTCTGGTTTTGTTCTGGTGCACACATCCCAACACTGGAAAAGTATCCAACAGAGCAAAACAAATATACAGGCATTGGTGCCACCATCTTTTTTACCGGGTTATTTGCAGCACTTTCTGGTGGGTATGCCATGTATTTCGTTTTTAAGGGTGATGATTTCGCGGTAATCTTTGCACTTATTTTTGGCTTTCTGTGGGGAGCTGCCATCTTTAATATGGACCGGTACATTGTGTCCAGCATCAACAAAAGTGCGAGTACTAATAAGCAGCTATTACAGGCTACGCCACGTATTTTGCTGGCGATTATGATTGGAATGGTGATTTCCCGGCCAATTGAACTAAAAATCTTCGATAAAGAAATTAAGGAGCGTTTAAAGGTGAGCTACCTGAACGGACAGCGATCTAAAATCGACACCTTAAACAAAGCTTTCGAAAATAAATACCAGGTAGAATTTGGCAGGTTGAACGGGGAGAAAGCCACCAGAGATTCGCTGGAGAAAGGCATTAAAGCAGACCGGCAAAAGCTTAACTTCGAAATTTTCGGAAATAAAACTACAGAAACATCAGGGGTGATGGGTTATGGGCCGTATGCGAAACGTAAAGAAGCCGAAATCAAACAGCGGGAAGTGGAATTGGATTCGCTTAAAGCAAACATTAACAGATCAGAATCATTTGTAGATAAACGAAAACAGTTTGACGGATTATTTACCGAAAAGCTTTATACCAAAAAGCAACTCGATAGTTTAGCAGATTTGGCTGGCTTTGCCGACCGAAACTGGGCCTTAGGTCAGCTAAAGTTTAATGTAGATGGAACCAGCGACAGTAACACTGCAACAGCCGTAACTTTTATAGGTTTACTTTTCGTCTTTTTTGAATGTTTGCCGGTATTTGTGAAGCTGATGAGTGCCCGCGGTCCTTACGATTATGCTACCTCCGATGGCGATGAAGTCTCCATTTATCAATCTAAAAAAGATAAAGATTTCCATTTTGAGGTTGCGGATAATATCCATGAAACCCGCGTTGATTCAGAATCATCCAAACGGAAAGAAATAATTAAAGGAAAAGCCAATCGTGATTTAGAAAAATATGATTGGGACGGGGAGTAATTTGGAGTGATTAGTCTGATGGTAAATAAGGATTCAATTTACGTATTATGATTATAAACCCTGGAAATTTAACCTGGGATCAGTATGATCAGGATACGACGGTTTTTCGATAATGTAGAGAGATTAACCTTATTTTTTGATTTTTAAAGAAATGGTGAATAACAAGCGCATCAATTCTTATTTGCGATTCGTAACAATTAATTCAAGTATAGGTCTAATTACGCGCTGGACAGATATTTAACATAAGTAGCTGATATATTTTAAGTGTATTAAGACCACCGTTTTATACGTCAACACCCTAACATTTACCCCCCCTTCAAAAGTATGAATCAGGAATTAGTAAAGATGCAAAAGGATTTACGAATATTAAAATGGTACGCAGCGACTGTGACAACGATTTTTGTAATTGCTGGTTTGTATGCTTTTAACAGTTCAAGTATTCCGCATTTTCAAGAAATTTCAGCTGAACGAATTAATATCGTTGAAAAAGATGGCAAATTGCGAATGGTAATTTCAAATAAAAGTCGTTCTCCAGAGGTACTCGCTTATGGAAAAGGATTTACTCCGCCAATTCCTGGAGGTGAAAGACCAGGAATGATTTTCTATAATGATGAAGGAACAGAAAATGGAGGGCTTGTATTTAGGGGCGGGAAAGACAGTACTGGAGCATATACTGCCACCGGACACTTTTCATTTGATCAGTATAATCAGAATCAGGTTCTTTATCTGAAATATACTGACGAAAATGGATCTCAAAATACAGGTCTGCATATCGATGATTGGCAAACATCACCTGATTTTAGAGATTGGCGGTCTAAGTACAAAAAAGCTCAACTCCTTCCTGAAGGTAAAGAAAAAGATGCATTACTGAAGAGGCTAATGCAGCCTAAAGATGGCCAGATTGCTTATGCCCAACGAGTCTTTGTAGGTAAAGACAATGATAAAACAGCTATGGTAACTCTTGCTGACCGCTTGGGTAAGCCACGCTTACAGCTAAAGGTTGATTCTAATGGTATAGCAAAACTAGTATTCTTAGATCAGCAAGGCAATATCACCTATAGTTTACCCAAATAACATATTCAACATCCGGAATATATAATGTGCTATTAACATCGCTTGACCTTTCTTCTTAAAGGTTGCAATAAAGAAGATAACAAGCTTGGGTTTTAATGATCTTCGAATTTTTGTAATTTAAGCCCACCAAATCCATTTTTATGAAGAAAATTTTCGGCACTACTTTATTTAGTATGCTTTCGCTTTGCGTTTTTGCCCAGAATGAGATCAGTTACAGGGTATCGTTCCCTAATGTGATCCATCATGAAGCTGAAATTGCCATGGAAATTCCAAATGTTCCATCAGGTATTTTGAAAGTGAGGATGAGCCGCTCATCTCCCGGGCGATATGCGACACATGAGTTTGGCAAAAATGTTTATCACCTCAAAGTTTTTGACGAGAATGGAAAATCTTTAACTGTTAATCAACCTGCCGGTGATGAATATGAAATTCCGGGCCACGGCAAAAGCGTAAAAGTAACCTATACGGTATTTGGAAACTGGATAGATGGTACTTATGCAGGCTTCGATGAAACCCATGCGCACATGAATATTCCGTCCACTTTTGCTTTCCCGGTGGGGATGGATGCCCGTGCGCGTTTGGTTGAATTTAAATATGCTGATAAACAAAACTGGAAAGTAGCCACCCAATTAAAGCCTATGGGTAAAAATAGTTTTTATGCGGCTAATCTTCAATATTTTATGGATAGTCCGGTAGAAATTGCAGATTATAAAACGGCCAAATGGGAAGTGAAAAACAAAGATGGAAAGGCACAAACCATTCACCTGATTACACATTCAAACGATACGCAAGCCACTATTGATAATTATGCTGAAATGCTTAAGAAAATGGTGGATGAGCATTTTGCCGTTTGGGGAGAATTTCCTACCTATGATTATGGAAATTATTACTTTCTGGATGATGTATACCCGGACAATGCCGGTGACGGAATGGAACATAGAAACGCTACCTCAATTGTGCAGCGTACACCTAAAATTGAAGGTTATGAATCTAACTTATTGGGAACTTTTTCTCATGAATATTTCCATAGCTGGAACGTAGAACGTCTTCGCCCTAAAACATTAGAGCCTTTTAACTTTGAGCATTCCAATGTGAGTGATGAGCTTTGGCTGGCAGAAGGATTTACACAATATTATGGCGGTTTATTACTGACCAGATCCGGATTAAAAACGGTAGATAATTCCATTCAGGCTTTCACCGGAATGGTGAATTCAGTTTTGAATACACCGGGAGCGAAGGATTTTTCGCCCATCCAGGCAAGTCGTTATGCGGTATTTGCCGATGCCGGCGTAGCGATTGATCAAACAAATAAAGCGAATATTTTCCTTTCTTATTATACTTATGGCGCAGCAACAGCTTTGGCTTTAGATCTCCGTTTACGCTCAGAATTTAAACTTACGCTAGACGATTATATGCGGGCACTTTGGAAGGCTTATGGTAAGCCAGAGATTGCCTACACTGTTCCGGATTTAGAAAAAACATTAGCAGAACTAACCAGGAACCCAGCTTTTGCGAAAGATTTCTTCAAAAGATACATTTACGGAACAGAGAAAAACGATTATGCAAAGTTGCTGTTAAATGCAGGTTTTGTACTTCAAAAAGCAAACCGGGGGAAGGCATATACTGGCTTCGGCCGGCTAAATGTAGTGAATGGAAAAGTAATTCTGCCACAAACGCTGATTGGATCACCAGCTTACGCTGCGGGTTTAGATATTGATAATGTACTTTTAACCGTAGATGGAAAACAGATTAATACCGTTGCAGATATTGATGCTGTTACTGAAGCGCATAAACCCGGCGATGCCATTTCCATTACTTATCTTTATCGCGGCGAACAAAAAACAACAACATTAACGCTTGCAGAAAACCCGGCTTTGGAAATTGTAGCAATAGAAAAAACTGGTGGAACATTAACGCCAGCCATGCAAACTTTCAGAGATAATTGGCTAAACTCGCAGGTGAAATCTAAATAAGTACAAAAAACAAGAATCCATGAAGAAAATCTTCCTTTTAACCCTGGCCGGAATGGCAAGCTTGCAGCTGAGTGCGCAAAATATCGACAAGATCATTACCCGGGAATATACCGATCTTCTTATCAAAACCTTAAGCAGTGATGAAATGCAAGGTCGTGCAACTTTCACACCTGGCATAGATAAAGCTGCGACTTTTATTGAATCAGAATTTAAAAAGATTGGCTTGCAGCCATTAGCAGGAGAGAAAGGCTTCCGTCAGGCCTTTTACAAATATCAGGTTGCCAGCGAAAGTAAATCCATTAAGATTGATGGGAAAGAGATTGCCGCAGAAAATGTAATTATCTCTGGAATAAATGCCGAGAATATTACTTTAGATAAATCGAACACTGCTGTTGTAAAGTTAGATCCTGAAAAACCCTTTGTGAACCAGTTCCGGGCAATGATGTCTGCAGGGAAAAATCAGGTGGTTTTGGTTGATGCTAAGTTTGCAGAGAATTTTAAACGTTACAAAAGCTATTTTGATAAGCCGGTAACGATCGATGAGAAAGATATGAGCACACCTAATGTGCAGGTTTTCGTATTGGGGACTAATGACGCTGCAGATTTTAATGTAGCCTTGAAAAGCAAAGTTTCGAAAATGCCTTTGTTTAACGTAGCAGGAATGATTCCCGGAAAATCAAAGGCTAAAGAACTGGTGGTTTTTTCTGGTCATTACGATCATTTGGGTGCCCTTAAAACGGTAGATGGAGATAGCATTGCCAATGGAGCAGATGATGATGCCTCTGGAACAACCGCGATGATTGCTTTAGCTAAGTATTATAAAGCAAAGAAAAATAACGAACGTACCTTAATCTTTGTCGCTTTTACGGCTGAAGAAATTGGCGGATTTGGTGCAAAGTATTTTTCGAGCAAACTGAATCCTGATGAAGTAGTAGCTATGTTTAATATCGAGATGATTGGTAAAGATTCTAAGTTCGGTAAAAACACAGCGTTCATTACGGGTTACGATAAATCAGATTTCGGGAAAATCTTACAGAAGAATCTTGCAGGCACAGCGTTTACTTTCCACCCGGATCCATATACCGAGCAGAATTTGTTTTATAGAAGTGATAATGCAACTTTAGCTGCATTAGGCGTTCCGGCGCATACCATTAGTACCGATCAGATTGATGTAGATAAATTTTACCATACTGTAAAAGATGAATACAGTACATTGGATGTGGAAAATATCTTATCAACCGTTAAGGCGATTGCAAAGAGCGCAACTTCCATTATAGACGGAACAGATACACCAACCAGAATTCCTAAATTAAAATAATCTGTTTATCTGTTAATTTCAATATCAAGAGCATAAAAAAGCCGCAAATGCGCAGTGTTAAACTGACGATTTGCGGCTTTTCTATTTAAAGAAAGATTAAAACCGGTATTCCATTACATAATCATCCATGAAGTATCCTTCGCCGATGTCGATTTTTACCCCTTCCTTAATCTTGAAGCCTCCTTTCAGGTAAAAATCTTTAGCTTTATTGTGCTTGTTTACATTCAGTTGTAAAGCAGATGCGCCAGCTTCTTTCACCTGATTAAAAACTTCATTTATGAGAATTTTACCTACGCCTTTACCATGTGCAGATGGCATTACATAAAGCTTGTGGAGTTTGTAAATTTTAGCTTCCAGATCTATAATAGAATATCCGGCAAAGCCGTATTGGTTTTCATTATCTTCTGCAATTATAAAAAGGTGTCCGCTCAAAAACTGATTTAACAATTCGCCTTTATTATACATTTTTTCCAGCATGTAGTCAATTTGTTCCTGACCAATGAGTTCTAAATAGGTTGACGGCCAGGTTGCAGCAGCAATATCCCGAATTATTTCTATATCCTGTTCTTTGGCTTTTCGAAGGGTAATCATAACGGTTCGCTGATGTAAATTGGTTGACCTGAAAATGTAAATTCAACAAAACCATCATTCACCACTACAAAAATCTCTTCTTCCGTTTGCGTTAAATTCGTTACTTCGAGGTATCGGTTTCCGTGAATCAAAAACTGGCTTCCTGCCGGTTTCCAAACGGAAAAACCAGTCTTTATAGGATAATGCTTTGCTTTTTCGGTAAATACAACAAGGTTGATCTGGTCTTCGAAACCGGCAAATTTTTCTAAATCAAACTTCCGTGTAATCACATTTACCGCCGGATATTTCTCTTCGTATAAATAGTTAATGGCTACCATTAATGCATCAACCGGACCTTGAATAATCTTTGTATCTTCCTGAACATCTTCCGTACTTCCATTAACCAAAACATCAACTTTTAAGCCTAAGGAAAAGATTTTATCGTAATTTTCCCCATTCACTAAAAGCGTTGGGCTCCACTCCAAAAGCTGCCCCAAAAGTTCTTCATTAAAATTCCCAAGCTCATCAATATATAAAGCAGGTTCTTGTTTTTCTTTTACAATGTGGTGTGATGACATAATGCGAAGATAAAAAATAGTATCAAGAAGTGAGTATCAAGACAAGAACGTTTTCTATCCTTTTACTGCCTCATAAAAATCCTGATAAGCCTGAATGAAATCATCTGCAAAATTTATTGCACCAGAAACGGCTATTCCATAAACTCCGGTTTGCATAAGCGCTTCTATATCGTAAATTTTTATACCACCCACAGCCAGTACCGGCATTTTTAAATCACTTAGATTTCTTATTGCACTTGAATACCCATCTATTCCTAAAAGCGAAAAATTGTTAGGTTTAGTTTTCGTATCGGCAAAAGGACCAAAGCCTGCATAATCAGCGCCTTCGTTTGCCAGCCTGATTAAGTTCTCTATTGTATTGGCCGAGCCTCCTAAAGTAATATCATCGCCAACTAATTTACGCAAAGCGATAAAATCTGCATTCATATCTTCTATGTGAAAACCTTGTATATCGGCTTTGCCGTTTAAATGAATGTGGTTTGTAACGATTAGGGTTGTGCCCCAATCATCGCAAATTTCGGCAATGGCGTGAATATCGGTCAAAAGCTCCTCGTCTGTTTTACTTAAGCAGCGATATTGAATCCACTTCGCGCCAGCTTCGCAGGCCAGCTGCACTTGATCAATGTGCGTTAAGTGTGGAATGTCGTGCGTAATATAATGGAGTTTCTCTATGTATTTCATCGCTATAAAAATAGTCATTTCGCTTTAGTCTTTAAGCTCTTAACTTTTGTCTCATCTAAAACTTCACATTTAAATTAAGCAAAAAGTTGGTGCCTGCCTGTGGATAATAAAAGTTTTCAGTAATTCTGCTTCCCCCAGACAGATAGCCATAAGTGTAGCCATTACTTTCGTATTTCTTATTAAGCAGGTTATTGACCAATAAGCCCAGGTTAATGTTCTTTACGCCTGCAAATTTAAAGTTATAGCCTAAACGGGCATTGTTGACCCAATATCCGTTTAAGGTTCTCTCGTTATTCTGGGTGTTATCTAAATATTGTTTACTTACATATTTACTTTGCAAAGCAATAGCGAAGCCTGCTACTGGTTTGTAAACAAATTCGCCAAACAATACAGCCGCGGGCGAGAAAGAAATATCTGTTAATGAATAATTATTAACTACTTGTCCGCCGTTATCGTAGTCATCATAATATTCTGTAAAATTTTTGATCTTGTTCCTGCTAAAAGCTGCATTTGCATTCAGTGCAAAAGATTTATTGATGGTATACGAACCATCCAGCTCTATACCTAAACGATAGCTATCATCTACATTCTGACGGAAATTTCCACCCACATCATTAATTTTTCCGGTAACTACCAATTGGTTTTTATAGAACATTCCGTAAGCATTGGCCCCAAAATTAACGCGATTATTTTTGAAACGATAACCCAGTTCAACATCATTTAAGCGTTCTGATTTTGGGAAAACACCAGCAGCAGCATCAACATAATCATCGCGGTTTGGCTCTTTATTGGCCACACTAAATGAAGCATATAAATTGCTTTCTGTGTTGAGGAAATAAGTGGCACCTAACTTTGGATTGAAAAAATTTAACCGATCATTGATGGCGAGGGTATTTAATTTATTCTCTGTTCCGGCGATGTCATAATAAACCCTTCGGTATTGTAAATCGGCAAATAAGCTTAATGCTTCAATAGGACTGTAATTTACCTTGCCATAAATATTAAAATCAGTTTTGAAACCTTCATTATCATAATAGTGGCGGTCTATATTTCCGTTCGATGCGTATTGTGCCCAGGTAATTTGTCCGAAATGTGCTCCCTTATATTCATTGTATGCGCCACCAAGGGTAAAGTTTAAGTTTTTTTCTGGTACGTAATTAAACGCATAAGTAACGCCGTAAAAATCATTATCCAACCAGCGTCTGCGGATCAGATCTGTATTGGTGATGGTTGTTCCGCCAATGGTAACCGGACTCAAACCATAATCGCTAAGTTTATTGTCAACCCTGAATTCTTCGTAATAGCCTTCGCCTTTGGTATAATGCAAAGCCCCGTTAAAGGAGAACTTATCAGAAAATTGCCTTGCGTAAAGCATCTGATAATGATTTTGCCAATAATTATCAGTTTGATTATTATAAGTGAAACTATTATACCTGCGACCGGAATTGAGCAAGTTCGCCGCATCTTCAGTGCCCAAACCATTTCTATCAATGTAGGCCTGCATGCCGGCAATATCATTATTTAAACGGGATTCGGGAATGCCATTCCACGATTGGTAAGTCTTTTCGGTTCCTGCGAAAACATTAAACCGCAGCAAATCATTATTCCCATGATATGCACCCGAAAGGAAATAAGATTTCAATAAAGAAGCGCCTCTATCTACATAGCCATCAGAACTAATTCTGGAAAGACGGCCATCAAAACTAAAGCGATTATTAATTAAGCCCGTACCTACTTTTACGGTGTTTTTCCAGGTATCGAAACTTCCGTAAGTGTTGTTTACCTCTGCATAGGGTTCTGTTTCGCTCGCCGTAGTCTGAATATTTAAACTGGCACCAAAAGCACCTGCACCGTTGGTAGAGGTACCTACGCCGCGTTGAATCTGAATATTATCCACAGATGAAGCAAAATCTGGCATGTTTACGTAAAAAGTCCCCTGACTTTCACTGTCATTAATAGGAATCCCGTTTACTGTTACATTAATTCGGCTGTTATCGCTTCCGCGGATGCGAATTCCGGTGTAACCTACCCCTGCACCTGCATCAGAATTAACCACCACCCCGGGTGTGTTTTGAAGAATGAAAGGTAAATCCTGCCCAAAGTTATTTTCTTCGATCTCTGCTTTGGTTACGTTTTTATAAGTGGTAGCTGATTTTTCATTTGCCCTTGTTGCGCGAACGATCACCTCATCTGCCAGGAAATTCTGTTGAACCAAAGTGAAATTTAATACCGTGTTTCCAGCAAGCGTAACAGACTTTTCCTGTGTTTTATAACCAACGTAACTGACCAGAATGGTATAATTTCCGTTTGATAAATTGCTTAATGTGTAATTGCCACTCCCATCACTCAGTACCGCCGTTCGCTGGTTTTTAATTTTGATGGTTGCCCCCGGTAAGGCGTTTTGATTATTGTCCGTCACTTGCCCGGTAACAGAGTTTTGTGCCAATGCAAAGAAAGGCAGGAAAGCAACAAGCGCTGCAAAAAGTAAAGTCTTCAATATTTTTGTTTTTAGTTAAACCTATCGGAAATAGGGGTTCTCCCGATTTAAGTTAAACTTCCATAACTCCAATCCCTACGCCGGCATTACCCGGATCAGGTGCATTTAAAGCTTAAGGCTTAAAGATAAAAGGTGAAAGCCTGGCGATTTACCAAAGCTTTTAGCTTTATTCTTTTCTCTTTTTGCTTCAAAATGGGTATGATCTCAGCCTGTTTTTGTGTTTATATAAACAAGGCACCCCCAATGATGGAGCAAATGTAGAAAAATAACTGCGTTATTGATCGAAATATGTTATAATATTAAGTTTGAATCTGAATAATCGATTTTGTAATAACGTTCAATCTTATGGATTTGGCTATCTGTACTAAAAAGAGATGTTACCCGCGCATTTAAAGCTAACATTTTAGTTGTGTAATTAAAATTAATCATAGCAGTCGATTTCTGTCACGCGAGTTTAAAACCACTTTCCATTTAGAAAATCTAACATTTTTATGGCAGTTGATTTTTGATCCCATATTAATTTTGCATGAAAATCATCTGGTTAACGCAGGGATCATTAACTGTTTTCTGCGTTATAAATGATGCTCATTAAATAATCCGTAGAAATTCGAAAGCTAAATTTTTTAGATTTTTCTGGTGGTCTATTTTTTTTTCAAAATAAATTAATCTGATATGATTAAAAAGAGCAGTTCCCATTTGGGAAAATTTCTTTTAGGCGGATTGTCTTTATTGCCACTACCTATCTTATACTTGCTGGCTGATGTTACTCACGTTTTACTTTACCATGTGTTTGGTTACCGTAAGAAAGTTGTTCGCGAAAATCTTTTAAGTGCTTTACCAGAAAAATCATTGCCAGAGATTGTTCAAATCGAAAAGAAATTTTTCAGGTACCTGGCTTCACTTATGTTTGAAATTTTGAAAATGAACAGCCTTTCAGCCGAACAAATAAAGAAGCGTTTCATCTTTCATAATAAGGGCCAGCTGCAGGAATATTTAGATCGCGGTGAAAGTGTGTTGGTTTGTTCTGCACATTACGGAAATTGGGAATGGGGTACAGTTGGCATTGGTCTGAATTTTCAAGCCGATCATTATCCAATATACAAGCCATTAAGCAATCCGGTTTTCGACAACTGGTTTAAAAAAATCCGGAGCCGGTTTGGGAACAGATTAGTAGCCATGCGCCAAACCATGCGGGCTTTAGCTGCCAGCAAGGGTAAGCCAAGCATTTTTAGTTTTGGAAACGATCAGGCACCGGCGAAAGATGAATCTCACTACTGGACCAGTTTTTTACATCAACAGGCATCCATTCAGCTTGGCATAGAAAAGATTGCCAGAAAATCCAATCGGCCCATTTTTTACTTCAAAGTGAATGTAATAAAGAGGGGTTATTACGAAGTAGATTGTATTCCGCTATGTTTAAAACCAGCAGAAACTGAAGAATTTGAAATTACAGAAATGCACACCCGTTTGCTGGAAGAAATTATTAGAGAAAAACCTGAATATTGGTTATGGAGCCACAGGCGATGGAAGTATAAGCCAAGTGCGAAGTCGGCAACTTTATCTAACTTCGAATATCGCCAGCAAGCCTAATCTTTTATCTTTGTTCAGATAAATGAGACCAATGAAAATCGCTAAAAGAGCAGCTACTTACTTTTTTCTTTTACTTATTTTATTTTTTGCCTGCCTGTTTATTTGGCAGCCATACTTAATCCGCGTACTTTGGTACCGTACGCCAGATGCCAAAACTTATCAGGCTTTTCCTCAGGATACTGTTCATAAAAGTGATGTTGCTTTTCATTTTATCCGACCAAAAGAGAAGCGAAATGATCTGGATAGCTTTCCTGTTCTCGATGGCAATCGTCAATCTATTCCCTTTCAGGATTACTTTAAACAGGGCAGGCTCAATGCTTTTCTGGTGATAAGAAATGATAGCATTATCTACGAAAAATACAGTGATGGGTATACAGATACTACTTTAACCACGGTGTTTTCGGGCGCTAAAAGTATGGTGTCTATTCTTTTAGGTCAGGCGCTGGAAGATGGCACGATCAAGAGTTTAAGTCAAAATGTAACGGATTATATCCCCGAATTGAAAGCTAATCCTGCTTTTAAACACATTGCTTTGAAACATCTCTTAGAGATGAAATCTGGTTTGGAATTTCATGACGCATTGGGTGGAATGGTTAAGGCATTTTTATCTGATGAGGCCAGGTACTACTACACCCACGATATGCGGGCCGAACTTTTAAAGGTGAAACTGGCAAATACACCCGGCACCGTTTGGAAGTATAAAAGTATCGATCCAATTTTACTGGGTTGGGTAATAGAACGGGCGACTGGAAAAAGCTTGTCGAACTATTTTGAGGAAAAAATTTGGAAAAAAATAGGAACTGAACACTTCGCTACCTGGGGTTTGGATCAGAAAGGTGGTTTAGCCAATACCGCTAGCCGGTTTCAGGTAACCGCAATAGATTGGGCTAAAGTAGGGCGTTTGTACCTTAATGGTGGAAGATTCGATGATGACCAGGTGGTGCCTGAAGACTGGGTAAAACAATCTGTGAGTATAGGAAGTGAAGTACCTGCATCTGCAAAAGGCTGGCAGAAATCTGCACATCATTATCTGTGGTGGATTCCACAAGCGGGTGAAAAAGGTGATTTTGCGGCTGAGGGCATGCGTGGACAAAGACTATATGCAGACCCAAAAACAAATACTATTATCGTTCAGTTCTCCGAACATGGCGCTGGCGATTACCCTTATCGAAAAATCAGCAGATATTTGGCGGGCTTGCCATTTAGCGATCTTGACTGGTGATTTAACAGCAGATAACACCAAGTTTTCGCGAAACGAGTTAAGTTCTGATAACTGGCTTTGTGTCCTTTGCGTTTGCCTTAAATTCTTTGCGGTTAAAAATTTAAAATGCTACATTGCTTCTGAATGGAAAACGAAGACGTAAAAATCCTTAAAAAGAAACCAATTTTTCCGGTTACGCCAGCATTACAAAAATATTTGCGCAAGTACCAGCGTGAAGCAAAATTGCCAATCGGTTATAATGATTTGATGCAGTTTAACGAAGCTTTCCCGTTAATGGATAAATTTGGTAAAGATTCACTTTGGGAGGGACCCATTTATGCGCAGGATTTGATTGAAACCTTACATAATGGTTTGAAAGAGATTTACGCTAACCTGAAGGCTTCCGGAAATCTTCGTATTGTAGAACATAAATATATCGATAAAATAGAATACTGCACTTTTGGGAATACACATCCGTTTAGAATCAGAATTGTAAACCGGCTTAATGATGTTTACGATTATTTCTACATCAAAAAAGCTGATGCATCGCGTATTTATGGTTTAGAAATGGAAGAAATTCTATCGCCAAATCAGGTTAATTACCTGGTTGATGGTGAAACATTAGTAGAAGAACATGTTGCCGGTATTCCGGGTGATGTATTTACGAAAGGCCAGTTATATACGCCGGAATTTAACCCGACGAGAATTGCAAAGGAATTTGTAAAGTTTAATGAACGTTGTTTAATTATGTTATTAGGCGATATGAGGGCATATAATTTCGTAGTGCAGATTACCCCGGATTTTGATGATATCCAATTTAGGATTCGCGCGATAGATTTTGATCAGCAGTTTTATGAGGGAAATTTGAAAGTCTATTTACCTCAGTTTTTTAAGAGAATCTGCCTTATGTAAAGATGAGCATGGAGCAGCTTACAGAAAAAACAGTATTGCAGTATCAGCAGGAAGAGCGTTCTTCAATTGTACATCGGGTAAGGAGTGAGCGCCATCGCTTAACAGATCTTCGGGATGTATCCAATAAAGAAGAATTAACCACACCAGAAAATATAGCCATTTTGAAACAGGGCATGAGCGATTATTTTAAAGAAACCAATTATTTGAAATGTAAAAACATGACAGATATTATTGAATTAAATATCAAAAACATCATCAGGCAAGTGAAGCTATAAAACTAAAAACGGCTGGTAAAATTACCAACCGCTTTTTGAGTGAATCTAGAAAGAGCGTCTAAAAACGTTTAGGCATGCTGCCCATCATGTACGCCTTCGGCAAATTCCTCTACAATTTTATCATTAAAAGCAGGTAAATCTTCTGGTGTTCTGCTGGTTACCAAACCCTGATCTACTACTACTTCTTCATCACTCCATAAGGCACCCGCATTAATTAAATCTTTCGAAATGTTTTTTACAGAGGTTAATTTTCTGCCCTCTACCACATCTGCATTAATTAAAGTCTGCGGACCATGGCAAATGGCTGCAACAGGTTTTCCATCTGCAAAGAAAGATTTTACAAAGGCAATTGCATCTTCATTTACACGCAATTGATCTGGATTAATTACCCCACCCGGTAAAAGTAAGCCATCATAATCTTCAGCGTTCGCCTCTGAAATAGTTTTATCTACATCAACTTCAATCGACCAATGATCCTGATCCCAGGCTTTGATTTTTCCACTTTTTGAGGAGATGATGTGAACGGTTGCGCCCTCTTCTTTTAACCTTTTTACTGGTTCGGTTAATTCAACTTCTTCAAACCCGCTTTCTGAAAGTACAGCAATAGTGCGGTTACTTAATTGTCCCATAATCTTTTCTGTTTTAAATAAGTGATGTATTTAAGACAACTATGAGGGAAATTTAGTTTTTAAAAATTGAGATTAAGGTAATATTTCAAGAATAGTTGGGTTATCAAAAGTTTGAAATTGGAAAGCATCATAAATCACTCTGCTCACAATAGTTTTGATAAAAATGGAATCTTTGAAATCACTTAAATCGTAATGATAAATTAAAGAATTAAGCTCTTTTACTTTTTTAAAGCCAATGGCTTTAAGTGCTGTTCTGGCACTTTTTTCTAAAATATATTTCTTTTTTAGTTTTTTAACTTTCTTAATTGAAATGCATAATTCCTCATTGTTTTTGCTAAAGATAAGCGCAATATCATCAGATTTTTTTAGATGAAAAATGAAACCTTGAATTTTACTTTCAACCAGATCAAATATTGCATCATCGAATTCCTGGCCATCATTAAAATATGCAGGTTTATAGCTGTTTAAAATATCAAGTTTTTGATCAATTTGACTTGAAATATAGTCTTTATGGCTATCCAGGTGGGTTGAATTGATCATTTTCAAAGCTGAATCAATGGCCCGTTTTTGATCTTCTATCTCTGCAGTTTTCGGATTGATCAGTTTTTCCAATAAGCTGATTTTACGTTTAATCTTGTTTAATGTGATTGAATTTAGATGTACTGACTGGTAATCAAAATCGATCAGATCTTCCACAATAATCGAATCAATCAAATCCCTTTCTTGTTTATAATAAAAAAGTAATTCTTTAATTTCTTCGTTCATCACCTAATCATTCGTTCTCCTGTGCTTTACAAAATAGAAAGCCAGGTTGCCGGCAATCACAACATGGTTGAGAATATTAGGAATTAATCCGTAGTACTTGGTGAAAATATCAAAACGTTCTTTCAGGCTTTCCCGGTGTTTCTTCTTGCTCATGCCACCCACTAAATATTTAGCAACGTAGCGGTGAACGTTAACAATATTAGAAGATTTTTTAGCGGCTTTAATAATCCAGTCGATATCAGAACTGTATTTATATTTTAGGTTGTAAGGCTCAACAATACTTCGTTTAATGTAAATGGCCTGGTGACTGATATTCATACCATATTGAAAGCTTTTCCAATTGAAAACTTCCGGAGCTTCATGACGCCTGCGGCCTAAACTTTCCCAGTTGTCGTTATACATTTCTGTTTCACCATAGTAAATATCTGCACCCGCAGCCGATTCAAAAACATCTTCTACAGTTTGTTCATCATAAAGTTCATCGCCAGAATTCATAAACAAAACATAATCGCCTGTTGCTAATGCCAGGCCCTTATTCATGGCATCATAAATGCCCTTGTCCCGCGCGGAAACAATTTTTGAAATCTGGTGCTGATAGCGTTGTACAATTTCCAGTGTGCCATCAGTAGATTTACCATCAATTACAATATATTCGATGTTTTTATGGGTTTGATTTAAAACAGAATTGATTGTTCGTTCAATATCCCGAACGTTATTATACACAATGGTAATGATGGTTAATTTAGGCATACTAATCCATTAGTTTTTTTAAGGTTTCTACATCAGGTAAAACACCTTTGTATGCGGCTGGCAAAACGGTGCTTGTTTTGTAGGTTGAAACACCCATTGCCTTGTTAAAATCTCTGAAAGAAAATTCTACTACTTTGTTTTTCTTTTCCTTGCAAAGAATGATCCCAATTGAAGGCTGTTCATGGGGTTGTTTAACGTACTCATCCAGAGCTGATAAATAAAAGTTCATTTTACCCATATATTCAGGCTTAAATTTACCGGTTTTTAATTCGAAAACAACGAGACATTGTAAACGGCGATTAAAAAATAAGAGGTCTAAAAAGTACTCTTCATCTTCAACAATTAAGCGATATTGATTTCCAATAAAAGCAAAATCTGATCCTAAAGACATTAAGAATTTTTTGATATTTTGAACGATTTCGCTCTCTAATACGCTTTCGTCTTTTTCATCATTATCTTCAATATTAATGAAATCCAGTAAATACTCATCCTTAAATGATTGTAATGCTTTTTGTCTTATTTCGTCGTTTGTTATCGTTTTTGAAAAGTTATTTGGCAAACTGCCTGTTTTTTGAAAAGTCTGGTTGTTAAGGTGGTTCTTTAATGTACTTAAACTCCAAAATTCTGATGCTGTTTTCTGGATGTAAAATATTCTTTCTTCTAATGATTTTGTACTTTGTAAAACCTCAATATGATGGGTGAAACTTACATTTAAAAAACTATTTTCTAATTTGGCCGTCACTGACGGTCTAAATGTAATCTCTTGTAAATCAATTACTTCTAATTTGGCCGTCACTAACGGACTAATTAGGAACTGATCTTCCCACGACTCAAAAAACAGCCTCATGCGTTTCATGTTTGTAGCTGAAAACCCTCTTAACCCCGGGAGCTCAAGCTGCAAATCGAATGAAAGATTTTCGATAACTTTTGCTCCCCATTTCTCTTCCTCAATTTTACGTGAAATGAATTTTCCAACGGCGAAGTAAAGCGTTAAAAGTTCTTTATTAACCAATGCGGCAGCTCGGTAGCGACTTTGAAGAATCGCCGATTTCAAAGCTTTTATATTGTCCAGATGGTTATTAGATAGTTCCATAGCTTATGATTACTTTGGCTGTAAATCAATTAATGTTTCGTATAAATGAATGTGCTCTGCCGCAATCACCTCTTCCGAAAAATGAGTTAAAATACTTAACCGTGCTGCTTTTTGGAGTTCTTCTTTATTCGGGCGATGATACAACCATTCAATGCCGTTGGCCAAATCTTCTGCATTTTCATAGGCCGCCAGGTAACCGTTTTGCATGTGCTTTACCATATCCGGGATTCCACCGGTTGTAAAAGCGATTACCGGTGTGGCACAGGCCAAACTTTCCATTACCGTATTGGGTAAATTATCTTCTAATGATGGGGTGATGAAAGCATCAGCGGCAGAATAACATTTCGCTAAATGTTCATCATTACTAATGGTGCCTAAAAAGGTGGTTTTAAAAGGAAATTCTGGCATTTCTGCATTATCCTTGTTGCCAAATATAACCAGTTCTATGTTTTCTTTTTTAATTCCGGAGCGGCGGGATAAAATTTCTAAAGCTTCAATTAAATAAGGCGTGCCCTTGTGTTTATCATTTTTAGATGGCATGAAACCGCTCATCAATACAAATTTTTCCGGATCGATTTTTAGAATCTTCTTTGCTTCTGATTTAACATAAGGTTTAAATATTTTTGTTTCGATCGTATTGGGAATCACCGATGCTTTTCTGGTGCCGAGTAAACTGCTAAACTTCACCGATTTGGCCATCCAGTTACTCGGGGCTATAATATGAAAGTTAAGCTTAGTATAGGCCTTTTGTTTACGCAACCAGGTTTTATGAGAAAAATCATCATTATTGCTAATTTTTAATATCGGGCAGTTACCGCATTGCTGATGGAAGTTTTCACATCCGTAACGAACATGACATCCTCCGGTAAAGGCATTGCTATCATGAAAGGTCCAAACGATGGGTTTTTCCAATTCATCCAGCTCTGCTAAAAATTTAGGAGTTAAAAAACCATGGTTAATCCAGTGTAAATGTATAATATCTGCGTTTTTAACTGCCGGATGATTTTTGATCGAGCGGCCAAACCACTGCAAGCTAAAGGGTGTTTTTACTGATTTGCTTAACCATTTTGCATAATATCTTTCTGATAAAATATTATAAACTGCTTTTGCTTTTTGAATAGGGGATTTTGAGAAAGTATCTATTT
This sequence comes from Pedobacter petrophilus, assembly GCF_009674725.1. GTDB lineage: Bacteria > Bacteroidota > Bacteroidia > Sphingobacteriales > Sphingobacteriaceae > Pedobacter > Pedobacter petrophilus. Next base: position 70,660 of record NZ_WKKH01000015.1, on the reverse strand, counting down.
TTGGATTTTGCCCAAATTTATAATATACTAAAACCTTTGAGTCAATCCCATTTGCCGTTAAGGCATCGCTTAAGCGTAAACAGGCTCTTCCTGCTCCGCCATTCCCATCGTAGGTATTTAGGTGTATTACTTTCAAATCAATCAAAAATACATTTTATTGTTTACGAATATTAAATCTGTTGTGTAATTTCACCCTTATATTTTTACTGCCATTTAATTGCAGGATGAAGCTTTTGACAATCGAAATAATCATTTAAAATTTTAATCAGTTCTAGTTGCGCTTTCTAAAACCAACAAATAAAAACCATGATTAAAAACTTATTGAAATTACTCGCAGCAATCTCTTTTTTGTTGCCTAGGCAATCATTTGCGCAAAACCAAACTTACTTTGCTTCTTACCCTGCTTTAACGCCCGATGCGCAAACAATAGTATTTAGTTATGATGGTGATATCTGGAAAGTTCCGGTAAAGGGCGGTGTAGCAGCCCGGATTACAGGAATGCAGGGAGAAGAAATTAACCCGAAAATTTCGCCAGATGGCAAATGGTTAGCTTTTTCGTCTAATCAGTTTGGGAATAATGATGTTTACGTAATGCCATTGGCCGGTGGAGACATAAAGCAATTAACCTTTAATGATGCTGCTGATGAGGTAGATAACTGGAGTTGGGATTCAAAAACAATATATTTTACCTCTGGAAGATATAATTCTTTTTCAAGTTATCAGGTAAGTGTTACGGGTGGTACCCCAACACGCTTATTTAATAACTACTTTAATACCACCCATCATATCGCCGAATCGCCAGATGGTGCTTTATATTTTAATGATACCTGGGAAAGTTATCGCTTTCCAAACAGAAAGCATTACAAAGGTGCCTATAACCCTGATATTCAATCTTACAACCCAAAAACGAAAGCTTACAAACGTTATACCGACTATATCGGGAAAGATTTCTGGACCACCATCGATCAGAAAGGAAATGTATTTTTCGTATCGGATGAAGGCAATGAGGAATACAATTTATACACCTTTATTAATGAAAAGAAAACAGGCCTTACTCAGTTTGATACTTCTATTAAGCGGCCATTTGTATCAGCCAATGGAACTACGGTAGTTTTTGAGAAAGATTACCAGTTATATACCTATGATGTGGCTTCGAAAAAAACTGAAAAAGTAGCCATCAGCACATCAAGAAATCAGGTGCTGAGCAAAGAACAGGAGTATGATGTTAAGGGAAATATTTCTGCATTTGATGCCTCAACAGATGGGAGAAAGATTGCTTTTGTATCCAGAGGCGAGGTTTTTGTAAGTGATGCTGATGGGAAATTTATCCGCAAAATAACCAATAGTGGAGAACGGGCAATGGAGTGTAAATGGCTTGCTGATAATAAAACGATTTTATTCAGTCAAACCGCAAACGGTTATCAAAACTGGTTTACGATTACCGGAGATGGCAAAGGAATAGTTAAACAGCTTACAAAAGATAAGGCAAACAATCGGGATATTGCTTTGAATAAGGCGAAAACGCTGGCAGTTTACTTAAGTGGCCGAAATGAGCTGAAGATTTTAGATTTGAAATCTTTTGAAAGCAAAACACTGGTAACAGATGAGTTTTGGGCTATACAAAATTCTTCTCCCAGTTTTTCACCAAATGATGAATATGTACTGTTTACCGTCTATAAAAACTTTGAGCAGGATCTTGTAGTTCATAATATTAAAGGAAATAAAACCATTAACCTAACCAATACTGGTGTTAGCGAAACCAATCCTACCTGGTCTCCGGATGGGAAATATATTTTCTTCACCAGTGCCCGAACTCAGCCATCCTATCCTGTAGGAGCGGCAAATGCACACCTTTATCGCATGGCCCTGAATAATTACGATGAGCCATTCCGTTCTGATAAATTTGATGATCTGTTTAAAGAAACGAAACCATCAGAAGTTAAACCAGAAGTTGTTAACGATAAAGCTAAAAAGGCTAAAGCAGATACTTCCAGGAAGCTGGCAGCTAAGCCAACGCCTAAACCAGCAAGCGTAATTACCATTAATACACAAAATATTTTAGATAGAATTGAACTGGTTGGGCCAAATTTCGGTGGTCAGTTTGGCGTTGATGTTTTTGCAAAAGGAGATAAAACCTATATCTTTTTCGCTTCGAACCATGAAGGTGGTGCACCAGGGCTTTACCGGACAACCATTGAACCATTTGAGGCAAAAAAAACAGAGAAAGTTGCCGATGGCGGCGATTATTCTATTGTTCAGGCTGGCGATAAATTCTTTGTGCTATCGCGCGGGGTGATTAATAAATACAGTCTGGAATCTAATAAGCTTGATAAAATTGATCAGGGATATAAATTCACCAGGAATTTAAATGCAGAGTTTAACCAAATGTTTTATGAAACCTGGGTAGGCTTAGATGAAAATTTTTATGATGAGAAATTTCATGGGGTAGATTGGGGTAAAATGAGAACCCGTTATGCTGCATACTTGCCTTATGTAAACAACCGAAGCGATTTACGGATTTTACTTAATGATATGCTGGGAGAGCTAAATTCATCGCATATGGGCTTTAATAGTGCTGGTGCAGAAGAACGTAAAAACCTAAATTATACCACGAATGAAACAGGCATTATTTTCGACAAGGAAAACCCGTTAAAAGTAGAACGGATTGCTGCCAAAAGTAATGCAGCACATGCCGGCACGAATATTTTGCCTGGCGATATTTTAACAGAAGTAAATGGTGTAAAAGTAGAGGAGAAGATCGACCGCGATTACTATTTCAGCAAACCCTCATTAGACCAGGAAATGACCTTAACTTTTGACAGAAAAGGCAAGCAGGTTTTCGTAAACCTACATCCAGAGGGTGCTGGTACTTTGAGGGGGAACCTATACGATGAGTGGATTAGCAATAACAGGAAAAATGTTGATAAATGGGGAAACAATAGGATTGCCTATTCGTACATGAAAAATATGACAGGTGGTGAACTGGAAACTTTCTTGCTCGATATGGTTGAACAGGAGGAAAATAAAGAAGCTATTATTTTAGATCTTCGGTACAATACCGGTGGAAATGTACATGATGAGGTGTTAAAGTTCTTATCCCAACGCCCCTATTTACAGTGGAAATACCGTGGCGGAAAGCTAGCTCCTCAAAGTAATTTCGGTCCGGCAGTAAAACCGATTGTGCTTTTAGTGAATGAGCAATCTTTAAGCGATGCTGAGATGACGGCAGCTGGCTTTAAGCAATTAAAGCTTGGGAAAATCATTGGAACGGAAACTTACCGCTGGATTATTTTTACCTCTGCAAAAGGTTTGGTTGATGGTTCCTCGTACCGTTTACCATCTTGGGGTTGCTATACAATGGACGGTAAGAACCTGGAAAGCGAAGGCGTTAAGCCTGATATTTTTGTAAAAAATACCTTTGAAGATCGGCTGGCTGATCAAGATCCACAGCTGGAAAGAGCAGTCGCCGAAATTTTAAAGGATTTGAAATAAGCGGGATATTAGTCAGCACTTGTCAAGCAGTTTTCTGGTGTTTCGACAAGCGCAACGTGACAAATTTTATAATTATCTCTCGAATTTCCGTTTCTTTGGAGTTGGAATTATTTAAAACATGGCAAATTTATTAACCGACAGGGCTTTTTGGGTAAATTATTGGGAACGTAAAAAAGGGCTCGCGGTTCAACTTCCGGAGAATTATTTATTTCATCATCAACTGGCTGAAATTGTTGAGCAGGGCAAGGTTAAAACAGCCATAGAATTAGGGGGGTTTCCCGGATACTATGCCGTGTTTTTAAAGAAATTTCTAAACCTGGAAGTGACTTTGCTTGATTACTTCGTACACCCCCCTGTAGTGAATGAGCTGCTGAAAAAAAATGGATTAAACGAGCAAGACATTCACATCATTGAAACAGATTTGTTTAGCTATCAGCCAGAAAAACAGTATGATTTAGTGCTTAGCTGCGGCTTAATTGAGCATTTTAACGATACGGCTGATATTATTAACCGTCACATTTCCTTTGTAAAACCTGGTGGTACTTTATTTATTACGCTGCCAAATTTTAAAGCGGTTAATGGTTGGTTTCAGAAAAACTTCGATAAGGAAAACTATGATAAACACAATATTAATAGTATGGATCCTGCATTGCTAAAATCAATTTGCGAAAAAGCGGGATTAAAAAATGTTGAGTCTGGTTACTTCGGGCGTTTTAGTGTTTGGCTGGAAGATGAAAGCAAGAAACCAGTAGCCGTTCGGTTATTCAAAAAAGCAGTTTGGTTAACCGGTAAAATATTTACCAAGATTATTCCTTTCGAGAGCAAAAATCTATCCCCATATATTATCTTAGTAGCGAAAAAATAATTTCGCTCTATTTATGTCAATTAGTTGGGGTTACTCACCAAAAGTTGAAAAGTTTATTCCGCTGGCAGACTTTCCTGCAGATAAATACTTAATCATTGCACAGCAAGCGATTGAAAACCTCGGCTGGAAGCTTAGCCATCTTTCCGAAAGCGGATTAATAGCCTATACTCCAATTTCCTTTCAATCTTACAGTGAAGAAATTTCAATAAGAATTCATGGGAAATTCGCTGTTGTTAAAAGTGAATGTGTTGGCATTCAAATGTTATTTAATGATTATGGAAAAAATGAGTTGAACTTTGATAAGTTTTTTCATGAGTTTGAATATGTAGAGTTTCACCTGAAAGGTGTTTGGGAAGATAGGCTAACAAAATTTCACGCTATCTTAGCAGAACAAGATGATTCTTATTTCGACAAAGCGCCTTTAGCCACTAAAAACAAGATCAAAAATGTGCTGTATCTGTTTTTACCGCAAAAGGGTTACACCGTTACACCAGTTCTGGTGATTGTAAATATTCTTTATTTTATTGCCATACTCTTAATTTCAGTTGTTTATTTCAGGTATCTACTCATTACTCAACATGGCAATTTAGACAGCGCTGCTTTGGCAGATCGCGCAAAAAATTTCACCTTAAACCTCGGAGTTAATCATAGAAACACTGTTTTGAACGGCCAATACTGGCGATTAATCACTTACCAGTTTATACATGGTTCTGTATCGCATATCTTGTTCAATATGTATGCCTTCATCTATTTGGGCCTGATGATCGAAAATAAACTCGGCTGGAAAAAATTCCTTTTTATTTATTTACTAAGCGGAATTTGCGGAGGTTTAGTGAGTTTAACTTTTCATCAAGAAGCAGTAATGATGGGCGCATCGGGTGCAATTATGGGCTTGTATGGCGCTTTCATCGCCTTGCTAATCAATAAAACATTCGAACGCAAAGCTACGCAGGCGCTCCTCATTAGTACGTTAATTGTTTCTGCTTTAGTACTAATAAACGGTTCTTTTGGAAAACGGGTAGATAATGCTGCACACATTGGCGGCTTTATTTCGGGATTTCTGATCACTTACCTGCTTACCTTTAAATTAAACGCGGCGTCTTTCTTTAATAGCCGGGTACGATACGGGGCAGCATCGCTATTGGTATTGCTATTCTCTGCGGGAATCATTTTTTTTAGTCCGAAATACCAAACTGAAGAGTTTAAAAAGTTATGCTTAAAGTTTAACAGTAACCTGGGATATTTAAATGCAATTACCACTTTAAAAATTGACTTACCAAAAGATGCTAAGCTAAAATCTATTCAGGAAGATGGGATTACGCCTATGAAAAATAACTTAGAAATCATTAAGGAAATGAACACCTTAGTGCTTAAAAAGGAAGATGTTAAAGAACGTGCTAGAAAACAAAAGCTCAGCCAAGTTTCTTTACGTGCTGTAATGCTGATGTACAGAGATATAAAAGGCGATAGTACTTATAAATACAGTAAACAAACTTCCAATGCATTAGGAGAAATGTTTACCATTCTCTACGAATAATCTATTCTACTTTTTTATATAGCCCAATTTCGCTTAGTGTAATACAAACCGGCGACTTTGTAATGTTGATTCTAACTTTTTTTGTGGTTACTGGTTCATCAAGTTTGATTAATCGCTTTGCGCCAATGCTGGTTCCATCAAAGATTTTCTTCCATTGATTATTCTTAAGAACTTCTATGGTGTAAGCTTCTATTCTTTGGCCCAACGGGATAAATTCCTGAAGACTAATGATGTCGAATGTTTGGACTGCTTTCAAATCCAGTTCCAGGCTGGCCTGATGCACATTATCGCTTGTTGCCCAATAACTTTGTTTATTTCCATCTAAAAGGAAAGCGGTATTAAACTTTTGTCCGCGTACATTGCTTGCTTTGACCAAGGCGTTTTTCGCCAGGTTTTTCGCAAAAGTATTTCGTACCATATCACCAAAACCTTTCAAAGCCGCCACATCATCAGCATGTAACTGGCCTCTGGTATCGGGTGCTAAACCCAAATCCAATCCTGCGCCACGGCCAACGCTTTTTAGGTATAAATCAAATAACTGCTCTGGTGTTTTTGGCTTTTCTGAAGGGTGATAAAACCAGCCTTTTCTTAGAGGCACATCGCATTCGGCAGGCATCCAGAACTTGCCATCTCTTATCCCGCCAGGGCTTTGTGGATAATTTGCCTGTCCGGGAACAGCCTCATTTTTTCCATCGGGAGCCATTGGAGTAAAAGTTGCCCAACTGGTTTCAGCGGCATGGCCATCTTCATTTCCAACCCAACGAATATCTAAGCCAATATCGCTAAAAATGTTTGCCATAGGCTGCATTTTACGGGTGATTGCCCAGGTATTTTTCCAATCATAATAGGTGGTATTATCGATTGATCTTTTCTCTCTTGCTCCGCCATAATAACCATCGCCGCCATTTGCACCGTCATGCCAGCTCATAAAAAGCGAACCATAGTTGCTGTATAATTCCTTAAGTTGGGCCTGGTAAATGGCTAAATATTTATCGGTTCCATAAAGCGAATTGTTTCTGTCCCATGGGGAACAATAAACGCCAAATTTTAATCCGTTTTTACGAACAGCCTGTTCTACCTCCCGTACTAAATCTGCCTTCCCATTCTTGTAAGGGCTCTTTGTGATGTTATATTCAGTCGTCTTCGCAGGCCAAAGCGCAAAACCATCATGGTGTTTTGCTACCAGGATAATTCCTTTTAAACCTCCGGCTTTTGCTGCTGCTATGATTTGTCCGGCATTAAAGTCGCTCGGATTAAACGTTTTCGGATCAGCATCGCCGAAGCCCCATTCTTTATTTTCAAAGGTGGTGGGTGTAAAATGAATCAATCCATAAACTTCAATGTCGTGCCAGGCCAATTGTCTTTCAGACGGTAGGGCTCCGTAAGGTTTTGGCGGATGCTGGGCATAAACAGTTGCAGAAATAAGGGCTAGAAACAGGAATACAGACTTCATCATCAGACTAAAATACGAATAATAACTATTTGTGATTACTTTGAAAAATATTGATTGAGTTTTTCATTAATAAATCGCTTAATTCTTTTTGCGATACTACCTTTTCTGTTTGCCAGGAAAGCTTTTATAACTTCGTAAGCGGTTTTATCTTCTTCAATTACATCTGGAAATTGCGTAATTGGCTTTGGGTTAATGGCTACATTGTAGATGTCGTTTATGCCTGAATGTACCCCTGTGCCATCATGGCCAATGTTGTTGACCAATGATTGCGAAGGATTGAGCGTTAACCCGCCTTTTAAAAAAATTGATGCATACCACCTAATGGCCCAGCTGTTGTTTTTGCCTTTTTTAAACTCTTGCATTTGCTTCCAAAAGTTCATTGTCTTATCAATGGAGAAAGCCATCTTTTTCTTGTGATCAAATTGGCTGATCAAGGTGTCTATATCGGGTTCAAAGTAATCCCAGGCACGTTCCCATGTTGCCCATCCCCAACTGGTTGCTGCCCTGAAAAAAAATGATTGAGGAAGGTTTTTTGTTTTTAAAGGATACATGTAGGCGCCAATGTGCATTACTTTTTCTTCATTGCGGTATCGTTTTAAAGCCTCGTTGAAATAAGTAAGGGTATGCGGAGAACTGACTAAATCATCTTCGAAAACAATGACTTGCCCGTATTCTTTAATTAGTTTGGTTACGCCAGCAATCACAGCATTGGCTAAGCCCGAATTTTCTTTTTTTTCAAAAATTTTAACAGACTTAAAACCATCAATTTTTTTAATAATTGATCTTACCTCGGCTACTTTTTCCTCATCGTGAGAACTTTTCGCACCATCAGAAAAAATGAATAATCTGCTTTCTTCAGCAAGTTCATTCTGTTGCAAAAACTTCAATGTTCGTTCGGTATGCTGCGGACGGTTATAAACAAAAAGGGCGATTGGGGCAAGATTTTGCATGCTTCGATTTTCTACCTATCACTTTTAATGTAAATAATCAGATTGATTTCTGAGTTGTATAGGCTGAATACAAAAATATATTAATAAATTGATTCATATGTTTCGTTTACATATGTTTTTTGTCCTTCGGTGAAGATATGTGTACAATTGAAATTTATCATCAATCCTAACGGCGAAGATAATAACTTCATATAGGTTAATAATTGAGCTACGTGAATTGGAGCAATATGATCTACGGACTTTAATTCAACGACTAAACAATCTTCAATCAATAAATCGCATCTGAGTGCCGCATCAATTTCCAGTCCTTTATAGTTAACTGGAATGACTAATTCTGATTTGAAATTTATTTTTCTGGTATTCAATTCATGAACCATGCATTGGTGATAGGTGCATTCAAGAAGTCCGGAGCCTAATGTTTTATGTACTTCAATCGCAGCTCCGTTTACTTGGTAGACTAAATTTTTTAAGTAGTTTCTGGTTAATAACATGCCTTTTTATTTATTTAAGGGATGTAGTTTACATAGAGACAATTGATTTGAATACAATGTAACAATTATTGGTTAAGATTATAATAGGTATAATATTTTTATTTAGCTTATCTATTATTTACCATATAAGGCATGTAAGATTATTGAAGCTCAATAACAACTAACGTTTTTATACGCCTGCGGCTTGTATTTTCTTTTTATGTCTCTTAGATGGTAGAAAAAAATCACTCTGATTTATGCATTAAATAAGCCTGTCAGTTTTGAGAACTAATTTTCTACAGTTTAATTATTAGAAAACTAAAATATTTGCAGGTTCTGATCTGATTTTTTGGTTAACACCGTGTAAGCGTTAGCAAATTGTTCTTTTTTCTTCAAACCAAGGAAATTTCCCATGGTTTTCTTAAGGTGATATTCGAGTTCAATCTTGAGGTTTTTAACAATGCTTTTAGGCATTTTCCTGTTTATAAACTCATTAAATTTAACTGTTTCAGGAGCGGTCATAGAAACTTTATCTTCTAAAATTTCCAATCCCTCGCTCTGGAGTAAAAAACGTAGCGATGTAGGCGTATACATATTAATGTGACCGTAATCTAAAAAGTGTTTTACTCTTTTATCTACTCCAAAGCGATAATCTTTGGGCACCTCAACCACAATATATTTCGCTACGCGTTTCAATTCCCTAATCAGGATTCGCTCATGCTCTACATGTTCCAGCACATGTGCAAGAATTATCAAATCAAAAGAATCATCCGCATATGGAATTTTATAGCCATCAAAAGTTCTGGCATCTTTAAGTTTCGATAGGTTTCTTTGTTTAATGCGATCAACGCCACTTTGCGCAATTTCTAACGCATAAAGTTCGGGCGAAAAGTTCCATTCATCTAAAAAATGAAGAATACTGCCATCGCCGGCACCAACTTCCAGCACTTTTTCTGGCTTGATGTTTTTACAAACATCTACAATATTTTTTGCTTTATATTTTGCACCTAACATTCGCCAGGCCATATCATTGTTGTTGTAAAAATTATCGTAAGCTGCTTTTAAATTTTCATCAATCATAATGTTGTGCCGGGTGTGGTTTTTAAGGTTGGATATGAGTTTAAACGTTCATTACAAACGTTTAATTGTGGATTGAGGAAAAGCAGGGTTTTCTAAATATTCAGGCAATTGTTTTCTTTGTAAAACACAGATGTAGCTTTTTCATAGAATAACCCCGGAGAAATACCACTAAAACTGATTTCTTTGAAACCATTTTCTTTCAGTAAAATTCTTGCTGGCTCATAAACTTCGCGCTCACTGTCATCCAAAACAATTACACCATTAGCAGACAAAGCAGCTAAACTATACTTACAGCAATTTACACGATCACGCCCATCAACAATGATAATGTCAAATTTATGGCCCAATAGCGTTGCTTTTCTGGCATATTCACCATCGCGATGTAACTCACAAAAAATCATTTCGGCATTTGCCAGGCTGGTACCTTTAACCTTATCAAACCAACCTTTATCGTGTTCTACGGAAGTAACTCTTCCGGCCCTTTCAGCATAGAAAATGGTCGAACTACCAGAGCCGTACTCAAAGATGTGTTGTGTTTTATTTATCCTGTTTCTAATGAAATCGATAAAGGAATACGTAACCCAGGGTAATGCTTTACCCTCGCCATCAACGGCCTGTTTCTGGTCAAAAGCGGTAAACCAGCCAATGCTGTTTAAATAACCTTTATGTCCGTATGATAATAATGCTTTCAGCCGGTTAGGCTTTGCAATTAGTGCTGCTAGTGCTTTTAAAGTGCTCAACGTTTAAGTATTTTTTGAAATGCGGTGATCAAAAATAACGATTTTAACATCATTATCCCCTGATGCCTCGTTTTTGGAATTAATAAAACATAAAAAGTAGAAATAAAACAGGCAATTAATGTTGCTATTGACGCACCAACACCTGCGTATTTTGGAATAAGCCAGAAGTTTAGCAAGATATTTGCCATCGCGCCGGCAGCAGTGCGGTAAAATGAAATTTTTGTATAACCTTCTGCAATTAAATACTGAGAGCTGGCCATCCCTAAGAAAACAAAAATACCCGACCAGATATGGATCGAAAGCATTGGTCCGGCACCATCATATTTTCCGCTATAGGCAATGTGAATAATATCTGCACCGAAAAAGCTAATAAATATGGCAATGGGAATATTAATGTAAACCAGCAAATCATATAAGTTTCCAAGGCGTTTTTCATACCTGCTTAAGTCTGTTTTTCGAGCATTTAATAACGCAGGGAAAACGGAAGTTACGATAGCGCTCGGAATAAAATACCAGGCTTCGCTCAAATTCTGTGCGCTGCTGTAGATTCCGACGGCCTTACTACCAACACTTTTTAACATTACTACATCTATTTTCATATAGATGGTAACCATTACAGCAGAAAGAATTAAGGGTGAAGATTTTATCAGTAAGAACTTTGCCCGTTCTTTGTTAAAACGCCAGTTTAATATCTTTAAACCTCGGTTTTGGTAAGCAACTATTAAGCCGGTAGCCAGAATTACTGCATCTAATATGTAGGCAAAAACGATATAGATTAACGGTAGGCTAAAGGTAATGATCAGAACTTTAAATATTGATGTAATAATAAGACTCAAATTTTGTATCTGTACAACATACTTAGATTGTACCTGTGATTGAAAAAAAGAATCAATTACGTTAAATGATTTAAAAAATGATGCAAATGCTAGTAACGCGATCAACAAGGTAAGTGAATAGCCAGGGTTTGAAGATAAACTATGACTCATGAGATAAATTCCGATTGCAATTGGAATCAGTAAACCATTTGCAACCATTCTAAGAACTATAGACGTGCCTAAAATTTCGTCTCTTTTGGAGGGTTCCTGAATAACTTCACGGATGATAAAGGTATCAAGGCCTAAACCCCCAATTGCAGCCAGAATAGCTACCAGGGATAATCCAAAACTCAGATCTCCGAATAAAATTGGCCCCAGATATCGTGTGATGGCTAGATTTACAATAAGACTAATTATCTTACCAAACATCAACCAGCCTGTATTTTTTAAATACTTGTTAAACGCTTCTTCATCAAAACCTTTTATGCCTGGTAATTTCATTAGCGCAAAGATGTAAAAAAAATGCGTTAACTAGGTGAGCGGTGCACCAACTGCAATATCACACCTGCGGTTCGGCCGGCCATGTGCCGGATTCATTCCTTTAGCAACTTTTGCTGGTGCCTGTTGAGTAATTTTAGGCTGGCTACTGGTGGTTGTGGCAGGTGCTACTGGTTTAGCATTTAATGGAGCACCAATTGCAAATGTCCTATGGTTTGAAACTCTTTTCTATTCTTTCCAATTGCTTTAAATGATGTTTGAGGTGTATTTCTATAAACCTTAACCATTGATTAGCATTTAGATAGCCTAAACGTGGGTGTTTCGTTTTCAATTGCAGGTCTGCGGTTGGGATTGTTTGATAAGAACTTTCAAGCGCAGTTTCAAATTCGATGATAAAATCTAAAGCTTCCGTTTTACTGATTTTTTTAACGCGGTCTGCCATCCTCCTGGGCACCTTGTACTTTTTTGCAGGAGGTAGCGCACCCAGTAGTAAAATCAGCCTGACTATAAAGTGAGTCGGTTTTTTTTCCCCCTTTTCGGTTGTGCTATTATTTAAGGCAATTAAAGAGAGCAGGCTGGCATCAAAAATATGAGAATAAACCTCGCTATAGCTCCAGCCACCTATTGGCGGTGTGCATTGGAAATCATGATCAGCGTAGGCAGATAATTTTGATTTATAGGAAGCTATGATTTGCTGTATAGAAACCCTGACCTTTGCTGTATTCATTTTTAAATATAAGCATCTCCGCTTAGAATAAATGCAATAGATCTTTAAGGTGTGTAATTTGGTTAGTCACGTCGGCAGGTTTCTCTTTTTTCAGCGGGTTGAAAAAGATAGCTTCCAATCCAAAGTTCAATGCTCCATAAATATCAGCCTCTAAACTATCACCTATCATAATACTTTCCTCTTTTCTTGCCTTTGCTCTTTCTAAAGCATATTCAAAAATCAATGGATTTGGTTTGTTTACACCCGCATCTTCTGAAATAATTACATTTTTAAAATAGGGATTCAGGTTCGAAAGCTTCATTTTAGTCAACGTAGTTTCTTTGAAGCCATTCGAAATAATATGGAGGGTATATCTTTCTTGCAGATAAGCCAAAACATGTTCTGCGTCTTCAAACAAATTGGTTTTGGTTGGTGAGATTGATACATAATCATCTTCGAACTGATGTGGAACCACATCAGGGCTAATGCCCAATTGGATAAATGTTTTGCTAAATCGTTCAGCCCGGAGGAAATCTTTTGTAATTTTTCCCAGGTGGTAATCGGCCCAAAGCTGATGGTTATTCTCGGTATAAGCAATGATAAAATCAGAACAGGAATGAAGACCTAAACCTTTCAGGTTGTAAGTCTCGTATAACTCATTCAGCGTTTCTTCTGCATTGCGATCAAAATCCCAAATGGTATGATCCAGATCAAAGAAGATGTGTTTTTTATGTTGATGCATGTTTGCTGGCAAAGGTAGGGGTTATCGGTTGCTTTACAGAAAATCTGAAACTTTTGTGGTTAGTTCTTCAATTAACGCTTCATCCATATACTGATATTCATCAGGAATGTTAAGCACAATTATTTCTGCGTGATTATTTTCATGACTAAACTTTTCTATAATTCTTTGCTTATGTTTCTTCTCCATCACGAAAATTAATCAGCCCAGGTAAGGTGTTTTGCAGAAAGTTTTATTCTTGCTGAGGGTTCGGTTCCTGCAGATCGAACCTGATGGATGGGATGATTTTTAAAAATGCTCTCGGCAGTAGCACTTCGCCATTTGTTCCGGCTACAAACAAAAAGAATATTCATTTACGGGTTAAACTTTTTCACCGTAAGCCAAATCACCGGCATCGCCGAGCCCGGGAACGATATAAGATTTGCTGGTCATTTCTTCATCTATTGCGCCAAGCCATAATTTTGCTTTTGGCAAATTGGCACGCACATGTGCTACGCCCTCTGCACTGGCAATGGCAGCTACAATATGTAATTCGGAAATGTTGTAGCGATTTATCAGTTCCTTACAACACATTACCATACTTTGCCCGGTGGCTAACATCGGGTCGGCCATAATTAAAATTCGTCCGTCAAGGTCTGGCGTTGATATATAATCCATTTGGATAATAAAGTCTCCACCTTTTTCCAGTTTCCTGAAAGCAGAAATAAAACAACACGTTGCCTGATCAAAAATATTGAGCAAACCTTGCTGCAACGGTAAACCAGCCCTTAAAATAGTGGCCAATACCGGCTGTTGTGCCAATACCTCGCAGTTAGATACCCCTAATGGTGTAGTTACTTCCTTGCTTACATAAGCGAGAGATTTACTAATTTCGTAAGCGAAAAATTCTCCAACACGCTCCAGGTTTTTTCGAAAACGCATCGAATCTTTCTGGGTATTTTCATCCCGAAGTTCGGCTATGAAGGTATTGGCTATTGATTTGGTTTTACTTAGATCAAAAATCATGATGTTATTTATCTGTTTAAGGCTAATTAACTGATGGTAAATCTACCAATTTCCTATAAAAGGTTAATTGGAAATTTGGCTTCCCCCGTATTCCAGCATTTGTTTAAAAGCGGTATTTAACTTTTTATACTTCAAATGTGTAGATAGGGTTCTCAATTTCCAGCTACTTACAAGCGTACCTTTTACCACTTTTACCGAATCTATAAAATGTGCTATTAATTCATTAATATCTTGAATATTTAACGGTTCGAGTGCAGAATCGGTGAAGCAGTATGACTTTACACTTAAAGGAGTTACCTTTTCCAGTTGCAGGTCGTACCAGCTAAATGCTGTGCAGGTACCTGCTCTAAAACCCGGCGTTTCAGCATAACCCATAGAATAATCTGAAGTTATGGCACTGTTGAGCAGGTTAAGGTAACAAAGTGGAAACTTCAGTACTTCAAGTTGCTGGCTGTTTAGATTAACCTGTTCGGGAAGTATTTTTTTGAGCTTTGAAAGTCCTGCCTTAACATGACTGATTTTCTGTTTGTCGCTGGCACAAGGTCTTAATAAGCCAACTGGTGCTGCTGTCAGGATTTTAGAGATGCCCGTAATGCCAATATAATCATCGGGTATTTCCGGAAAACCAACAAAGTAAACCGGGCTAATTTTCTTAAGGTTAAAATAGGTAGCAACGCCTTGTAATACCTGCTCAATGTTAATGTCAAGGCCGGTAAGGCGATCAAAACCAGCACTTATAAAATTATTCTCCTTGCTTACAATCGTATTAAAAAAGAACTTGGCTTTATTGGTAAAACCAGTTGGGATTTGCGCAGGAACATCAAAATTAACTGTAGGCTGTTGCGCGAAATTTTTCTCATAAAACTTAAATTGCGGATATTTAGTAAGGATAATATTTCTTAAAATAAGTGCCCATTCATCTATAATAGGGCGATCAAGAATTTTCCATTTATACTGATAACTTTTACTTGCTTTAAAATCTTCCTGCGTTTTCTGTTGATGAAGATACTCTTCGTACCTGCTTACTATAAAAAAAGAAGCGGCAAAAACATCGAAAGGGAGCAGGGAATTTTGAACGGGAAAAGGCACCTGATATTCTCCAAAGGAAGTTATTTTAATTTTTGTTTCTTCGAGCTTATTTGAAAAGAGCAATGCTGAACTTTTAAAAAAGAGTTCATTCCCGAGTGGAACATCACCATAGCTTATTTTAGCCTGCTTACTTTCCAAAAAAAACTGACTATTTCCAGTAAATTCAACCTCAGCCTTGAGGATATCCCTAAATATAAAATTGAAAATATATTTTATCCTGGGGGTTAAAATTGCAGAGAAAACGATTAAATGCATACTTATTTAAACAATTTGGCAATGTATAACTAAGATTATTAATAGTATTCTCACTGGGATGAACATCAGGTTAGCGAGATATTATATGTTAACGGTATTTAACACCAATTTAATATTAATACAATGTACCTTTTTAAAAGTTTGTTGTGAACGTCTTATCAGGAAAAAGAATCTTGGTACTATTGCGTTTTTTCCCATTCGTTACGTGGATGATGCTCATTTGATCATCAAACAGATCATATAAAATGGTGTTCGTAACTTCAGCAGTTTTCATTGTACTAACCTGATCCACTTCCAAATAGATATTGGTGGCTTCATGATCAATTTCAAAACCCACATACTGCAAAGTAACAGCCTTGCCATTCACTTTAACCTGAAGGTGGCTGGTAAGGTATTTCTTTACAATTTCATCCATTTCGGGTTTCATAGATGGCTTGGAAAGATCTGTTTTTCGTTTGTATAGCTTAGCCAGAATGGATTCAAAATCATCAGTGAAAATCCTGCAGCTTACTTCAACTGATTTTTCTTTCGCATTGAAACTCAGTTCTGCTGTACTTACGTGCAGCGGATGCCGAACTGTAGCCGGGAGACTTAAGTAAACCAGGCATAGTACCGGAAGAAGAAACTTTAGTTTATGCATATGTTAATTTAATCTTTATAAATAATTGAAATCAAAGCTACGATATTAATGCCTTTTTTTAATTGTAGAAGCGTAGAAGTAGTCGGTTGGAATGATTTTTACCCTTAATTAGTAACAAGTTTGGTATTTAGGCAGGTGTTTTTAATATAATGTTACATTTCTACACTAAAAAAATTAATTTTATGCCGTTAAAACATAAAGCTTCTATAGATAACCTACTTATCCATGCCTTTACAAGATTTTGTCTTTTATTTTAAGTTAGGTTGGGAACACATTATAAGTCTTGATGCTTTAGATCACCAGCTTTTTATCTTAGCACTGATTGCAATTTATAGTTATACCAATATCAAACAGGTTTTAATCCTCGTTACCGCTTTCACCATTGGCCATTCTGCCACTTTATTGCTTAGTGTTTTAGATGTTATCAGATTTGATAGTGACTGGGTAGAGTTTTTAATTCCTTGTACCATTGTGATTACTGCGGTGAGTAACCTGTTCAGGACGGATTTTGACATGAAATCGGTAAGGATAAATTATTTTCTTGCCCTGGGTTTTGGGTTGATTCATGGAATGGGCTTCGCCAATTCTATTAGAATGATGTTGGCTAAGGATCAAAATATGGGCTGGGGTTTATTTGGTTTCAATGTAGGTTTAGAAGCCGGACAGATTTTTATGGTGTTAATCGTTTTGATCATTACTTTTCTTACTTTTAACTACACAAACATAAAACGAATTAGCTGGGTTCTATTTATATCAGCAGCCGTATTTAGCCTGGCTTTAAAAATGGCTTTAGAGCGAATTCCCTTCAATTAAAAAGCATGATTAATAAACTATTTACATTATCTGGCCTGCTGCTGTTTTCCGGTAGTTTGGCTATGGCTCAAAACACTCAGAATAACCCGGGTAGCAACCACGGGAATAAGTTTGAGCAATTGGGAACTATTTTGCCAACCCCAAATGAGCAACGTACGGCAAGTGGCGCACCGGGGGTGAAATACTGGCAGCAGCGTGCTGATTATAACATTAAGTGTGAACTGGATGAGAAAAACCTGCTTTTAAAAAGAGCCGAAACCATCACTTATACCAACAACTCCCCGGATCCGTTAACTTATATCTGGTTACAGCTTGATGAAAATGAGCACAGCACAAGTAAAAGTGCCAATTATCAGGATGCGACCAAAATGGCAGCCGTTGGAACTACGCAAAGCCTGGATCAACTAAGTGCAAAAGAAGATAACGGGAATGGGATCAATATCTCCAAACTTACCGATGCGCTTGGAAAAAACTTAAAGTATACAGTAAATAAAACCATGATGCGGGTAGATTTACCAGTGGCTTTAAAAACTGGTCAGAAGTTTATCTTCAATATCGACTGGACCTACAAAATTACAGATAGAATGAGTGTTGGCGGTCGTGGAGGATATGAATTCTTCCCGGCTGATGGAAACTATTTATTTACGATGACCCAGTGGTATCCGCGTCTCTGTGTTTATAGCGATTTTCAGGGTTGGCAGAATCATCAGTTTACAGGCAGGGGAGAATTTGCCTTAACTTTTGGCGATTTCAAAGTACAAATGACGGTTCCTGCAGATCACTTAGTGGGTTCAACAGGCGAGTGTATAAATTATAGTGCCGTGTTAACGCCTGCACAACTTAGCAGATACAATTCTGCTAAAACAGCCACTGCCCCTGTAGAAATTCAAACTTTGGCAGAAGCTAAAATTGCAGAAACAAAAAAATCAACAGCTAAAAAAACATGGGTATTCAATGCCAATAATGTGCGTGATTTCGCCTGGACTTCCTCACGGAAGTTTATCTGGGATGCCATGCCACAAAAAATTCAGGCCAATAACAATACCGTAATGTGTATGAGTTTTTATGGCAAAGAAGCTTATAATTTGTATAGTAAATTCTCTACAAGGGCTGTTGCACATACAATAAAAACATATTCTGATTTTACCATCCCTTATCCATATCCTGTGGCGCAAAGCATTGAAGCTGCAAACGGAATGGAATATCCGATGATCTGTTTTAACTACGGCCGTACTGATGCAGATGGAACGTATAGCGAAAGCACAAAAAACGGAATGTTGGGTGTAATAATCCATGAGGTTGGACACAACTTCTTCCCAATGATTGTAAACAGTGACGAACGCCAGTGGACCTGGATGGATGAAGGCTTAAATTCTTTTGTTGAATATTTAACCGAAGAACTTTGGGACAACAAATTTCCTAGTAAAAAAGGCCCTGCCTATACTATTGTTGATTACATGAAATTACCGAAAGATGAATTGGAACCTATTATGACCAATTCTGAAAATATTGCCCGTTTCGGTCCAAATGCTTACTCTAAACCTGCAACTGGTTTGAATATCCTTCGCGAAACCATTATGGGACGAGAATTATTTGATTATGCCTTTAAAGAATATTCAAGAAGATGGGCATTTAAACATCCGGAGCCTGCAGATTTATTCCGCACAATGGAAGATGCCAGTGGCGAAGATTTAGATTGGTTTTGGAGAGGCTGGTTTTATGGAACAGACCCTTGCGATATCTCTTTGGATAGTGTGAAATTTGCAAAAGCAGATTTTCCCAAAGAAGTTCCGGCAGCAAGATCGAGAATGCTTAAAATTGATAAGCCTGCTGTAAATGCCTTTGAAGATATTTCGAAAATTAGAAATAAAGAAGAAAAGAAAGGTAACTTCTATGTGGATAAAAATGCAGCAGCGCAAGATTTTTATTATAAGTATGACAGAGGTTTGGTAAACGTTGATACTACGCTTACCAGTAAAGTAGAAACAGCATTGCCTTTCGAACCCGTGCAAGAAGCGGAACAGGATAAGTATAAAGACAAATTTTTATATGAATTGAGTTTTAGTAACAAAGGTGGTTTGGTGATGCCGATTATTGTGGAGTTTACTTATAAAGATGGAACAAAGGAGATTGACCGTATTCCGGCTCAGATTTGGAGACATAATGAGTTGAAAACAGCCAAA
The DNA here is from genome assembly GCF_009674725.1 of Pedobacter petrophilus. Lineage (GTDB taxonomy): Bacteria > Bacteroidota > Bacteroidia > Sphingobacteriales > Sphingobacteriaceae > Pedobacter > Pedobacter petrophilus. The sequence goes on along the minus strand of NZ_WKKH01000015.1, from coordinate 51,330 downwards.
TTCTATGTAAAAGATAAAGAAGTAGAATCAATTCTGGTAGATCCGCTTCGTGAAACCGCTGATATCGACACGGCAAATAATAGCTGGGGTGGAAAGGTAAAAGAAAGTAAATTCAGAACTTTCAAAGCAAAAACCGGAGGTGCGGTTCGTGGCCAGTCGGTTGGCTCAAACCCAATGAAGGTTGCTGCGGGCAAGTAATAATTTATAGATCTAATTTTTTGTTAAATCCTCATTGAGTAAATCAATGAGGATTTTTGTTATAAAATTTTTGGTAAGATTACAGAGAGAAAATGCTTAATATTAGTTACTATTATTCCATTTGTTGTTTTGTAGGTTTCACTTTTAGGCGTGATGATGTATTGATGTAAAGGTTCAAGATATTGCGTGCAATTCACAACCCTTTGGAAACTGTTGGTGCATTAGACAGCTTAATTTCTATACATGCTATTGGTTTAACCCCTTGCACAATTACCAAATCACATTCTGCTCCTGTTTGCGTGCGATAAAAAAATAATTCGGTTTGTGCCGTTTTGAGTTGGGCAATTTGTTCAATTACATAGCCTTCCCAGGATGCACCTATTGCCGGGTGACCGTATAAGCTGTCGTAATCCTGAATATTTAATAACCGGTGTAAAATTCCGGTATCGCGTACATAGGTTTTAGGAGATTTTACCAGTCGTTTCTTTGCGTTCACATACCAGGGCTGCAAGCGCCTGATGAGGTAACCACCTTCCAGAAAATCAAGGTATCTGTTAACAGTTGGGGCACTTACACTTAACGATCTTGCGAAAGATTCTCCGTTAAAGAGATTTCCATTTAAATGCGCCAGCATACTCCAGAAATTTCTTAATAATTTAGGTGCTAACTCCACACCAAACATTTTTGCTAAATCCCGCTCTACATAACTTACAATAAAATCATCTATCCATTCTTTACTTGATTGATCGTTTTCTGATAAAAGTGACTCCGGAAATCCACCCCTAAACCAATGTTGCTCAAATGTTATTTCGTCAGGTAGTTCTGTTAAACCAATCGGACTAAGTTCATTATAAGAAATTCTGCCTGCTAAGGTTTCAGAGATGCCTTTTACTAATTCCGGCGAAGCCGACCCAAGAAGTATAAATCTGCCCGGGGTTCTTTTAGCATCAATTAATGGTCGCAATAAGGAAAATAATTCCGGGAGCAATTGTACTTCGTCAATAATCACAGTTTGATCCTGTAGGTTCTCTAAAAAAGTATAAGCATCTTCAAGCTTTGCGAGGTCTCTGGATTTTCCATATCCAGATAAATGTAATGTTCTTCCAGTTGCCTGGCTATCGTTGTTTTGCCAACCTGCCTGGGCCTTAATATGGCTATTGCCGGCGATTTTTTTAAACGAATGCACAATTGGGCAGCTAAATTTCTGATGATTAACATGTCACAAATACATACATTAACCTAGTAAATCGAAAGTTTAACTTTCGATTTACTAGGTTAATGTATGTTTAAGGTTTGTTAGAGCGCTTTTCGTATTTGAAGTATCCTGTAATTTAAGAATTTAAATGAGGGCTTGGTTTAAGAAATTTACCATATTACGTACTGATCAGGATGGTCTATGCTTTTTTATTAAGCCTCAGAAGGCAACTTTCCTGACTTTCTGCTGTTTAGTCTTTACAGTCGAAAACCGTATATTTGATATCCATGAAATTTAAGATCACATCAGAATATAAACCCACAGGAGATCAGCCTGGTGCCATAAAACAGTTGGTTGATGGTGTAAATGCTAACGAACATTATCAAACATTATTGGGGGTTACGGGATCTGGAAAAACCTTTACTGTTGCCAACGTAATTGAGCAAACACAAAAGCCAACACTCATCTTAAGTCACAATAAAACCCTTGCAGCACAGCTTTACGGTGAATTTAAAAATTTCTTTCCGGAAAATTCTGTTAATTATTTCGTTTCCTATTACGATTATTATCAACCGGAAGCCTTCATTGCATCAAGCAATACCTATATAGAAAAAGATTTAAGCATTAACGAAGAAATTGAAAAGCTTCGTTTGCGGACCACTTCATCTCTAATGAGTGGAAGACGAGATATCATTGTGGTTTCTTCTATCTCCTGCATTTATGGTATGGGAAATCCTGAAGATTTCTCCAAAATGGTTTTTCGTTTTGCTGTAGGCTTAAGAATCTCCAGAAATGCCTTTTTACATAGTCTGGTAGAGATTTTGTATTCAAGAACCACAACTGAATTTAAGCGTGGAACCTTTAGGGTGAAGGGCGATACCGTAGATATTTTCCCGGCTTATCTTGATCATGCTTATCGCATTTCTTTTTTTGGCGATGATATCGAAGAACTTTCTGCAATTGATCCGGTTTCTGGAAAAACGATTGAGAAACTCGAGAATATGGCTGTCTATCCAGCCAATCTTTTCGTTACGCCAAAAGATCGTTTTACTCAATCCATCTGGGGCATACAGGAAGAACTGGAGATTAGAAAAAACCAGCTCATTGCAGATAGACATTTGTTAGAAGCAAAGCGTTTAGAAGAACGTACTAATTTCGATATCGAGATGATGAAGGAGTTAGGCTATTGTTCCGGGATTGAAAATTATTCGCGTTTCTTTGATGGCAGAACACCTGGAATGCGCCCTTTCTGTCTTCTAGATTATTTTCCGGAAGATTATTTAATGGTGATTGATGAAAGCCATGTAACGGTTCCGCAAATCAGGGCCATGTATGGTGGCGATAGGTCAAGAAAATTATCATTGGTAGAATACGGTTTCCGTTTACCAGCTGCGCTGGATAACAGGCCGCTCAATTTCAATGAGTTCGAAGCACTGGCGCCGCAAACCATTTATGTAAGCGCAACGCCTGCAGAATATGAATTGGAAAAATCGGAAGGCGTAGTGGTTGAGCAGGTAATCCGCCCAACTGGTTTATTAGATCCGGTAATTGAAATCAGGCCGGCCATTAATCAGGTGGATGATCTTTTAGATGAAATTGACATCACCATTAAAGATGGCGGACGTATTTTGGTAACCACTTTAACCAAAAGAATGGCTGAAGAACTTACAAAATACCTTGACAGGCTAAACATTAAAACAAGATACATTCACTCAGAAATTAAAACGTTAGAACGTGTTGAAATTCTTCGTGGTCTGCGTTTAGGAGAGTTTGATGTACTGGTTGGCATTAACTTGTTGCGTGAGGGACTGGATTTGCCAGAAGTTACTTTAGTGGCTATTTTGGATGCCGATAAGGAGGGTTTCCTTCGTTCCGAAAAATCATTAATTCAAACCATTGGACGGGCGGCCCGTAATGATAAGGGTAGGGTAATTATGTATGCAGACGGAATAACAGATAGCATGGAAAAAACCATATCAGAAACCAATCGCCGCCGGGATATTCAGATTGCCTATAACCTGGAGCATGGTATCACACCGAAAACAGTAGGGAAATCTCGTGAAGCAATTTTGGAACAAACTTCTGTTTTAGACTTCTCACAAAAAGCAAGCGATAATAAAGCCAGGGCGTATGTAGAAAATGCCGAGATCAGTATAGCAGCCGATCCGATTGTTCAATATATGGGTAAAGGCGAGTTGCAGAAAGCAATAGACACCACCAAAAAAGATATGCAAAAAGCGGCAAAAGATATGGATTTCTTACAAGCTGCCAAGCTTAGAGATGAAATGTTCGCACTGGAGAAAATGTTCGCGGAGAAGTTTGGGAAATAAATAATATCAGGATAAATTTCTAATTTCTGGTAAAATGTAGAAATTTGCCAGGCACAATTACAGTATAATGAACGGACAAAACAGAAAAGATATTTATGCAGGATTAGAAGTAGGGATAATTTTAAAAAAAGATCAGCGGTCTGGAAATATTACCTACGGTATAGTAAAAGATTTGCTTACTTCGTCAGCTTTTCACTCGCGCGGAATAAAGGTGCGACTGGACGATGGACAAGTTGGCCGGGTGGCAGAGATTGTAGAAGATTAAAACTATATTCTGCTTACTTACGTTAATTATTTGTAATCAGAATGCAATCAAAGACGTAAAAAGTAACAAAATAAAATCTCATACGTCTATATTTGTAACAACAGTAATTAAAGAATGGGAATAATTAAATTCATTTTCATAGCAATATTGGTGCTTTGGCTTATCAGAATGTTGATTAAGTTAATATTACCTATGCTATTCAGTAACCTGGCAAGCAAAATGCAACAGCAGGCAAGCGGCCAGGCACAGCAGCAGCAAAGACGATCTAAACCAGAAGGTTCAGTATCGATAGATTACATGCCACCAAAACAAACGGGTAAAACTGATAAACTTGGCGATTTTGTAGACTACGAAGAAGTAAAATAATAGGAAGCCCTGAGCAATGTCTCGGGGTTTTTTCGTTTAGCATTTTTCGGCTTCAGCCTTAATCGTTTGGTTGCGTTCTATTAAAAGCTTTTTCATATACTTTTCCAGAATCAGCCAGGTTATGAATCTACCTAATATACCTGCCGGAGCAACAAATTCAAAGATATCTGTCATTTCCGTTTCAGTACCAGAAATTTTAAACAGGTGCTGGTGATGGAGTTTCTTAAACGGTCCGCTTACCATTTCATCAACGAAAAACTCAGGATATTTCATCTTCGTTATCCTTACCTTCATGGTGAAATCCATTTTAAAATGTTTGGCCTTCCAGGTTACGGTTTCATCATAAGTAATTAATCCAGACTGTCTGCCGGCAATAGCTTCTTCTCCCGATGATTGCATGGATTGCAGGTGTAAATCAATGTTTCTGGAAAGATCAAAGCATATTTCTATCGGTGCAGTAATAAATGTTTTTAAAACTATGATCGCCATCTTTTTAAATCCTTAAACTTAAAATATCGTGTACGGCTTCCTCTATTTTACCATACTGGAATTGAAAACCATTATCCAGTAGAATGGCAGGCTTAACCCATCTGCTTTTTAAAATAAGTTCAGTTTCTGTGCCGATAATTTTTGCACCTATGGCAAGTAACCAGGTGGGCGTAGGCAGGCCAAATGGAATTCCATAACCTTTTCTAATGGTTTGCATCAATACCTCATTAGTAACTGCATTTGGAGCTGTACAATTTATTACGCCATTTATCTCTTCATGATTGAGCAGCCATTCAATGGTATGAATCGCATCTTGCTCATGTACCCAATTTACATATTGTTTCCCGTCTCCCTGTCTCCCACCCAGGCCAAACTTAACCAGGTTTAAGAGCCTCGGGAAAGCACCGTCTGCCCTGCCCAATACAATGCCCATCCTTAAGGCAATCTTTCTGGTTTTAGGCAACTCATTTTCAAAAAAGCTATCCTCCCATGCTTTACAAACATCTATTGAAAAGCCATATCCAATATCACCGGTATATTCATCCTGAGCATGATCTTCCGCATGGCGATAAATGGTGGCAGAAGTCATATTAATCCATAATTTCGGAGGTACAATTAAACCTTCGATCGCCTTTCCAAGCAAGCGGGTAGGTACAACTCGTGAATTAATGATCTCTTCCTGGTTTTTAGGAGTGTAGCGACAGTTTACATTTTTGCCACAAAGGTTAATCAGCAAATCTGCATTTTCAAGTTCGCTAACCCAGTTATCCGCTGTTTTTCCATCCCAGGCAATGGTTCTTATATTACCATTTTGTGCTTTCTGTTTTCTGGCTAATATAATTACCTCTTTCGCCCGACTACTGAAATGTTTTGCCAACAAGCTGCCCAGATATCCGTTTCCTCCGGCCAGAATAATTTTTTGATCAGTCATAATATTAAATGCTAAAGATTAAAGCTAAAACAAGCAGACGGTAAATAGCCCAGGTAATGGTCATTAACCAGCCCAATTGCAACAATCTGGTTCTGCGTATATGTTCCAAAAACATAAGTCCGGCCACCATTAAAAAGTAAAGAATATATATAACCGGATGAAGATTAATCATATTATTCACAATCAACGCCACAATAAGTAAAATAGATCCGGCAAATGAGATCGTCATCATGTTTCCGAGATAGTCCCATAGTTTGTCTCTTTTATAGTAGAAAATAATTACTCCCTGAAAGATCATCTGACCGCTACAAATCAAGTATTCCCTGTACGCGCCGCCTAACGGAACATATCTAGTGAGCAAATGGGCATAAACCGTAAGAATGTAAGCGGTAACCAACCCGGTAAACAAGAGGTAAGCAATGCGATAAGTTAATTTAAATGTTGGCTGAATCCTGCCTGGTTTTGCTTTTGCTGGAATAATCACTTTCCGGTTGTAAGATATAAAAGCATAAACTTTAGCCATAAAATAGAGAAATGGCTTAAAGGCAAATAACGGTGCGAATACCGGCATTGCATTTCCTATTATTTTGAAAAGACTTTTGATGCCATAAGTCACTTCACCATTTTCTGTATTTACCATAGCAATTTCATTTGCCGCGCGTTGCCGATCTATTAGCGGACAAATTTGTGGAGGAATTTGTTGATAAGGTTCGCGGCCGTTTTCTGGCAACATGCCTGTGCTAACCAATGCCTTAGTATATAACAGGCACATTGGGCACTCTTCATCAAATAAAATTACATGGTTTTGAAGCATTTTCATTTTTTTAGTATTTATACTTTCAGTAATAAATGAAAGTTACGGTTAAAAAATAAAGCCATATAAAGTATAAGGCTCAAGGTTTAAGTTGATAATGGGTCTTTATACTAGACAACCATATGCTTGCTCCTTATTTGAAAACTTTTAAAATAGATCCCCAAAACCAGTTTTCTTCTGCTTTGAGCATGGTTTCGAGTGTTTTATCTACATTGTTGGCCAGTTTATTAATATCTGCAATCGATTTTTTGAAAGTAATCAATTCAGGGTCCTTCTCATTTCCGGTAACGGCTGATAATTCGTTTAATACTTTTAATACAGGCTCTAGCTCTCTTTTCTTACGTTCTTTAGCAACCTGACGGGCAATGTTCCAAACATCTTTATCAGCAAAAAAGTATTCTTTGCGTTCACCAGCTTTATGTTGTTTTTCTATCAGGCCCCAGCCAATTAAGTCTCTTAAGGTCATATTTGCATTTCCTCTCGAAATGCTTAAATTTTCCATAATTTCCTCAGTGGTTAGGGCTTCTGGCGAGATCAATAACAAAGCATGCACCTGCGCCATGGTTCGGTTAATTCCCCATTCTGAACCAATTTTTCCCCAGGCTTCAATAAATTTTAATTTTGCTGCTGCTAATTCCATAAACAAATATAATTATTTTTTTAAACTTTCAAAAATTATTGAAAGTTTATTTATTTTGTTTTGTGTATTTTAATTAGGTTACGAATAGGCAATGACAATTTGCTGAAATAACTAATTTGAAGAATACCGTTTTTCGTTTTTAATTTGATCGGCAACGCCTAAAATATTATCGCTCCCTTTAAGTCCTTTATATATTTCCGCTAACGAAGGATCAAAATATACGGCCGTTTTTAAAAGTGGCAGGGCAAGCTTCGGATCAAACATTGTTCCCGGTGCAAAACCCGGCTCATTATTTTTGGCCCGTTCACGGTCGAACTTTACAGTAGTGTTTACGTACTCCTCGTGTTGTTTCTCCCCTTTTACATACGGCAAAAGCCAGTCTACAGACTTCTTAATGGAAGAACCTTTTGAAGATTGATAAGTATAGAAGTTATTGCCTTCGCCACGGTTGATCATGATGGCAAGCTTAAGTAAAGGTTCCAGATCATAGAGGTGATAATGCATGGCGTCTCTTTGCTTAAAATCCAAACTTGTACCGTCGGGATATAAATTAATGTTGATGTGACTTTTAAGATTTTCAATAGCCCAGGTGATGAACTCACGGTTATTCAACACATAGCCAATTTCACCAACTTCTTTTAACCGGTGGGCATTCCAGTTATTAATTGCGGTACCTTTTCCAGGTTTCATCCGCTTGCTATTTATTTCTGCCAGGGCTGTTTCGGTTAACCAATTGTTGATCATTCTTTGTTCAGCAATAGGAATTTCCGTTTTGATCAGGTCGTAAGCTTCGATGGCCTTATCCAGGTTGGTGTCGTCTATCGGATCTCCATTTGAGTGATTGATTTTCGCCCATGCACTTAAAAATTTTACACATTTGTTAAGAAAAATTTGATCATTGGTCAACCTGTATTGTATCGCCAAAGCAAACATTTTATTCATATCTGCCAAAGCCAGCTTTGTTTTTTCTTTTCTGGGATCTCCTTTCAGCAGACCCTCTGTGCGGATAGTGTCAATAGGATTTGGAAGATCATTCAGGTAAACAGAAACAGATTTTTGAAAGGCCAGATAGGCTTTTTTTGCAGGTGGGCTATTTTCGATTTCCACTTTTAGCGCTTTGATTTCTCCTTCATTTAAACTAACAATTTGAGCTTTAGTTATCGAATAGGGAATCAATAGCAGTAGTGCGAAAACAAACTTTCTCATAATAAACGGGTTGAATTAGGCTTTGTATTATGCAAAACTAATTTTTATTCTGCTCACATTTAATTTATTCCTTTTTTATACCGCCCAATTTTTTATTTTTGACATTCGTTTAAACTTAAACAAACCTTAATGAATAACTGGTTTAATAAAAATGGTGTCCACCTGGCCATTATAGCAATTTTTGTAGTCATTACATTTGCCTACTTCAGTCCTGTTTTACAGGGTAAAGCACCACAGCAGGGCGATGTTTTGCAGGCGAAAGCGATGCAGAAAGAAATCATGGATGTAAAAGAGGCCACTGGTAAAGGTCCGCTATGGACAAATCAGATGTTCGGAGGGATGCCGGCCTATCAAATTTGGGTTCAATATCCATTAAACATTACAACCTATGGTATCGATATCATTAAGGGGGTATTTCCTGATCCTGTTGGAACGGTAATTCTATATTTACTAGGTGCCTATCTGCTTTTTTGCGTACTTAAAATTAATCCCTGGCTTGCAGCAGCCGGCGCAATAGCTTTTGGATTTACTTCCTATAATTTTATTATTATCGCTGCGGGTCATAGCAATAAGGCTTTAGCGATTGGTTTTTTTGCGCCTATTTTAGCCGCTATCATTTTAACTTTGAGAGGAAGATATTTAGTTGGAGGAAGTCTTTTAGCCTTGTTTATGGCTTTAGAAATTCGTTCGAACCATATCCAAATGACTTACTATCTTTTCATCGCCTTGTTCATTTTGGCTTGTATTGAATTGTACCATGCATTTAAAGCAAAGCAATTGGCTGGTTTTGGTAAATCTATTGCTTTTATTGTAGGCGGGATTATATTAGCAGTGTTAGTAAATGCAGGTACTTTATGGACAACCTATGAGTATGGAAAAGAAACCATTCGTGGAAAATCGAACCTGACAACTGATAAGGCCGAGCCTGCAAATGGGTTAGATAAGGAATATGCTTACCAATGGAGCCAGGGTGTTGGAGAAAGTTTCTCATTCCTGATTCCAAATATTTATGGTGGAGCAAGTAGTATTGATGAGATGATCAAACCTGAAAGCAATACCTATAAAGCTGTAGAAAAAAATCTTCAAGGTGTTGATCCGCGACAAGTGATTGGCTATGTAGCCCAAAATTTAAATACAAACCAATATTGGGGAAATAAACCCGGCACTTCAGGCCCATACTATTTTGGAGCAATTATTTGCTTGCTATTTGTATTTGGCTTATTCATTGTTCAACACCGTTGGAAATGGTGGATTTTGGGAAGTAGCATTTTGCTGTTGTTCCTTTCATTCGGACAAAACTTTCCGTTAATTTCTGATCTTTTCTTTGATTACCTGCCAATGTATAATAAGTTCAGGGCAGTTGAATCAATTTTAGCAGTTGTAGGTTTATTGGTTCCGTTATTGGCGGTTTTAGCTGTTAAGGAAGCTCAGGATGGGAAGTACGATCAAAAATATTTAGTAAAGAGATTAACATGGTCGGCAGGGATTACTGGTGGTTTATCGTTAATCATCGCCATTATGCCAACAGCATTCTTCAGTTTTACTCAATCAAACCAAGCTCAGGTTGTTGATGCCCTAACGCAGGCATTGCAGAACAATAGAGGTGCTGCAATGGAAATCATCAATGGAGTTGTTGCAGATCGTGTATCACTTGCCCGTGCTGATGCCTTGCGTACCTTGTTATTTATCGCAGTTGGTTTCGGTTTAACCTGGGCCTTCATTACCAAAAAAATGAATATGCAGCTGGTTTTTGGCTTATTGGCCCTGTTTGTTTTAGTTGATTTATGGCAGGTTGATCGGCGCTATTTAAACAATCAAAATTTTGTAAGCAAATCTGATTTGAAAGATCATTACAAAGCAAGAGATGTAGATAATTTTATTTCTGCAGATAAAGATCCAAACTTTAGGGTTTTCGATTTATCGCTTGGCGATCCGTTCAAAAGTGCAGAAACATCCTATTTCCACAAAACAGTTGGCGGTTTCCATTCGGCAAGGTTAAAACGTTTTCAGGAGCTGGTTGATAATCAATTAACCAAAAGCATCAATCAGGATGTATTGGATATGTTAAATACCAAATATATCATCACTCAGGATCCACAGAACGGATCGTATAAAATGCAACGGAACCCGACCGCCGCCGGGAATGCCTGGTTTGTGGAAAGCATTCAGTTTGTGAAAAATTCTGATGAAGAAATGAAAGCCATTAGTAGTTTCGATGCTAAGAAAGAAGCGATTGTAGATGAAAGCTATAAAGCATTGGTAGACAGCAAAATTTTAGGTACCGGACAGGAAGGTTTTATCAAATTAACCGACTATAAACCTGAGCATTTAACTTACGAGTATTCAACAGCTAAAGAAGTTGTTGCTGTTTTCTCTGAAATTTATTATAACAAAGGCTGGAAAATGTATATTGATGGTGTAGAGAAGCCATATTTCAGGGCAGACTACGTTTTGCGTGCAGCGAAACTGGAAGCAGGTAACCATAAACTTGAATTTATTTTCCACCCAACATCATATTATGCAGGTGAAAATATTTCTCTTGCCGGCTCAATCATTTTAGTAGCAGCTTTAGGATTTGGGATTTATGCTGAAAACAAAAAGAAAAAACAAGCAGTAAAAGCATAGTATCAATCAATAGTATTATAAACCCATAGGCATGACGCTTATGGGTTTTTTTATGGATTATAGATTTTAACATAAATTATCATTTCGAAGAATAATTTAACAATGGCGTAACATTTGTTTGATAAACAGCATCTTATCTTTATCATGTTAAATCAGATGATATGTTAGAATCACTTTTCGCCATATGCCTGCTTATTGGTGTACTTTATTTTTTCAGCCCATTTGAGGTAAAACTCGATGAGGAAGAAGACTGGTAGCAACATCCCTTTCAGCCTAAACTGCTTTTCTGAAGCGGTGCTAAATCCGTTCCCCCTAAATTTTATTTTATGGAAAAAAGAAATATTGATGTCGTCGTGATTTCCGATGTGCATTTAGGCACCTATGGCTGCCATGCAAAAGAGCTTTTAAAATATCTAAAAAGCATCAGGCCAAAAACATTAATCTTAAATGGCGATATCATAGACATCTGGCAATTCAGTAAAAGCTATTGGCCTGAGTCGCACATGAAGGTAATCCGTAAACTGATGAAATTTGTCTCTGAAGGCGTGCAGGTTCATTACCTTACCGGAAACCATGATGAAATGCTTCGTAAATTCGATGGTATGGAAATGGGTACGTTTCATCTCCAGAATAAGCTAATTATGGAATTAGATGGGAAAAAGGCCTGGTTCTTTCATGGCGATATTTTTGACGTTACCATGCAGCATTCCAAGTGGCTGGCAAAAATGGGTGCCGTTGGTTATGATACCCTCATCCTGATCAATAGTTTCGTAAACTGGGTGCTCACTGCTTTCGGACGGGAAAAGATGAGTTTCTCCAAAAAAATAAAAGCCAGGTTTAAAGACGCGGTAAAGTTTATCAATAGCTTTGAACAAACAGCGGCAGAACTGGCAATTGAAAAAGGCTATCAATATGTTGTTTGCGGGCATATTCACCAGGCAGAGCAACGGGAAATCACGATGGAAAATGGTATGGTCACTTATCTGAATAGTGGCGACTGGGTTGAAAGTTTAACCGCGCTGGAATATCAAAATCAAAACTGGACTATCTTCAAATACGACCATAAAGACTTTATTAAAGACGAAACAGATGAAGGAATTCTTTCTGATGGCGAAGATTTAAAGCGTAAACTGGATATAAATGTTCTTTTACAAAGTATAAAGTATGAAATTGCTCAATAATTTTGAGATATTCGGCACTAAATGAAAATACTTTACGCAATTCAGGGAACTGGAAACGGGCACATCAGCAGGGCAAGGGAAATCATTCCTTTGCTTCAGAAATACGGGGAACTGGATATTTTAGTGAGCGGAACTCAGGCCGATGTTAAACTTAGTCAGCCCGTAAAATACCAGTTGCATGGTTTCAGCTTCATTTTTGGCAAGAAAGGTGGTGTAGATCATTTTAAAACCTGGTTAAGTATGAATCTTTTCCGGTTTAGGAAGGATATGAAACAGCTTCAATTAAAGGACTATAACCTGATTGTGAATGATTTTGAGCCTGTAAGTGCCTGGGCTTGCAAACTTCAGGGCATAGAATGTATTTCACTAAGTCACCAGGCTGCATTTAAATCCAAAAAAGTTCCCCGTCCAAAAACTTTAGACTGGGGTAAACTCATTTTAAGTCGCTATGCGCCAACTAAATACCATATTGGTTTTCATTTCGACCGGTACGATACCTTTATTCACACCCCTGTAATCAGGTCTGAAATCAGGGCAATGAAGCCGGAGAATTTGGGCCATTACACGGTTTATTTGCCAGCCGTTGATGACAAAAGATTAGTACAGCTTTTTATCCAATTGCCGGAAGTAAAATGGCAGGTGTTTTCGAAGCACATTAGTGAAGCTTATCAGGAAGGAAATGTATCTGTTGAGCCGGTAAATAATGAAAAATTTAACAAAAGCCTTGCTACTTGCGAAGGTTTATTTACCGGAGGCGGCTTTGAAGGGCCATCTGAAGCACTTTATCTAAAGAAAAAATTACTTGTTGCACCTATGCGTTTCCAGTTTGAGCAGCAATGTAACGCCTATGCTTTAAAGCAGTTTGGCATCCCCGTAATATGGGGAAGTACGGGCAACTGGCTGCCGATTATTAAAGATTGGGTTGCAAATCCTCAGAAACATGAATTTGATTTCCCGGATGAAACTGCCCGGATTATTGATGATATGGTAAAAAAGTACGCGAGGGTGTAATCTGAATAATCCTTTGGTTTGATAGCCAGTGGATTATCAGCCATCGGATGAATACCGGCAGCATTTTATATTCATCCGATGACTATTAGGTTGGAATGCATTCGATAGCGCATTTAACATTCGGTGTTATGATCAGTCATCGGATAAATACTTGCATCATTGTTATATTCATCCGATGACTATTCACATTACTCATGCAACTGCTATCGCTACTCTGAAATTATTTTCTTTACTTTGCTTGCTCTTTAAAAAGGCATGATTAATCAGTTTAGAAAGCTAAATCCTATTAACCTCATTTTATTATTGGCGTACACATTTTTTATGCGTATTGCCATATTCTATGAGTTGCCGAGTCAGCTGAATTTTGATTTCCTCGAGCCATTTGCCAGATTATTGATTAACGTTGATTTGGATAATGCACTTTCCCCGGCCAGCAACATCTTTTTTGCTGCTACACTCGTTTTCATTCAGGCATTAATTTTTAACCGGGTAATTAATAACCATAATTTACTGGCGAAGCCCAACTTCCTGCCGGGTTTAATGTATGTTACCGGAACAAGCCTGTTTATGCCATTCATGGTGCTAAATCCAGCGTTAATTACCAATTTTCTGCTTATCTGGGTAATTGATAAATTTCTGAAGCTGAATAAAAGTGCAAATTCCATCACCACTGTTTTTGATATCGGAATGATCATAGGTGTGGGAACGCTCATTTATTTTCCTTTTATGGCCATGTTGCTCATGATCTTTTTGGCGCTTTTACTTTTCAGGTCATTCGACTGGCGGGAGTGGGTAGCAGGTATTGTAGGATTTATTTTGATTTTCTTTTTTCTTGCGGTGTTTTATTATTGGAATGATAATATTGTTTCCTTTTACCAGATTTGGCGGCCGCTGGGAAGTAAGTTCCCATCCGTTTTTAAAATAAATTATAACGATTACCTGGTTTTGATCCCCGTAACGGTGATTATTATTCTGGCTTCATTGCAACTTCGCGAAAACTTTTTCAGGAGTTTCATTAGTACCCGAAAAGGATTCCAGCTATTATTCTTTATGTTTATTGTTGCAGGGGCGAGTTTTTACCTTAAACCTAGTTTTCGTACCTGGCATTTTCTGCTTTGTGTGCCTCCGGGAGCAGTGTTATTGGCCTATTATTTTAGCAATGCTAAGGTTCGTTGGTTCTATGAAACATTGTTCGTTTTATTTGTCCTATCCGTACAATATTTTCTTTTTGTTTAACCTTTTTTAACAAAAAACTAGAGCGAAACTTGACAAAGATTAATAGCTTTGTGGCATAAAGTTTCGCATTAAAGCTTTTAAGGTTTTAATCTGTTGGATAAGGGAATGAGTTTCATATCAGAAAATAATCGCATAATTAGCGTCTTATATGCATAGATTAACTATTGATATTGGTAACTCGTCTGCAAAGGTTGCGGTTTTTGATAATCGTGAAATGATTCATCATCTTCGCTTGCTTAAGTTGGGAATTATCGATCTGGCACATTTGATCGATAAATTTTCGCCTGAAAAAGCAATCATTAGTAGTGTAAATCAGGAAATTGCACCATTAGCGGAATTTTTAAAAAAGCGTACCAGGTATACCCGATTTACAACTGCATTAACAAACGGAGTGACGAATCGATACCAAACTCCAAATACATTAGGGCTAGACAGATGGGCCGCAATTTTGGGCGCCAACGGTTTATTTGGTGGATCAGCTTGCCTGGTTGTAGATGCCGGGACCTGTATTACCTATGATTTGCTGACCGGGAAAAATGAATATTTTGGTGGAAGTATCAGTCCGGGGATAAAAATGCGTTTTAAATCCATGCATGAATATACCGGAAGGTTGCCCCTGGTTGATTGGGATCCAAACGAGGATATTCCTGAAGGTGTTGATACGCTTTCGGCCATAAAAAACGGAGTATTACAGGGAACAATAAATGAAATTGAAGGGTATATCGCCTTAAATAATAAAAAAGAAAGTGCTTTAAAGGTGATAATTACGGGTGGCGACGCTAATTTTTTGTATAAGCAATTACAAAACAGCATCTTTGCCCCTCAAATTATAAAAGATCCCTACTTGGTATTAAAAGGATTAAATGAAGCTATTGCAGATTAAAATGTACAAAAGAATAAATTATATTGCAGCCATACTCGTTCTAGTTTGTGGTTTAGGTGCTCAGGCACAGGTTACCACATCATCTCCTTATTCCAGATATGGTCTTGGAAATATAAAGGGTTCATTGCTTCCTCAGCTTAGGGCAATGGGTGGAATTTCTACCGCTGTGAATAAAGTAACCGGGTTCAATTATATTAATATGCAAAATCCGGCATCATACTCTGGTATTACTTTAACCACCATCGATATTGGGATGAGTGCAAGTTTAACCAGCTTATCCCGCAATAATTTATCTGAGTCTAGTTTCAACTCTACGTTTAGCCACCTGGCTTTTGCCATACCGGTAAGTAGAAAATCGGCCATCAGTTTTGGTATTCTACCTTATTCAGATCTTGGATATTCCTATAGAAACAGCGTTAAGATCGATACGCTATCAGTTGATCGGCTTTATGAAGGTGAAGGTGGTTTATCAAAAGCATATTTTGGTTATGGACACCGTTTCGGAGATCATTTGAGAATTGGTGGTAACGTTGAGTATATCTTCGGAAATTTACAAACTACCAGAGCAACGGAGTACAATGCTTTAGGTGCAATTAACGCAAAACTCCAAAATAAAAACAGCGTTGGTGGTTTAAATTATTCATACGGAATTCAGTACGATTTCAATCTGGGAGCTAAAACGCTTTTAACGCTGGGATACTCCGGAAGTTCTGCTGCTAAAATCAACTCTGAGCAAAGTGCTTTCGCAATACAATATACCAGGGCTTTAGATGGAACCGAAAATTTAGCCAGTGATACTTTAAATGTAATCAATAGAGGCAAATCTGATTTGAAGCTACCGCTATCTCACAACTTCGGAATTTCCATTCAACAGAATGATAAATGGTTAATTGGTGCAGATTTTAGAATGAGCAAATGGGCTGCAACAAGCATCAACAATGTAAACTCAGGTTTGCAGGATAGTTGGGGAGCATCATTAGGTGGGCAATGGACACCCGATTACACCTCATACAATAGTTACATGAAGCGTATTGATTACCGTTTGGGTGTAAGTTACGATAAGACTTATATCAAAATAGGCAATCAGGATATTAAACAAATGGGCGCATCGCTGGGATTTGGCTTCCCGCTTCCTACAGCAAATGCCGGTTCAGCATTTTATAAAATCAACTTTACTACCGAATTTGGTCAAAGAGGAACTTTAACAAACAATCTGGTTAAGGAACAATACATTAATTTCCACCTTGGCTTTACCCTTAACGATACCTGGTTCCGTAGATACAGGGTAGATTAATGAAATTAAAAACTTTTTTATATGGTTTGATGCTCGGGTTACCGCTATTTCTGGCAGCCTGTGGAGAAGACGACCTAAAAAAAGCAACCGCGATTTCAGCGAAGAAGATCACTTTTACCCGCGACCGGACTTTAGGGGTAGAAATCATTTATAGCGACTCGGCCAGGGTAAAAGCAAAAGGTACGGCACCAATCATGGATAAGGTTACGCCATCCAGCGGTACCGGATACGAAGAAATGATTAAAGGGGTTAATATAGATTTCTTTAATCCCAATGGCACCATCAGTGGAAATCTGGTGTGTGATTATGCGGTTAGAAAAGAAGAAATCAAGCAAACCATATTCAGGAAACATGTTGTTGTCAAAAACGATAAAGGTGATACTTTTTCTTCTGAAGAATTAATCTGGGATGAAGCTAAAAAGATCTTTTATTCTACCCAAAGGGTTTTTGTGAAAGGTGTAGATGGCAGTATCGGCGATGGGATTAACTTTAAAGCGCCTCAGGACTTCAGTACCTATGAAATGGAAACCGGAAGCGGTCAGCTAAATATGCAGGAAGGCATTGCGCCGTAGAGCGTGAAGGGATTTTGAATTTTGAATGAGTGAATTTTGAATGGGTGAGTTTTGAATGAGTGAATTTTGAAGGAGTGAATTTTGAATGAAAGAATGAGTGAGTTTTGAATTATCTAAAACGCTTATTTTTATTTTTTTCTATTCTCCGGATTTACCATTTTCAATTTCCTTCCTACCTATTTCTCCCTTCTCTAATCCCTGTTTCCCTCCTCCTATTTACTTAAAAATTAAACACTTGATAAATAAAATTTTGTGTTTTCTTTTTTAAGGCAAATTTGTATCTTGCGCCCTCTTAAAAAAAACTAAATAAATTTATAAAGTACAATATGGGATTAATGACATTTTTGCGTAACCGTGCGGGCTATATCCTGGTCTTCGCTATAGGTTTTGCAATTGTTGCATTTTTAGTAGGTGATGCAATTAACGTGGGTAAACCTTTCTGGTCAGCAAACCAAAAGGTAGTAGGTTCTGTAGACGGGAATGACATCAGCATTGATGACTTCCAGCCAAAAGTAGATCAAAGCTTAAATCAATTCAAACAACAATACGGTGGAAGTTTAAATCCGCAGATGACTGCCATGGCAGTAGACCAGGCCTGGAATGCAGAACTTGGGAAAGTATTGTTAACCAAAGAATATGAGCGCTTAGGCCTTACGGTTTCTGAAGATGAATTGTTAGATCTTTTGCAAGGTCAAAATCCAAGTCCATTAATCAAGCAATACTTTGCAAATCCTCAAACAGGACAAGTGGATCGTGCAACGCTGATGAACTTCTTAAAATCTAAAGAACCTCAGGCACTTCAGCAGTCTACGATGTTGCAGCAGGAAGTTACCAATCAGGCATTGCAGACTAAATATTCAAACTTAATCCGCAATTCTGTATATGTAACTTCGTTAGAGGCTACAGATGAGTACACCAACCGCAACAAACTGGCTAACTTCAAATATGTAAGCTTAGACTATACCAGTGTTCCGGATGCATCTGTAAAATTAACTGATGCAGATTATTCTGAATATTATGATCAAAATAAAGCGCGTTTTAACAATCCTCAGGAAAACCGTTCTTTCGACTATGTAACCTTCAGCATCAGTCCTACTGCGGCTGATATGGCAGCAGTTAAAGCACAGATCGAGAAAATTGCAGCAGACTTCAAAGTGGCTAAGAATGATTCTCTTTTTGCGGCAATCAACTCGGAGGTTAAAGTTCCATTTACTTATTTAACCAAAGGTAAATTAGATCCTGCAGTAGATTCGGCAGTTTTTGCATTACCTGCAGGCAGTTTTTATGGTCCGGTTTTATCTAACAACTCTTATAAATTAGTTAAAGTTGTAGATACCCGTTTCTCTCCAGACTCGGTTAAAGCCAGTCATATTTTAATTGATCCGGCTAAAATTGGCGGTGAAGATAAAGCAGTGAAATTAGCAGATTCATTAAAAGCATTAATTGCAAATGGTGGTAACTTCGCTCAACTGGCTCAAACTTACAGTGTGGATGGTTCTAAAGATAAAGGTGGAGAGTTAGGTACTTTCGCCCGTGGTGCCATGGTTCCTGAATTTGAAAATGCAGTGTTCGAAGGAAAAGCCGGTGATATTAAAGTTGTTAAATCTCAGTTCGGCGTACACGTTATCAAAATAGAGAAACAAATTGGTTCATCTAAAGTAGCTAAGCTGGCCTATATTGAGAAAGCTTTAACGGCCAGTAGTAAAACTCAGGCCACAGCTTATAAAGCGGCCAGCAGTTTCTTAAATGATGTAAAAGGAAAAGACTTCGCAGCTTATGCAAAGCAAAAAGGACTTAAAGTTGCTGTGGCTGATAAAATAGCACCAACCCAGGGTTTCGCGCCAGGTTTAGATAACCCACGTAAATTAATTCAGGATGCTTATGCGGCAGATCAGGGTGATGTTTTACCGGAAATCTACACCATGACTAACGCTTACGTTATTGCGCATTTAACTGATATTAAACCAAAGGGTACTTTAACATTAGCACAAGTTAAAAAGGAAATTGAACCAATGGTTCGCAATGCCGTAAAAGCTAAAACTTTAAAAGAGAAATTTAACAGTGCCGGTAAAGCAGGTTTAGCACAAATTGCTTCGAAACTTGGCCGTACGGTAAACCCGGTTCAAAACATCGTTTTTGCTAATCCTATTATCCCGGGCATTGCTCAGGAAAATAAACTGGTAGGAAGCGTATTCGGTTCTCAGCTAGGTAAAGTTTCTGCGCCAATAGATGGAGATCGTGGTGTTTATGTGTTCACTGTTGATGGATTTACCAATCCGGCGCCAATTGCGAACATGTTTAAACAAAAAGAAGGAATGCTTTTAAGCTTAGGCCAGCGTTCTTTACAATCCGCTTTCCAGGCATTACAGGATAATGCGAAGATAAAAGACAATCGTGTGAAATTCTATTAATTAGAAATTACGTAATTTTGTAACCGTTCCGATGTTTAACCGGAACGGTTTTTTTATTTTTAGGCCATGGAGATTCAAGAAAATATCGTTAATAAAGTTGCCAATAGTGGATTAATCACTTTAAATCTGGAAGACTTTTATCATAAAGGTGAAAGAGTACTTTATGATATTAAGGATAATCTTTTTCACGGACTAATGTTAAGGGAAAAGGATTTCAGGGCATTTATAAAAGACCACGACTGGGCGCAATATCAGGGTAAAAACGTAGCCATTATCTGTTCTGCTGATGCCATTGTGCCAACCTGGGCTTATATGCTTTTGACCAATAGAATTAAACCTTATGCTAATGAAGTGGTGTTTGGCGGGTTAGATACTTTGGAAGCAGTAATGTTTGCAAAAGCGTTGTCAAAGATTAATCCGACTGATTATGCAAATGAGCGTGTAGTGGTAAAAGGTTGCGGTGATATCGATATTCCGGTATCTGCATATGTAGAAGTAACGAATCTGCTCACGCCGGTAGTGAAGAGTATCATGTTCGGCGAGCCCTGCTCAACGGTTCCTGTATTCAAAAGAAAAGATTAAATTGGTTTGCTTTTTGTATATCTTTCCTAAAGATTCTTCACGTTAAGTATGATCATGATGAATCTACACCACAGACACAATAAGCAATGAGACGAATATTATTAAGCATCTCGGCAATTTTTTTAACATTGGCGGGTTTTTCACAACAGTTACCCTTAAAGAAAGATGCTGTTTTTCAGGAAGGTGAGGTATTGCAGTACCGGCTCAGGTACGGATTTATTACCGCAGCAGAAGCTACTATAAAAGTAACCAACTCTGATCTTAAGTTCGATAACAGGCCAACTTACCGCCTTTCTGTTGATGCACAGACTTCCGGTACGTTTGATGTTTTCTACAAAATCAGGGATCGTTATGATTCCTATATCGATAAGACCGATCTGCTGCCGTATTTTTATCAGGAAAATATCAGGGAGTCGAGTTATAAAAGGCAGGATAAGGCACGCTTTAATCAAGACGGTAAGAAGGTTGTTTCCAACCGGGGTACATTCACTACACCCACTACGCAAACATTCGATTTGGTTTCTGCCTATTATTTCGCCAGGAGTTTAGATGTAAGCAAGATGAAGGTAGGTGATACTTTTAAACTTAATTATTTTCTACAGGATGAAATTTCTGCCCTGCAGGTAGAATACGTTGGGAAAGAAACCATCAAAAGTAAATTGGGAAATATCCGTTGCTTAAAATTCAGTCCGTCTATTAAGCCGGGTCGGATTTTTAAGAAGGATAGCCGCCTTTACCTCTGGGTAACTGATGATGGAAACCGCGTGCCGGTAAAGGCGCAGGTAGAAATATTGGTAGGGGCTGTAACCATGGAGTTAAAATCAGCCGCAGGCTTAAAATATGCTTTGGCAAAAGAATAATGATGATAGAAGTTGAACAGGTGCTGGTGCACGAAGATGTTTTGAAAGAGAATTTTGTTTGTAATCTGAGCAAATGTAAAGGGATTTGTTGTGTAGAAGGTGATTCTGGCGCACCGTTAGACCATGATGAAACCGCTATCCTGGAAGAGATTTACCCAAAAATCAAACACCTTTTAAACGAAAAGGGCATTAAAGCCATTGAAGAACAGGGTGCTTATGTAATAGACGAAGATGGCGATTTGACAACTCCCTGTGTAGATAAAAATAAAGAATGTGCTTATGTGCTTTTTGAAGGAGGCATTACTAAATGTGCCATTGAAAAAGCTTATGAGCAAGGAATTGTGGAATGGCAAAAGCCTATCTCCTGTCATTTGTACCCGATCCGCATCACTAAATATCCAGAATTCGATGTATTGAATTACGATCGCTGGCACATCTGCCATGATGCCTGTACCTTCGGGAGAGAGTTAAAAGTTCCTGTTTATAGCTTTTTAAAGGGACCGCTGATTAGAAAGTACGGTGAAGAATGGTATAAGGAACTGGAAAGTTCTGTGGCAGCAATGTAATTAAGCGTTACCTCGGGAATCAAAGCTTCATCAGCATTTATTTTATTATGCAGGCATATATATGCCTTAAAATGCGACTATCCTGCAATAGGACAGCAATTGAACATGGCGAGGCCCCTGGGTATCATCCGTTCAAGGTGGTACATCCATTATTTTGTTGTTTACTCAATATTATCTAACAGCGTGCGTTTATGTAATGAACCGTGCTAAGTTTTAACCTCTGAATTCCATAGATTATCGACTTAAGTTGTTTAATTGTAATAACTATGTTATTTTAGCCGATTGTAAACAATTAATAACTGTGAAAAAAATTCTAATCACCGGTGGGGCAGGCTTTATTGGCTCTCATGTAGTACGTCGATTCGTTAAAAACTACCCGAGTTACGAAATCGTAAACCTGGATAAGCTTACCTACGCAGGTAATCTGGCAAATTTAACTGATGTTGAAAATGAACCTAACTATCGTTTTGTAAAAGATGATATCACTGATGCTGTCGCTATGAGTGACTTATTTCAGAAAGAAAACTTCGATGCGGTTATTCACCTGGCAGCAGAAAGTCACGTAGACCGTTCCATCACCGATCCGACTGCTTTTGTCATGACCAATGTGATTGGCACCGTTAATTTATTGAATGCGGCACGCGAACACTGGAAAGGCGCATATGACCAAAAACGTTTTTATCATGTGAGTACAGATGAAGTGTATGGTGCGCTTGGTGAAGAAGGCATGTTTACTGAAACTACTGCTTACGATCCACATAGCCCGTATTCTGCTTCAAAAGCAAGTTCTGATCATTTTGTTCGGGCCTATCACGATACTTATGGAATGGATTGTGTCATTTCCAATTGCTCCAATAACTATGGTTCACACCACTTTCCTGAAAAACTGATTCCGTTAGCCATTAATAATATCAAAAATAACAAACCCGTTCCGGTTTATGGAAAGGGTGAAAATATTCGTGACTGGTTATGGGTGGAAGATCATGCCAGGGCGATTGATGTCATTTTTCATCAATCTAAAACCGGCGATACTTATAACATTGGCGGCCATAACGAATGGAAAAATATTGATCTGATCAATTTGCTTTGCGAAATCATGGATGAGAAGTTAGGTCGTGAAAAAGGCGAATCAGCAAAACTGATTACCTATGTAACTGATCGCGCCGGACATGATTTACGTTATGCCATCGATTCTACCAAACTTCAAAATCAGTTAGATTGGGTACCAAGCTTACAGTTTGAAGAAGGATTAGCGAAAACGGTAGACTGGTATCTTCAAAATGAAGAATGGTTAAATAATGTCACTTCAGGCAATTATCAGTCTTATTACGATAAACAGTACAGCGAAAAATAATGGAAATTGAACAAACAGGTTTAAAAGACTGTATTATCATTAAGCCACGGGTTTTCGATGATCCAAGGGGATACTTCTTTGAGAGTTTCAATAAACAGACATTTGAAGAGAAAACCGGATTATCTGGTGAATTCGTTCAGGACAATCAGTCTTATTCATCCTATGGTGTAATCAGGGGGCTACATGCCCAAACCGGTGCGTTTGCACAAGCAAAACTGGTACGCGTAACCAAAGGTGAAGTTTTAGATGTTGCGGTAGATGTACGTCCGGGTTCGCCAACTTATGGCAAACATGTTGCCGTGCGGCTAAGTGCGGAGAACAAATTGCAATTGTACATTCCAAGAGGTTTTGTACATGGCTTCTCGGTGTTGAGTGAAACTGCTGAATTTCTCTACAAATGCGACAACTTTTTTAACAAAGCGTCTGAAACTGGCGTTATTTATAACGACACTGATTTAAATATTGACTGGTTAATTCCTGCAGACCAGCAATCTGTATCCGATAAAGATCTTTTATTAAAACCTTTCGCAGCACTTAACCATGGGTAAAATATTAGTAATTGGTGCAGGCGGACAGCTTGGACAATGCCTGAAAACAGTAGCTACGAGACGCAGCATCGCAGACATTGTATTTCCATCAGAAACTGATGCGAATATTTTAAATCAAGCAGGTCTTGAAACTTTATTAGCCAAAGAACAACCGGCCTTCGTTATTAACTGTGCTGCTTACACGGCAGTAGATAAAGCAGAAGATGAGGTAGCGCTGGCCAGGGCGGTGAACGAAACCGGTGCTGCAAATCTGGCAATCGCCTGCGCAGCTCATGGCGCCGCATTAATACATGTTTCTACCGATTTCGTATTTGAAGGAAACGAGGTGAAACTTCTGGTGGAGGATGATATTGCAAATCCAATTAATGTATATGGTCAAACCAAACTTGACGGAGAAAAAGCAGTAATTGCTTTATTAAAAGAACATTTCATTCTTCGTACCAGCTGGCTGTATTCTGAATATGCCAATAACTTTGTTAAAACCATGCTGAAGTTAGGTGCAGACCGGGATGAATTAAACATTATTGCAGATCAGGTTGGTACACCAACGTACGCCATTGATTTGGCCAATGCTATTTTTGATATCATCGCAGCTGATTCTGTTGCTTTCGGCGTTTACCATTACAGTAACGAAGGCGTAACATCGTGGTTTGATTTTGCAAAAGCTATTTTTGATATCAGTGAGACCAATGTGAAAGCCAATCCAATTCCGGGATCTGCTTATCCAACAAAAGCAGCAAGACCTGCGTTTTCCGTAATGGACAAAAGCAAAATAAAAAATACGTTTAAACTTACTATTCCCTATTGGAGAGACAGTTTAGTGGCGTGTATAGCAAAATTGCAGTAAACAGTTTTCAGTTGACAATTAACAGTTGGCGATGGAACATAAGAATGAATGGATAATTATTGAGAAATAAGTGGCAGTCATGACTAATCACTACTGAACAAATAAACTAATGACAAAAATATGAAAGGTATAATTCTTGCCGGCGGAAGCGGGACGCGTTTGCATCCATTAACGCTCGCCTGTAGCAAACAAATGATGCCGGTTTATGATAAACCGATGATTTACTACCCGCTATCTACTTTAATGTTAGCCGGGATTAAAGAAGTTTTAATCATTTCTACCCCACATGATCTTCCTAATTTTGAAAAGTTATTGGGTGATGGCTCTGCAATAGGCTGTAAATTAAGTTATGCGGTACAAGCTGAACCTAACGGATTGGCGCAAGCCTTTGTAATTGGTGAAGAATTTATTGGTAAAGATAAGGTTGCACTGGTTCTTGGTGATAATATCTTTCACGGAGATGGCATGGCAAAACTGCTGCAAGCCAGCTCAGATCCGGATGGCGGGGTTGTTTTTGCTTACCAGGTTTCAGATCCGGAGCGCTATGGTGTAGTCGAATTTGATGCCAATAAGAAAGCCATCTCAATTGAAGAGAAACCTGTTTCCCCAAAATCTGATTACGCGGTTCCGGGATTATATTTCTACGACAATGAAGTGGTTGAAATTGCTAAAAATATCAAACCATCTCCACGTGGTGAATATGAAATCACTGATATCAACCGGATATATCTGGAACGTGGCAAATTACAGGTAGGGGTTTTAAGTCGTGGTACTGCCTGGTTAGATACCGGTACCTTTACATCATTAATGCAGGCGGGCCAGTTTGTGCAGATTATAGAGGAGCGTCAGGGCTTAAAGATTGGATGTATTGAAGAAATTGCCTATCGTATGGGCTTTATCAATGCCGAACAACTTAAAGCAATCGCAACGCCTTTGGTAAAGAGCGGATATGGTTCTTACCTGTTGAAACAGATTAAATAACAATGAATTCTTATCAGCCATTTAAATGGATGATGACACTTTAGTATAGTAAAAGAGCCTGGCACCTGCCAGGCTCTTTTACTATACAACGGTACTGTCTAACCGCCTTCATTTCGGAATCAGAAATTATGCCATATCTTTGGCGGGATCACAATCATTAATGGATACGAAAAAAAACATTGCAATCATTGGCCTTGGATATGTTGGCCTGCCCCTGGCTATAGAATTTGCTAAACACTTTAAGGTGACCGGCTTTGATACTAACGAAAGCAGGGTAAAGAGTTTAAATGAATTGGTCGATTTAACGCATGAGGCAAATCTACAAGACCTGAGTTTGGCGCTTAACCGTGCCGGACAAGAAAAAGGCCTTACCTTAACTTCTGATCTGGCTGATCTTTCCAATTGCCAGATTTATATAGTTACGGTTCCTACCCCAATTGATCATTTAAAAAGGCCAGACCTTCAGCCTTTATTAAAAGCGAGCGGAATGATCGGCTCGTTATTAAAAAAGGGCGATCTGGTTATTTACGAATCAACCGTATATCCTGGCTGTACAGAAGAAGACTGCGTACCTGAGCTTGAGCGAATATCTGGCTTAAAATATAATCAGGAGTTCTTCTGTGGTTATTCACCAGAACGCATTAATCCGGGAGATAAAATCAATACCCTTACTAAAATAAAAAAAGTTACCTCCGGGTCTACCCCGGCTATTGCCCTTCAGGTTGATGAATTGTACTCCACCATCATTACGGCGGGTACCCACCTGGCGCCAAGTATTAAAGTAGCAGAAGCATCAAAAGCTATCGAAAATGCACAGCGAGATGTTAACATCTCCTTTGTAAATGAACTGGCTTTGATTTTCGATCGGATGGATATTGATACCGCTGATGTGTTGGCTGCAGCAGCAACCAAGTGGAATTTCTTAAATTATAAACCCGGCCTGGTTGGTGGACACTGCATAGGTGTAGACCCTTATTACCTGGCTCATAAATCAGAAGCTTTAGGTTATAAACCAGAAGTGATTCTTTCCGGAAGACGCGTGAACGATAATATGGGTATGTTCGTGGCAAATAAAATTATCAAAATGCTTGTCGCCCGGAATAAACAGATTCAGGCTGCCAAAGTGTTGATCCTCGGTTTTACTTTCAAAGAAAATTGTCCGGATACCAGAAATACCAAAGTAATCGACATTTATAAAGAACTCCAGTCTTTCAGTATTCAGGCTGATATTTATGATCCCTGGGCAAATGATCAGGAAGTCCACCGTGAATATGGCATAAGCCTGATTCCTGAAGGTGATTTTACGGGTTACGATGCCGTAATTCTGGCTGTGGCACACCACGATTTTAAAGATATAAACTTCAAATTGTTAAAAGATAAGGGCGCAGTCATTTTTGATACCAAGTCTTTTATTAACAGGGAGTTTGTTGATGCGAGGCTGTGAGCGCAGTTGGTAGTTGAAAGCTTATTTATCATCATTAGTAGCTTATTTACGCTTAAACGGTGAAAAGAAAATGAAAAGTATAAAGACCGGAACAGGAACCATTAACAGCATTCGTTAACCCAATTTCTTTTACATTCAGCAGTTTTGCAGGGTGTCCTATTTATTTATAACATTAAATCTTGTATGAAGGACTATTCCTGTGTTCAAAAGCCAAAAGTGTTTTTGTTAATCAAAATAAATTATTCTGTATGTTTGCAATTCAAAATTTAAAATAGTTTATGAAAGTTGCTTTAATTACAGGTGTAACTGGACAGGATGGTGCATACCTAGCAGAATTTTTGCTTAAAAAAGGGTATTTTGTACATGGATTAAAGAGACGTTCCTCTTCCTTCAATACCGACCGTATTGATCACCTTTACCAGGACCAGCATGAAAGCAATGTTCGTTTTAAGTTACATTATGGTGATTTAACCGATTCAACTAACCTGATCAGAATTGTTCAGGAAGTACAGCCAGATGAAATCTATAATCTTGCTGCCATGAGCCATGTTCAGGTAAGTTTTGAAATGCCGGAGTATACCGCGAATGCAGACGGAATCGGAACCTTACGTTTACTGGAGGCCGTCAGGATTTTAGGCTTAACGGAAAAAACAAAAATATATCAGGCATCTACTTCTGAGTTATACGGTTTAGTGCAGGCGGTTCCGCAGAGCGAAACGACTCCTTTTTATCCGCGCTCCCCTTACGCCGCCGCGAAAATGTATGCCTACTGGATTACTGTAAATTACCGGGAGGCTTACAACATGTTTGCTTGTAATGGTATTTTGTTTAACCATGAAAGTCCGTTGCGGGGTGAGACTTTTGTAACCAGAAAAATAACAAGAGCATCATGTAAAATTGCTTTAGGCCTTCAAAGCTGTTTATATTTAGGTAACCTTTCTGCGCAAAGGGATTGGGGCCACGCCAAAGATTATATTGAGGCGATGTGGTTAATCCTGCAACAAGAACGTGCGGAAGACTTTGTAATTGCTACAGGTGTTACCACCACTGTTCGTGATTTTGTTAGAATGAGTTTTGCTGAACTGGGCATTGAAATTGAATTTTCAGGAAAAGATGAACATGAAAAAGGCGTAATTATCGATGTCGATGAACAAGTAATTAAAACGCTTGGTTTAAATAGCGAATTGCTAAAGCCGGGACAAACCGTAGTTCGGGTAGATCCAAAATATTTCAGACCAACAGAAGTAGATTTATTATTGGGCGATCCTACAAAATCTAAAACCCAATTGGGTTGGGAGCCTAAATATGATCTTCCCTTGTTAGTTAAAGATATGATTTCATCTGATCTGAATTTAATGAAAAAGGATGAATACCTCAGGCAAGGTGGTTATAAAACGCTAAATTACTTTGAATAACAGTAAATAATAATGAGGTATCTTTGAAAATTAGTTAAGTCTGGCAGGAATGCTTCATGATTCCGCGACATCAGTTCTACTATTAATAGGTATTTCAGGGATTTTGTTAGTATTAGCTGCTTTTTTTAGTAATTTTGTGGATTGCATTTCAAGAAAGACAAAAACTAATCCACAATGTTTATTAACAGGTGTAAGTGGTTAGGGAATGATCAAAATTGCCGCATCTCAAACCATATTTCCATATTCTGATAAGATGTTTAACTTTTTTACCAAAAAAAATAAAATTACTGATATTTCCTGGTTGGGAATTGACATGCACTCCCATATTTTACCAGGAATTGATGACGGGTCTCCGGATGTAGCTACTTCTTTAAGGTTTGTAAAGGCTTTGGAAGATTTAGGCTTCAGTCAGCTTATCGCTACGCCGCATATTTTCAAAGAATTATATCCAAATACTAAAATCACCATTGATCAGGCCAGGTTTGCTTTGCAACTTGCCATGGATCAGTCGCAGGTATCCCTTAAATTAGATTCGGGGGCCGAATACATGATTGATCAGGATTTCGATCTGGAAGCAGAGATGTGTGCTATTCAGGAAAAGTTTCTTTTAATAGAGATGTCTTACCTCAATGAAAGTCCGAATATTAGTCAGAGGGTGTTTGATGTGGAAATTAAGGGTTACAGACCTATTTTAGCCCATCCGGAACGGTATACTTTTTATTTTAAAGACCGGGCCAGGCTAAATCGCTTTAAAGAAAAGGGATGTTTACTTCAGCTTAATCTCTTATCGATAGTTGGTTATTATGGAAAAGAAGTAAAACAGTTTGCAGAGTACCTGTTAAAAGAAAACATGTATGATCTGGCTGGAACAGATTTACACCATGATAAACACCTGCATACCTTAACCGATGCTGTTCAAAGTGGAAAACTATATGATCTGATTGGGCAATATCCTTTTAAAAACAATGAGCTGTTTGGTCAGGGCTTAACTGAAACCCTGTAAAATTTCTAATCTATTGCTGCATTAACATCCTTCCTAAAAACGGGTGTTAATGTTTTATGCTGCTGCCTCATGCAATGAAATAATTTTGTATTTTTGGGGCAACATAGCATATAAATAAAATGATATTGTGTATGGTAAGGGTTTGATAAGAACTTCTCTGCATAATTTCATAAACTACCTACACATGAAGTTTAAAAATTTACTTAAGGCACTTTTAATTTTTTGTGCCTTTATCCTTTCTCAATCTCTATATGCTCAAACCAATTATGCCGATGTAAAGGTTGATGAACTGAGTGATGCAAAAATCAGAGAGTTGATGCAACGCGCAGAATCTATCGGGTATAATGATACACAGCTGGAGCAATTGGCATTGGCACAAGGTATGCCACAAACCGAAATAGAAAAACTTCGTGGAAGGGTAGAAAAAATCAGAAAGCAGGATGGTACGGGTACTACCAATACGAATAGTGCTCAAACTGTAAATAAACCCTTTGTAGATGTAGAACGTTCGCGGGTAAATAGTTCGCAAAGTAAAATTGATTCATTGAAAAAGATCAATGCAGCCTTATCTGCTCAGGCGTTAGCCAATGCAGAAGAACTTAATAATCTTAAAATATTCGGGGAAGAACTTTTTGGCTCGAGTACGCAAACTTTCGAGCCAAACCTGAGGATGGCCACGCCAAAGAGTTATGTAGTGGGGCCGGATGACGAACTGTTAATCGATATCACAGGCGATAATGAAGTAAGTTACAAATCGAAGGTTAGTCCGGATGGCACGATAAGGGTACAGTATGTAGGCCTCATTTCTGTTGCAGGTCTGAATATCGAACAGGCAACTTCAAAAATCAAATCATCCCTTTCAGGCACTTATCCAGCCATAAAATCAGGAAGGACTTCTGTTTCCATTACGCTGGGGAACATTAAAAGTATTTCCATCACCGTTATTGGAGAAGCGACCAAGCCCGGAGCCTACACCTTATCGTCCTTATCATCTTTATTTAATGTATTAAGTAGCGCAGGCGGGCCAAATAAAAACGGAACCTACCGGAATATTCAGGTCATTAGAAATAATAAATTAATTTATACTGTAGATATTTATGACTTTTTATTAAATGGGATTCAAAAGGGCAACATTCGTTTGCAGGATCAGGATGTCATTAATATTCCGGTATATCAAACCCGGATTGCTTTATCAGGACGGGTAAAACGTCCGGCTTATTTTGAAATTAAAGAAAGTGAAACACTGGCAGATGCTTTGCGTTTTGCTGGCGGCTTTGCTAATGATGCCTATTCGGCACAAATCAAAGTGCTTCAAAATACCAACAGGGAACGTAAAATTACAGATGTTCCTGAATCAGAATTCAATACCTATAAACCGAAAAACGGCGATAAGTATGTGGTGGAGCGTATCCTAGACCGCTTTGCCAATCGCGTTGAAATAGATGGTGCGGTGTTCCGTCCGGGACAGTATGAACTTGATGATCAATTGACGCTTAAAAGTCTGATTCAAAAGGCTGACGGAATTAAAGAAGAAGCTTTCTTAAACAGGGGATACATCTCCAGGTTAAATGCAGATAACAGTCTGGCCCTGGTGTCTTTTGATTTGGGTAAAATTATGGACGGTACAGCACCGGATATTAAATTGCAGCGGGAAGATAAAGTGAGTATCAAATCGATATTTGAGTTACGTGAAGAATTCAGGGTAACCATACAAGGTGAAGTAAGGCAGCCGGGTACTTTTGTTTATGCAGATGGAATGAATCTGGAATCATTGATTCAGATGGCCGGCGGTTTTAGGGAAAGTGCTACACCGAACAGAATTGAAATTTCCAGAAGGATTAAAAATAGTGATGCGATGTCGGTATCGGCACAAACGGCCGAGGTATTTACGGTAAATGTAGATCCGGATCTGAAAATACAGAACCAGGACTTTGTACTAAAGCCATTTGATATTGTGTCCATCAGAAGTTCAGAAAGTTATCATACGCAACGGCAGATCCGGATAGAGGGTGAAGTATTATATCCGGGGATTTATACCGTAACCAAAAAAGATGAAAGAATCTCCGATATCATTAAGCGGGCCGGAGGTTTGAGTCCGCTAGCTTATGTAGAAGGAGCATCCTTACGCAGAACCGGTAAAGGAGATTTGAGAATGGATAGTTTAGAAACCAGAAGAGAAGAAAGAGAGAAACTTTTGAATCTCCAGCGTTTAAAACAATCAGGCGCAAGAGATACCACGAGTCTTGATAAAGACCTGGAAATCTTGAGAAGTGATCTTGTAGGTATAGATTTAAAGAAAATTATGAGTAAGCCTTTATCCAGAAATGATTTAATCATAGAAAACGGAGATGTAATCAGGGTACCCAAAGAGCTTCAAACGGTTCGTGTTACCGGTGAGGTGCTGAAACCAAATAGCATTGTTTATACCAAAGGAAAAAGTTTTACCGGTTACATTAGCGGTTCGGGCGGTTTCAGCTATAATGCCTATAAAAAAGGTGCATTTATTGTTTATTCAAACGGATCAGTGGCGGCAAACCGGAAGTTTTTATTCTTCAACAATTTCCCACAGGTAAAGCCGGGCGCCGAAATTTTTGTGCCTAAAAGAGCGGAACGCGAAAAATTAAACGCAGCCACCTTTATAGGTATATCAACAGGGATAGCCTCACTGGCAGCCATTATTGTTAGTTTATTACGTTAAGCCATGTCTGAAACCAATCATAAAGAAATTACGCTGAAAGAACTGGCCATTAAATCGAATGAGTGGTTATCCTACCTTCGGTCAAAATGGCTCGTTATTCTTATCGGTTGTTTAATTGGCGTAGCATTAGGATACCTTTATGCCTCCTATAAAAAACCAAAGTATGTAGCGGCAAGTATTTTTGCGCTTGAAGATGCAAACGGAGGCGGAAGCCTTGGCCAAATGGCAGGCCTTGCTTCTATGGTTGGGATTGAAATCGGAAGTTCAGGAAATGGTGGGGTATTTCAGGGCGATAACCTGATTGAGTTGTATAAATCGCGGACCATGATTCAGCAGGCACTTTTATCTGAAGCAGACTTTAACGGAAAGAAGCAGTTGCTTATTGATCGTTATCTGGATTTCAATAACCTGAAAGCAAAATGGCCGCAACATCCTATATTAAAAAACATCAATTTCAAGGTCGATCAGGATGCCCGCTTAAACCGTGCTCAAGATAGTATTCTGGGCGAAGTGGTTAAAGAAATTGGTAAAAACAACCTGGTAGTTACCAAGCCAGATAAAAAATTAAGCATTTTAAAGGTTCAGGTCACTTCTAAAGATGAGTTGTTTTCCAAGACATTTGATGATGAGATTGTAAAAACCGTAAATGAGTTTTACGTACAAACGAAGACAAAAAAATCGCTGCAAAATGTGGCTATTTTACAACATCAGACAGACTCTGTTAAACGAGCGTTAAATGGCGCACTGGCTGGAATGGCATCCTTAACCGATGCTAATCCGAATGCTAACCCTGCCAGGCAAATTTTAAAAGTACCTTCACAGCGGAGACAGGTAGATGCGCAGGCCAACACTGCTATTTTAACCGAACTGGTTAAAAACCTGGAAATGTCTAAGGTATCGCAGCGGAAAGAAATGCCATTAATACAAATGATCGATGCACCGGTTCTGCCTTTAACCAGGTTAGCAACGACTAAAACACAAGGTATGGTTTCTGGTTTTTTTCTTGCTGGGTTTTTAATGTCGGCTATGTTGCTGTTAAGACGTGGATTTTTATTGATGATTAAATAATGCATGTCGGGATTAAAGAAAAATATTGCCTTTAATACGCTCTTATCCATCTCTCAAATATTATTTCCGCTTGTTACTTTTCCCTATGCTTCCAGGATACTGGGGCCAGCGGGTATGGGCGCTGTAAATTTTGCAGATAATTTTATCACTTACTTTTTAATTTTCTCGGCCCTTGGCATTCCATTATATGGGGTTAGAGAGATTGCAAAAGTGAAAAATGATACGATAGCCCTTGGGCGTGTTTTCTCTGCACTTATCTTTATTCACCTCATTACTTCGGTAATCTCTATTGTCATCTTACTGGTGATTAGTTTATCTACCGAAAAGCTATCGGCAAATTTTCAGCTTTATCAGATTGGGATGGCCATTTTGCTGGGCAATGTTTTTATCGCAGAATGGTTTTTTCAGGGGGTAGAGAAGTTTAAATATATTGCCATTCGAACGGTTTCAATCCGTCTGTTTACCATACTTTTACTTTTTGCTTTGGTACATTCTATAGCCGATCGAAATACTTATTATGCATTGAATCTGGTTGCTACGCTGCTGGCCGCTGCAACCAATATGTATTCAGTGAGTAAGATGGTGAAGATTTCTTTCAAAAACCTTGAATTGAAGCATCACCTTAAGCCGCTGTTCATCATATTTTCTAACAGTATTATTACGACCATTTACCTGGTTTTTGACACGATTATTTTAGGCTTTTTAACAGGCGATGTTCAGGTAGGGTATTATGCTGCTGCCATGAGGATAAGTAAAATTTCGCTCGCGGTTATTGGCGTTTTATCAGCGGTGCTACTGCCCCGGCTTACCATAGCTTTTAAAGAAAAAAACTGGTCTGAAGCGAAATTGTTATTAAATAAGTCAATCAACTTCGTGGTATTTCTCAGTATACCCATCGCCATCGGAACCTATTGCCTGTCAGAAGAAATTATCCGTTTGTTTGCGGGGCAACAATATTTACCGGCCGTAAGCGCCCTTCAAATTCTTTGCTTTATTGTGGTGTTTGTTGGGATGGCACAAGTATTTGCCCATCAAATCCTCCTGCCTTTACACCAGGAAAGAAAGATCCTTTATGCTTCACTTTTTGGCGTAGTGGTTAGTCTCGGGCTAAACTTTCTTTTAATCCCAGTCTATAAGCAGAATGGTGCAGCCATCAGTTCACTGGCTACTGAATTTAGTGTTACCCTCCTGTTATTTTACTTTTCGCTGAAGTTGTTTAAGGTGAAATTTCCTTTTTTAGAAACGCTGCAGGCATTGCTTACTTCTGCATTATTTTTTCTGATCAAGATGTTGGTTTTAAAGATTAGTACGTTACCAGTGGTAGTGGTGATGATCACAGTACCATTATCTGGTTTGGTTTACCTGTCCATGCAGGTATTTGTTTGGAAGAATAAAAATGTAGTGGAGATTTTGTCAGGTTTTGGTCCTTTAAAGTTTCTTCAAAAAATATAATGATGAGCGTTTGTGTGGTTATCCCGGTTTACAGTAATCAGATTCGTTCGTTTGAACAAATTTCGATGGATCAGTGTTTCCGGATTTTGGGTGAACACGACATCTATTTTATTTTACCTAAAAGGCTGGAGTCGTTTATCAAAAATAATAAGTATGTGCTTGCCAACCAGGCAAAATATAAAACCTTTGACGATCATTTTTTCGCGGATATACCTGCCTATAACCGGTTAATGAAATTTAACGGGTTGTATGAAAGTTTTCTTCCTTATGATTTTATGCTCATTCATCAGCTGGATGCCTTTGTTTTTAAAGATGAGCTCACAGCATGGTGCCAAAAAGGTTATGATAATATTGGAGCACCTTTATTTGAAGGGCATGATTTAGCACTGTCTAGCAGCCCCCTGGTGAGTTTAGGCAATGGTGGATTCTGCCTGAGGAACGTTAAAAAATGCTATGATGTAGTTACGCGGTTTAAAAAACTTGAATTTACGAGGACATTTGATGATGAAAACAGGCCGTTTTACATCAATTTCTACCGTTACATCAAGCATCAGCTGGTGTATATTTATTCGGGCTATCCTTTCCAGCCGATCATCAATGAAGATCTCTTCTGGGCGGAAGTTATCCCTCACAATTTTCCTGATTTCAAAATGCCTGATATAAAAGAAGCCATGAAATTCAGCTTTGAAGTTAATCCGGAGGTACTTTTTGAGTTGAATAACCATGAATTGCCTTTTGGATGCCATGCCTGGTGGAAATACAATCTTGGTTTTTGGCAAAAGCATATTAACCAGTTTGGCTATGATATTAAGGTTGACTAAAGTTTTATAAAAATTTGCACATTTGTAACCTATGGGAATAAAACTGCGCCTGTTGCAATCCAATGATGAAGAATACTTTCTTGATTGTATTGATGAATTATACAGTACGATAGAAAAAACGCCCTCGATATTTGAAACCGAAAGGATGCCTGTTAAACATTCCCGGTTTAAATCTTTTTTAGTTAGAAAACTGGCAAGCTATCCTGCTTTATTTAAATTAAAGCTCAGGATGGGAAATAAAAAAGCAGTGAATTTTGTTTCGATGATTAGTGGCGATTTCCGGTTGCTCATTCCTTATGCCTTTACCACCAAACTGAACTTTATTTACATGTATGATGTATGGCCAAGGTTTCACCGGTGGATATTTCCACTGCTCGACTTTTTCCATGTGCGGTATGTTTTCTTTTCTTCCAGGCAGGTGCTGGAAAATTTTAATCAAAAGTATAGTCACGTAAAATGTAAAGCGATGTGGCTTCCCGAAGCTTTATTGGTGCAGGATTACGGTTTCAACAGTTTTAAGGATAAAACTATTGATGTGCTTGAATTCGGGAGGATGTATGATGCATATCATGATTTAATCGTTGCACCATTGGCTGCGCAGGGAAAAAAACATATTTATCGAAAGCCAGATATGAACCTGCTTTTTCCTGATAAGAAAAGCTTTTCAGCTGCTTTGGCTTCCGCAAAGGTTGTCATCTGTGTACCGTCTAATATTACCCATCCCCATCGGGCAGAATATATTTCTTCTATGACGTTAAGGTATCTGCAGGCCATGGCCTCAAAATGCCTAATTGTTGGTGTTTTGCCATCAGATATGGAAGAATTGTTTGGTTACAACCCGATTGTAGAAATTGATTTGGAAAATGCCGGAAACCAGATGCTGGAAGTTCTGGCTCAATATAGCGACTACGAATCACTTATCGAGCGAAATTATCAGCATGTAATCCGTCATCATCAATGGGAGAACCGCTGGAAAATCATTCAGCAAAAAATACAGGAAGCTTTATGATTGAGCCATTGGTAAGTATTATTATCCCATCTTTTAATTATGCGCACCTGATTGTTGAAACACTGGAAAGCATCATTAAACAGCGTTATGCAAACTGGGAATGTATTATTGTTGATGATGGCTCTACCGACCACACTGCTGTAGTTGTCAGGCAGTTCATCGCCGCGCACCCCGGCTATCACATCATTTTCCATCCGGTAAAAAATGGAGGTACATCTGCTGCGAAGAATACCGGAATAGCACTTTCGAAAGGTAAGTACCTGCAATTTTTAGATGCGGATGATTTGTTAAGTGAGGATAAATTAAGTATTCAGGCTGACCTTGCTGAACGGTTCGGTGCCGGACTGGTGTTCTCTAAAGCAGATTATTTCGTCGATGACGCTGCCGGACGGAACATCGTTCAAAAATATCCGGAAGGTTTTTTAGCAAAAGAGACCCTGAAAGATTTTGCGCTTTTTAAAAGAATCATTGTAAATAATGTACTCACCATTAATAGTCCACTGGTAGAGAAAAAGCTCATCGTAGCTGCCGGGATGTTTGACCCGGAGTTAAAAAATAATGAAGACTGGATGCTGTGGTTTAAGGTAGCCCTTCTTCACCCTCATTTCATTTTTGATGGAGACGACCGTTCTGCCGCATTGATTCGCCTGCATGGAAACAGTGCCATTAATAATAAGAAAAATATGTTTTTAGGCGAAGTTGTTGTTCGAACGAATATAGATGCGGCGCTTTCTCAATTAGAAGTGGGTCATGAAAACACTTATTTAAAAAGATTAAATCTCGATCTGCTTGCACTTCATGAAGTTCGGTCTCTTCAAATTTCAAAAGGTCTCCGTTATATTTTCAGTAGTTTTGCAGGCAACCCGTTGCATGGGGGGGGCTTATTAATGAAAGGCATGTTAAGATTAGGCATCAGGTTATATAGAAACGTAAGATAAATGGTTATTAAACCCTACATATTAATCCTGATTATTGCCGCATTTCTATTTGTAGATGTCTACCTGCTGGTAAGATATGCATCCTGGGGCTGTGCCATTGAAGAGTTGGTTCCCTTTGCTGTATTTTTACTCATTGCAGAAGGGTTGTCTATCTTTTCTATTGTTCGTTTCGGACAAATCATTAATCCGTTTACCATCTATAGTATTTTCGTTTATATTGCTGGTTTTTCATTTCTCCTGGTTTCAGACCGGCAGGTAGATTACGAATTACAGTTTGCCCTGATGATGATTCTCAGTGTGGCATTCTTCGTTATTGGCGGTTTAGTATCCATGAAAACCTATTCTTTTAGTTTTAGAAACTATATCCCACCGCTCAGTACCAGGGTAAGTTTAGCCTTTTTACTGCTTGTATTTGTTGCGGGTATCGGTGTATTTGTACTGGAGGTTGGCCAGTTGGGTTATTTGCCTGTTTTAAATTTAGGGAATGCTGCAGTATACCAGGATCTTAATGAAAATGATGTAACGCCATTGCACAATTTTATCGTGTTAAATTCGGTATTGCCAGCCATGTTCTACATTCTTTTTAAAAAGAAAACCTTACGTTTCTGGCAATTTATCGCACTCAGCATGGTTTGTGGTTTCATCATCCTCAATTTTTTTAGCAGGCAGATTATTGTGCTGTTTTTCTTCTCTATGCTAATTGCCTACAGTTATTACAAAACCATTCCGCTGTTAAAATTATTCTCTATTGGTGCAGCCTGTATTGTGTTGTTTATCGTTTTGGGGCAATTGCGGGGGAGCTCATCCGATGAGGGTAATGAAATGTCTGTAAATGAATTTTTAAGAGATTATGGCGATATTACCAAGCCTACCAATATCATAGAAACCTACCTTTCTTTATATGGTGCCGTAAATTTCTCTGCCGGAAACGAAATCGTAAGCACGGCCTTGCGGGATGATTACATTAGTTATGGGGTGTATTCGGCCAGACCGGTAATCACCGTTTTGCCTATCGATAAAAATGCACTCTATCCGCCATTATACAGTTCTTACGTTAAAATCGGAACGTATATTGTAGACCCCTTTCTTGATTTCAGGTGGTTTGGCGTGGTGGTGCTGAATTTTCTTTACGGGTTTCTATCCATGAATTCTTTCAAGAACTACATTGCTAAAAATGGCGAATACTATATTGTGGAATGGTCATTGTTCATTTTCTGCATCTTTATGAGTTCATTTACCAATTTCTACCACATGTTTTTCGTGGCTTTCTTTTTTATCGTTAACCGGATTGCCATCAAATAAGATGAGTAAAGCGCCTGTTTTAACCCTCCTCATGGCCACTTATAATGGCGCAGAATACCTGGAAAGGCAGCTTGAGAGTATTTTGAACCAATCTTATCCTACCTGGGAATTGATTATCCGCGACGATCAATCCAGTGACGGTACATTACAGATTATAAAAGCTTACGTTGAAAAAGATCCCCGGATTAAATTGATTCATTACGGATCAGCGCATGGATCGGCTTGCCGTAATTTCTCTGCACTTTTCGACTGGGCTTATGCAAACGACAAAGGGTATATCTTGTTTGCAGACCAGGATGATATCTGGTTACCCCAGAAACTGGAAAGATCTTTAGCCGGAATTATCAGGCATGAAAACGCCTATCCGGCAAATTTCCCTTTATTATGCTATTCCAATCTTAGTTTTATTGATGAGCAAGACCAGCAGATTGATGCCCGATTACCGTTACCTCAGGAATTAAAACTGGAGGTACTGATTAACGAAAACTATGCATGGGGTTGTACCATGATTTTAAACCGGGCTGCCATTCAAAAGATTCAGCATATCCCGGCCGATTCTGTAAACCATGATTATTATGTGGCCCTGGTGGTTTCTGCTTTTGGCAAAAATATCTTAA
This sequence comes from Pedobacter petrophilus, assembly GCF_009674725.1. Classification (GTDB taxonomy): domain Bacteria; phylum Bacteroidota; class Bacteroidia; order Sphingobacteriales; family Sphingobacteriaceae; genus Pedobacter; species Pedobacter petrophilus. The sequence continues at coordinate 12,178 of NZ_WKKH01000015.1, read as the reverse complement.
TAGATGAAGACCTGATCCTATACCGGCAGCATCAAAAAAATGTGAGCGGTAATGTAGGTAAGATGACTTCTATGAGTCGTTTTAACCGTTATTTTAAAGATACGGAATCCATGTTGACGCCATTAATCGATAACTATAACCTGGTTCAGTCGTTTTTTAACCGTTATCAGGTTGAAATGAACAGTCAACAAAGGGCGATGGTTGGCCGCTTTTTGCAGCAATATAAAAGAAGCTTTCCTGCATTGTTTTTGGCCATGTGGAAACACAAAATTTTTAAAATAGGATTGGGTAAAAATGTAGTGTACTTTTACACTTTATATCTTTTGAGGAAAAAGGTGATGGCGCATGTTAAAGCGGGAAGTACCTCATGAAAATACATTTCGATAATATTATTTACAGCCTGCAAAGGGCCGGAGGAATTTCTACCTATTGGACAGAACTCATTTCCAGGCTGCTGCGCGATCAGCATGAGGTATCTTTTACGGAGTTGCCGCATCAAAATATTTCGCGGCTGGCGTTAGATATTCCCGAACAATATTTATCGGTAACAAAAGGGAAGCGTGTGCTGCTCAACCGCTTTAAAGTATTGCCGCTGGTAAAAGAACAAGATCCATTTATCTTCCACTCCAGCTATAACCGCATTACGGGAAATCCTCATGCCAGGCAAGTGATTACCATTCACGATTTTGTACATGAGAAATTTTATCGCGGTTTACGCCGGTACCTGCACCTTTATCAAAAAAATAAAGCCATCATTGCTGCTGAAAAAATAATTGTCGTTTCAGAAAATACCAGGCAAGATCTTCTGCACTTTCATCCTTATTTAAAGGAGGAGCATATTTCTGTTATCCATAACGGGGTTTCAGATGAATTTTATCCACTGGCAACCAGATCCGATACTTCCTCCAGGCCCTACCTTTTATTTATCGGTTCCAGGGCATACTATAAAAACTTCCATTTTGCTATTGATTTATTGAACAGGCTAACCGACTTTGATTTTTGCATTGTGGGATCAGCATTATCAGCGCAGGAAACCCTGTTACTGAATCAAAAAATTCAGGGGCGCTGGAAAATGTTTGCCAACATAGACAACCAACAGCTGAATCAGGTATATAATGAAGCTTATGCGTTAATTTATCCATCTTCATATGAAGGCTTTGGCATTCCTTTACTCGAAGTGATGAAAACTGGAACTCCTTTTGTGGCGTTAAATAAATCTTCCATTCCGGAGGTAGCCGGAAAAGCCGGGATTTTGGTTGACGAGCTTGATCTTGATGCTTTTGAACAAGCTGTTCTCCGTATTCAGGGGAACGAAGCATCGTTTAACGCCCTGGGGCAACAACAAGCCAGTCAATTTTCCTGGGAGAAGTGTTTCCAGGAGACTTTACAGGTATACCACAAATTAATATAATGAAGATTTCAATCATCACGGTAGTTTACAATAATCATAAAACGATAAAAACAGCAATCGATTCTGTTTTAGGTCAGCATTATCAAAATATAGAATACATCATTATAGATGGGAACTCTACAGATGGAACAACAGACTTCATTTATAGTTATGGCGATTCCATCAGCAAGGTCATTTCCGAGCCCGATAAAGGGATTTATGATGCCATGAACAAAGGGATTGCCCTTTGCACCGGCGAAGTGATCGGCATTTTAAATTCTGATGATGTTTATGCCCATCGCAACGTTTTAAGCGAAGTGATGAAGCAGTTTACTGAAGATGCAGCATTGGATCTGGTTTACGGTGATCTGGTTTATGTTAAAAATAACGATCTTGATCAGGTGGTTCGAACATGGATTTCCAAACCTTACTATCCGAAATTCTTTGAAGACGGGCATGTTCCGCCACATCCTTCCCTGTTTATTAAAAGGTCAGTTTATCAAAAAGTAGGTTTGTTTAACCTGGAAATGCGGCTGGCCGCAGATTATGAATTTATGCTGAGGCTTTTTAAACTGCATCAATATAAAAGTAAATATTTAAACCATTTATTGGTGAAGATGCGTTTAGGCGGAGCCACAAATGCGAGTATTAAAAACATTGTTAACGGCAACCTGGAAATTTTAAGGGCATGGAAAATTAATCACCTGAAAGCCCCTTTTCTCCTGATGCCCAGGCGAATTGCCAAAAGACTAATTCAGTTTGCAAAATGAGGATTATTTTAACCGGCGCAAATGGCTTCCTTGGGAAAGCCATTTATCATCATTTTTCGGCAGAGACTGTTTTTAGATTAGGCCGGACAGCAGGTGAACTGATTGTAGATTTGGAACATGATCTTCCAGCACTTCCGCCTGCTGATTTAGTGATTCATGCAGCAGGCAAAGCGCACTCAGTTCCGCGGACACCAGCGGAAAAGGAAGCTTTTAAAAATGTAAACGTAGCAGGTACCAGGCGTTTACTTACGACTTTGAAACAAGCAGACGTTCTGCCAAAGTATTTTGTATTTATCAGTTCAATTGCGGTTTATGGGTTAGAAAAGGGTACATTAATAGATGAAAATCATCCTTTGGCGGCTACCGATCCATATGGCAGGAGCAAAATTGAGGCAGAAGCTTTAGTATCCGCCTGGTGCAAGGAAAATAATGTAGTGTGTAGTATTTTGCGGTTACCGCTTTTGGCGGGTACAAATCCTCCGGGCAACCTTCAATCTATGATCAAAGCCATTAAAAAAGGTTATTACTTCGATGTAAATGTGCCAGATGTAAAAAAAAGTATGGTACTCATTGATGATGTAGCCGTTTTTATAGAGCAGGTTCACCAACTTGGGGGAATCTTTAATTTAACTGATGGTTATCACCCTACTTTCAGGGAAATTTCCAACCTGATTGCTCAACAGCTTCATCAAAAAAATGCAGTAGTTATGCCTTATCTTTTCATTAAAGCCCTTGCGTTTGTGGGGAATTTTTTGGGACCGAAGTTTCCTTTGAACAGCAAAAAACTAGATAAGATTACCAATACATTAACTTTTACCGATCAAAAGGCAAGAACAGTTGCAGGCTGGCAACCTAAAGCCGTGCTTGAAAACTTTACGATATGATTGATTTTACCTTAATTATCTTTACTGTTTTTTTGTTTGCTATAATGTGGTTATACCTCTACATTGCAGAAAAAAACGATATTATAGACCGGCCCAATGCCCGAAGTTCTCATTCGGTTCATACCATCAGGGGCGGGGGAATTATTTTTCCATTGGCCCTGGTTTTTGAGTATGCTTATTCTGGCTTTCATTATGGCTGGTTTATACTGGGTTTAGTACTGATTAGTGCAATAAGTTTTCTTGATGACCTTAAACCGCAGGATTCTAAATTGCGGTTTAGCATACACCTCATGGCTGTTGCCTTATTGTTTTATCAGCTTAACCTCTTTACTTTCCCCTGGTACCTGATTGTTGTGGCCCTGTTTTTTGTGATTGGAAGTATCAATGCCGTAAATTTTATGGATGGCATTAACGGAATCACCGGTAGTTACGCTTTGCTCACTTTGCTTACCTTACTCTATATCAATAATAATGAAACGCTTTTTGCAGATCAAATGGTGCTGATCATCGCCATTATTGCTGTTCTGATTTTTAACTTCTTTAACTTTCGCAAAAACGCAAGGTGTTTTGCAGGCGATGTAGGAAGCGTGAGCATTGCTTTCATTATTTTATTTTTCATTTTGAAACTCATCATCGCAACTGAGAACCTGAGTTATATTTTATTGCTGCTGGTGTATGGATGGGACGTAGTGAGTACCATCCTTTTCCGGTTGATCAGAAGAGAAAATATCAGTGAAGCCCACCGGACGCACTTTTATCAGTTTCTCGCCAATGAGAAAAAAATTCCCCATTTAAACGTTGCAATCGGCTATTGCCTGGTTCAGCTGGGGGTTAACGCCTGCTTAATTTATCGTTCAACAAACAATTTATCTTATCTTGCGCTGATTTTAATCATAACAGGTACGTTTATTGTGGTGTTGCGGTTGATTATTCAGGGCAGACGCCAGTTAATACACAGTAACCATGCAGATAATAGTTAAAGAAACCGGTGTTTAGCAAAGTTAATATAGTTCCCCGCTGGCTCATCTTCATCATAGATTTGATGATTTGCCTGATCTCCCTTGGAGCCGCCTATTTTATTAGGTATAATTTTGATATCACCGATTTAGATGTGATCTTTTTTAGCCGTAGTGCATTGGTTACCATTGCAATTAATATTGTTGTTTTTCTATCCGTAAAATCCTATAGTGGGATTATTCGTTATACCAGCGCTCAGGATACCTTGCGCATTTTGTTTGCTGTGGTATTAAGCAGCGCAATTTTATTTGTGCTAAATGTAACTATTCTCGCGTTTAGTGCTAAGATGCTCATCTCCAACATCATCGTGGTGGTTTATGGTTTAGTGAGCTTTGTATTGCTGATCACTTATCGGATTTTAATCAAATACTTTTTCACTTACGTTAAAAACCTCCACCTGGATAAAATGCGGGTGGTTATTTATGGCGCGGGCGAGGCCGGTGTGGCCACCAAAAGAACGTTTGATCACGATAACCGCGTGAATAAAAACATTGTTGCTTTTGTAGATGATGATGTTCGGAAAGTAGGGAAAACCATCGATGGGGTGAGGATTCTGGATGCAAAGGAATTAAGGCTTTTGATCTCCAACAGGGAGATAGACGAACTTATTTTTGCTTCCTTCAGTATCCCGATTGAGGTGAAAAATGAAATTGTTGATGCCTGCCTGGCTTATGATGTCGTGGTGTTAAACATTCCACCTTCCAACGTCTGGATTGACGGGAAATTACAATCTTCCCAAATTCAGAACCTGAATATTGAAGATCTGCTTAACCGGAAAACCATCGAAATCGACGTAGAAGGCATCCGGAGCCAGATTAAAAATAAACGAATCTTAATTACGGGCGCTGCCGGTTCTATTGGCAGTGAAATTGTGCGCCAGTTGCTGAAGTTTGAACCCAGCCTGATTATCCTGAATGATCAGTCTGAAACTGCCCTCCACGACCTATACCTCGAGCTGGAAGAGTCTAGTCAGAATGCCAACTATCATGCCGCCGTAGGCGATGCACGCGATATCAACAGAATGGAATACCTGTTTCAGACTTACAAACCACATTTTGTTTACCATGCAGCAGCATATAAACATGTGCCTTTAATGGAGGATAACCCTTGCGAAGCCATAAAAACCAATGTGATGGGTACCAAAATCCTTGCCGATTTATCCGTAAAATACGGGGTACGTAAATTTGTAATGATCTCTACCGATAAAGCCGTTAACCCTACCAATATCATGGGTGCGTCAAAAAGAATTGCGGAGATTTATGTACAGTCTTTAAACAATACTTTAATTAATCAAAACCATATCTTTAGCAACGGATTAAGTTATATTAATGACCTGAATGTTAAGCCCATTACGAAGTTTATTACCACAAGGTTTGGCAATGTACTGGGCTCTAATGGCTCGGTGATTCCCCGGTTTAAACACCAGATCGAAAAGGGAGGGCCGGTTACAGTTACGCATCCGGAAATTACCCGTTATTTTATGACCATTCCAGAGGCTTGCCGTTTGGTACTGGAGGCCGGAAATATGGGTGTTGGGGGCGAGATTTACATCTTTGATATGGGTAAATCGGTTAAAATTGTAGAGCTGGCCAAAAAGATGATTCGTTTAGCCGGACTGATCCCTAACCAAGACATTAAGATTCAGTATAGTGGTCTCCGTCCCGGTGAAAAATTATTTGAAGAGTTATTAAATGATAACGAGAATACCATGCCTACCCATCACCATAAAATCATGATCGGGAAAGTAAGGGAATATATATTTAATGATGTAGAACAACACATCTACAAACTGATCAACTGTGCCAAATCAAACGATAACAGACAGGTGGTGGTGATGATGAAACAACTGGTACAAGAATACAAGAGCAATAATTCAATTTACGAAGAACTAGACCATACGGATGAAAAGAACTAATACCCCGCTTATAATCTTATTGTTTGCCATCATTACATTATTTGCGATAAATAATGTAGCCTTTGCGCAAACTCCAAATCAAAATATTCCATATTCTTACCAGTTTTATCAAAAATTAAATCCTTCTGTTTATGATATTAACTCCAGCTTCCACAGTTCTATAAGGGGTTTTTATGCTGATGATAGCTTGTTGGTGGGTCAATACCAGTCTTTAATGAAAATGGGCGTAGATAGCCTGAACAAAAGAAGCTGGGTAAGAAGAAAACTGACAGATGAGCATCTGGTCAATTTTAATGGTGATGATTACAACGTTTATATTGATTTCCTGCCTGATTTCCAGATCGGAAGGGAGTTTAAAGAAAGTAAAACGACCTGGTTAAACACCCGGGGCTTCCAGATTGGTGGCGACATTGGCAAGCAGTTCTCCTTTTATGCCAGTGCTTACGAAAATCAAGGGGTATTTGCCAACTACGTCACCGACTTCATTAACACCAACCAGGTGGTGCCAAGTGAAATGACCGGTAAATTAGATGGCAAAACAAAAGATTGGTCTTACGCTACTGCATTGCTTTCTTTTACTGCCAATAAGCATTTAAACATTGCCTTAGGTTACGATAAAAATTTTATCGGTGATGGTTACCGTTCCATGTTGCTTTCGGATGTTGCTGCAAACTATTCCTTTTTAAGGTTAAGGGCTACTTTGGGGAACGTGCAATACCAAACCATTTTCGCTTATATGTTAGATCCCGGTGCGGAAAGGTTTACAGAAGACCGCAGGCTGGGCGATCGTGGTAAGTGGATGGCTGCGCATTACCTGGACTGGAACATTACCAAACGTTTCTCTGCAAGCTTTTTCCAGGCAGTAACCTGGGCTGATGCCGAAAAGGAAGGGAAAAGAGGCTTCGATTTTAATTACGCACACCCGTTTATATTCCTGCGTTCTGTAGAAAGTGCCAATACCACTTCTCCGGACAAAATGCGTTTGGGTGTTAATTTAAAGTATGAAATCCTGGATAAAACGACCATTTATGGTCAGTTTATGTTTGATGAGTTTACAGCTAAAGAAATATTTTCAAGCAATGGCTATTGGGCCAATAAACATGCCATTCAGGTGGGTTTCAGGGGTTCAGATTTATTTAAGGTACCCCGTTTAAATTACCTGGCAGAATTTAACACTGCTAAACCTTATACCTACGCCCACTTCGATCGTGTTTCAAATTACGCAGCCATGAACCAGCCCCTGGCTCACCCCTTTGGCGCCAACTTCAGGGAGTTTTTGGGTTTGTTGAATTATAGCTATAAACGATTTGATTTTCAGGGTCAAATGATTTATGCCAACTATGGTGCAGATCCGGCAGGCTTGAATTATGGAAAAAATATCTTTTTAAGTTATGAAACCCGGGTACAGGATTATGGTGTGAGTACCGGTCAGGGAATAAAAACAAACTTATTCTTTACAGAAGCAAAGGTTTCTTATCTGATCAATCCAAAATACAACCTTCGCGCTGAAATAGGCGGAATCATCAGAAGGGAGTCTTCCGCATTAACTACTCAAAATACCGGCTTAGTAACGTTTGGTGTAAGAAGTACCTTCAGAAATTTATACAGAGATTTTTAGATTCAATCTGGCTATTTCAGGAAGAGTTTACGAAGGTTTCGGAGTGTGTTCGTTTTTCGTTGCTCGTTGTTCGTTTGATGGGATACAAGGTATAGATAAACGATTATGTTCAAAAAATCGCTGCGAACTGAAGTGGAGTGGAGTGAAGGTGTGAAGCAATCTATCTTATTGTGGCTTATCAATCATTTGGCCGCTGCGCTGGCTTGCCTCGGCTGGCCGCCGAAAGGCTCTTACTTTTTTGCTTGATCAAAAAAGTAACAAAAAAATCAAGGCTTGGAACTGATGTCGGATAAAATCGTTAAAGCTTTTTTTCGGCAGCACAAGCACCCGATGAAGAATCGGGAGAGAACGCGCTGCCTTGGGTTGTGGTGGTTTGAAAGGTTGTGGGAGAAGCTTTAAACGTTTTCTCCTTCCATCATTTCCCAGGCCGGAGGGCAGGGTGGAAATAGCATCATGGAAATAGCGATGTGCTTCATTAGATTCATGAGGTTATTGAATGTAAACATTGTTTTCGCCATTGCATGAACAGTGGGTTAAAGCGGTAGTCCTTCTGAACTTAATTCAGGACCTATTCCTTATACGAAAAATCATTGCGAACTGAAGTTGGGGTTGAGTGAGGGTGTGAAGCAATCTATCTTATTGTGGCTTATCAATCATTTGGCTGCTGCGCTGGCTTGCCTCGGCTGGCCGCCGAAGGGTTATCTTCTTTTTCTTGACAAAAAGAAGCAAAACTCAAGGCTTGGAACTGATGTCGGATAAAATCGTTAAAGCTTAATTTCGGCAGCACAAGCACCCGATGAAGGATCGGGAGAGAACGCGCTGCCTTGGGTAGTGGTGGTTTGAAAGATTGTAGTCAAAGCTTTAAACGTTTTCTCCTTCCATCATTTCCCAGGCCGGAGAGCAGGATGATGATAACAGGGTTCGCCCTCTCTGTAGTTCTGAAGGATGTTGATTATAAAAAATCAATATGATGAATTGCCTGATGTATTTGAGGTGTAGATGTTTAAAAATAAACTGTTAAGGCAGGCATTCTAATAACAAGCTCCTGTGTTTCTTAGTGCCTTTCTCGGTATTCTTTGTGGTTTATTTTTCCATTGCTATCCACGTAATAACGCCGGTAAGCAGAAATGCAATCTGTATCACAAGTCTAAATTTCTCTGTCTATATTTCGAATCTTTTTGGGTGAACATTTATCCTGTAATTATCTCATATTCATCTCTGCGTTAAGGATTAATTTCTTACTTTTGCCAAAAAAACACAAACCTAAACAGGATGATACGCGATACCAAAATCTTTGAACTAATTGATAAGGAATTAAACCGCCAGGAACATGGTTTAGAACTTATTGCATCTGAAAACTTTGTAAGCAAGCAAGTGATGGAAGCTGCCGGTTCAGTTTTAACAAACAAATATGCTGAAGGCTTACCAGGGAAACGCTATTATGGCGGTTGCCAGGTTGTTGATGTGGTAGAGCAAATTGCTATTGATAGGGCAAAAGAATTATTTGGTGCAGCATGGGTAAATGTTCAGCCGCATTCTGGCGCACAGGCAAATGCAGCGGTAATGCTGGCTGTTTTGCAAGCCGGAGATAAAATTTTAGGTTTTGATCTTTCTCATGGTGGCCACTTAACACACGGTTCGCCTGTAAACTTTTCCGGAAAACTTTATCAGCCCTTATTTTATGGTGTAGAAAAAGAGACTGGATTAATTGATTATAAAAAGCTGGAAGAAGTTGCTTTAGCAGAAAAACCGAAATTAATTATCTGTGGCGCTTCTGCTTATTCCCGTGAGTGGGATTATGCCTTCATTCGTTCGGTAGCAGATAAAATCGGCGCTTTGGTTTTAGCTGATATTTCTCACCCTGCCGGGTTGATTGCAAAAGGTTTACTGGCAAACCCACTTCCTCATTGCCATATTGTAACCACTACCACACATAAAACTTTGCGTGGTCCACGTGGTGGGATGATTATGATGGGGAAGGATTTTGAAAACCCATGGGGATTAAAAACACCGAAAGGCGAAACGCGCATGATGAGCAATTTGTTGGATATGGCTGTTTTTCCAGGTACGCAGGGTGGGCCGCTAGAGCATATTATTGCGGCTAAAGCCATTGCTTTTGGCGAAGCCTTAACTGAAGAATATGGTACCTATATTAAACAGGTTGCTGCGAATGCACAGGCGATGGCAAAAGCTTTCGTGGCTAAAGGTTACGGAATTATTTCTGGTGGTACAGATAATCACTTGATGTTAATCGATTTGAGGAACAAAAACATTACCGGAAAGGCTGCAGAAAATGCATTAGAGAAAGCTGAAATAACGGTAAATAAAAACATGGTTCCTTTTGATGATAAATCTCCTTTTGTTACTTCTGGAATTCGTGTAGGTACAGCGGCGATTACCACACGTGGTTTGAAAGAATCTGAAATGGAAAAAATTGTTGATCTGATTGATCAGGTGTTAACTCATCCAGACGATGAAGCCAATTTAAATGCAGTTAAAGATGAAGTGATTAAACTGGTAAGCGCTTTTCCTTTATATAAATAATATCAAACCTTCGCGGTTAAATAATATGGAGCTTTGCATTAATTTGTAAAGCTCTTTTTGATTACCAGATTGTGATGATCCATCCGGTTGATTAAATTGCGCTAATTTTATGGTTAGATCCGTAACCTTATCTTCCAAGAGGTTCTGGAAATCTTAGCAAAAAGTAAAGGGCCGATATCCTAAAAAGAAATATCGACCCTTACCATCTAAATTAACGCTCTCGGTATAATAACACGATGGCGTGCTAATAGTTTTTGAAACTTAACAAAAACTTAATATATCTCGTAACAACCTTATGTAGAAGGAAATTTTTTTGTTTTTCTTTCAGGTCTTTTTGTAGATAGCCACTGAAGTTTGCATTTTGATTTTTATTTATCTGGTGATCGAACCTTGTGAAGTGAAAATGGTATCATTTCATTTATTTTAAAACCAATTGTATCGAAGGATCAAATGTTGACTGTCCGCGTTTGCTGCATGCCGAAACCAGAAACATAAAAAGAAACCCATCAATCCTTTGGCGCGTGATGTAAAGAGGCGAAAATTATTCTGCGAAAGCTACCGCTGCAATACTAACTTTTAGGGCGCCATGAGCTAATAAAATGTTCGCGCAGGATTCGAGGGTAGCGCCGGTGGTAATCACATCATCTACTAATAAGATATGTTTGCCTACAATTAAATCACCTTTTTTAATTTTGAAAACAGCTTTCATATTCTCATATCTGCTAAACCGCGTTTTTTTCGTCTGACTTTCTGTAGCAACCGATCGGATCAAAATGCTTTCATCTGCAGGGAGATTCATATGCGCTGCGATACCATCAGCAATAAAACTACTTTGATTATAGCCCCTTGATCGTAATTTATGTTTGTGCAGGGGTACGGGGATAATAAAATCGATATCCGAATAATGCGGACTTGCATTTAACCGTTCCCCGATCATGGTGCCCAATAAAATCCCTACATCTGTTTTACCATTGTATTTTAAACTATGAATCAGTTTTTGAGCTTTTGCACCTTTCCTGAAATAAAGCATTGCCATGGCGGCATTTAAAGGCACCCTACCCCATAGCTGTTTAATTACCCTGTTCTCTTGATAAAGGTGATAATCTGTGAAAGGGAGGTCAAATAAGCATTTTGTACAAATAAGCTTTTCGCTATGGAACAAGCTGGTTCCACAGGCATTGCAAAGATTTGGAAATAATAAGCCCAACAAATCATTTCCCCAACGAGATATTAATAGCATTTAACTAAGCTATTGATTATAGCGATAAGTTGTACGGGATTGGTAGGGATTTTATTCATGTCCTGCCCGGAAAGGCTTGTTTTCTTTTGGCGCCAAAAGAAACAAAAGTGCCGGCTCGCAATTTTTCTATCTAAGTCAGTAGTTAGGCTTGGACAGTGCCATCCCAAAAAATTGACCATGCCGGTCTAAGAGCAGAACGAAGAAACAATGGTTTGGCCTTGTTAGGTGGTTACAGCGATCGCTATACGCGTTAAGTCATCGTGTGAAAATAAACACTAGATTTTTTACCCTCTGCATTTAGTGTAAGTCAGGCTTAGTTAGTGCCAACCCTAAAAATTGACCAGGCTTTCGCATCCCAAGCTAAGCATTACAGGTTTTTGTTCTGCTTAATCCCCCACGTACCTGGGTCGCTGCTTTTTCTTACACTATATTATATAAGGTATCAACTATAACATCACTATCTTACGAAAGCATGAATCATCTCAAGCTATAAATCACAAAGCTCTATTATCCGGCTAATCCATTACCTAAATCAACTTTTACCTGCCTGAAAATTCCTCTCAACCATATACGATCGATCGCTACTAACCCGCTAACCTTTTTTCAACCAACCCCTCAAAACCCCCTTCTTTCCAAAAGGTTTTACCTTTTTTAGATTTTTCCCTGATGATTTCCAGCTGCTTACGGTTTTGGCTTCATTTTATCCTGTTATTGATTTGTGGCGGTGGTAATTTTTGCTACCTTTGCATCCCGCTTCGGAGGAAACGGATGGGCTGAAAAGCAGGTTAATGATGTTGTGA
>NZ_WKKH01000014.1 GCF_009674725.1 Pedobacter petrophilus | reverse complement strand
GGACCTTATTAAATTAACTCGGCTAAGGGGGGCTTTTTAAAGTGGTGAAGAGGGGTCAATTTGAAGCGGTTTATCCAGGTATTGCCAATAATATTAAAAACAGCTTCTTCGCTGAAATTTTTTATTGATTCTGCTGTCAACCCCAATACCTTTGCTAATTCTCTAAAGTGCTATCCTCAATTTCTTCGCTCTGCTCTTTTTGCTAATGGCCTGCTGGCTAATGCCGAGTTGGGTAGCCAGGGTTTCTTGTTTTACTCCAGCCAACCTTCATGTAAAATAACTTGATCTTCTTCAATTTCATAAGGCAAAAAATAATAGCCGATATGTTTATCTAAATGGCTATAAAATTTAGCGATAATAGCATCTGTTTTGCCTTCAATTGAAGGCCTGGTAACTAATGTATTGTAAATAATCGCATAGGTTAAAGATTCTTGATCGCCAAATAACCTTGTTAAATCTGTTTCCAATTGTTTAATTAATTCGGTGCTTAGTGGAAACTCATCACCAAAAAAAACGATATGCTGTAAAGGCTGATTATTTTTATTAAGATAAACCGCTATTGGATAAAATTCAGACTGTTCCTGTAAAAGTTTTTTTGCAATGGTAAAGCCATAATTAAGCAGATTGATGAGGTGTTTATCCATGGTGGTGTTTTAATTTTTCCTTTGCGTTCTTTGCGCATAGCCTTTGTATGCTCTGGTTAAATATAGGCTTATTAAGTCTTCCTCACCGATTTCAAAATCCACCTTACCCGATAGTATCGAAGCCATGGATATCACAAGACCATCTTCTCGTCTTGTCCTGACTCTTCGGCTCCGTGTAGTTCAATTTGTAATATTTTTATGTGCCTGAAGGTTCTTTTAAATTAATTTTTACCTTGGTATACCTTAATGAAACCATCTAAAACGTTTAACCATGAGCCATAAGTCCATTTGGAAATTTGCATTTGCACTATTTGCCACATTTACGATTTGTTTTGAAACCATGGCGCAGCAGGCAAAATTGAATGTCGCCGTGGCCGGGCTGAATCATGATCACATTTACCTGGTTATGAATAGTTATCAGAAGGGAGAGGTGAACATCATCGGCATTGCAGAAAGTAATCCGGATTTAATACAGCGTTTTAAGCAGCGTTATCAACTGGCAGATAGCTTATTTTTTCCTGACCTGCCTGCTCTGTTGCAAAAACGTAAACCAGATGCCGTGCTGGCTTATAATGCCATCAGCGATCATTTGGCCGTGGTGGAGGCGGCTGCGCCCCTGGGGATTTCTGTAATGGTGGAGAAGCCATTGGCAACAACGGTTAAAGATGCAGAGAAAATGGTTCAGCTTGCAAAAAAGCACAACATCCATTTGCTTACGAATTATGAAACCACCTGGTATCCGAGTAACCAGGAAGCTTACCTGAATATAAAACAACAAAATTTAATAGGTGAGGTGCGGAAGATGATAGTACACGACGGGCACCAGGGACCAAAGGAAATTGGGGTGAGCAAAGCGTTTTTGAGCTGGCTGACTGATCCGGCTAAAAATGGGGCAGGTGCGCTAGCCGATTTTGGCTGTTATGGCGCTAATTTAATGACCTGGCTTATGAATGGCAAGGCGCCAATAGCCGTGTCTGCGATTACACATCAAATTAAACCTGCTATTTACCCGAAAGTGGATGATGATGCTACGATTTTGCTGGAGTACCCGGATGCGACCGGCATCATTGAAGCTTCGTGGAACTGGCCTTTCAGTATTAAGGATATGGAAGTATTCGGGAAAACAGGTTACATACAGGCAGTTAATGAACAGCAGTTGCGTTTGAAAGAAAATGGCAAGGCCGATTATAAGGTATATAAAGCAAAAGCACTTGCACCGGCTTATGCCAGTAGTTTGAGCTACCTGGCTGCGGTATTGAGAAAAGAAATCATACCTGAAAATGATTTATCTTCTTTAGAGAACAATTTAATTGTGGTTAAAATTTTAGAAGCGGCTAAAATTGCTGCAAAAACTGGTAAAAAGGTGATGATCAAGTAAGGTTGATTTAATCATTTTGCCTGATGGTGTTTTAGGTTACTTGTAAAAGGTGTTTGCAATGGTAAAGCCTATATGCCAGGCCGGATAGCAGGGAGCAGATCGCATGGAGCATATTGCAGGGTGCGGTAATTTGAGCCTGAAAACGGATTGCCTAATTTATGTTTGAGCAAGATCGGTGCGTTGGTAAGTTGAATGAAATACCTTTCGCATTCCCTAAACATACCTTTGTTTTGTTCAGGAATAATATAAAGGATGTGGCAACAATACCATTTGTAAGCAAATATGGAGAAACAGTAACGTGTGTATGCAATTTGTTGCCAGAAGAATTTTTAAGATTAAAAAAATGCATCAGACAGCATGCACGCATGGCCGACCGTTCTGCCAAACGTAATTTTCCAGCTATTTTTAGCTTTTGAGAATGATCTGTTTTTAGCTTAATCAGTTCTAATCTGAGCTTTTTTAGCCGATGTTATACGCTTAACGCTGTGTACAATAAAACGTATAATCCTATTTCTTAATCTTTTTCACCACCGTTTCTACAACCCTTGGGTAGTGCAGGTGCTCTAACTGTTGCCCTTTAAACTTCACCATTTCCAGGTTGTCGCCTTTGTCAATTTTATATCTGGCCTGGTAAATGTATTCACCCTCATCATAATTTTCGTCAACATAATGAATGGTAATGCCACCCTCACTTTCGCCGGCAGCAATTACAGCATTGTGCACATGATCGCCATACATGCCTTTTCCACCAAATTTTGGTAGAATAGCCGGGTGAATATTTACAATTCTGCCGGGGTAGGCGGCGATTAAATTTTGAGGAATCAACCAAAGGAAGCCCGCCAGTACTATAAAATCGATATCGAGATTTTTTAGTAAATCTATTACTTCTTCTGTTTTATAAAATTCGTGTTTGTCGAAAATATGGGTAGGAATTTCGAAGTTGTCAGCCCTTTGAAGTACATAAGCATCAGCGTTATTAGTAAGCACCAGCGAAATTTCTATCTCGTTACTGCGTTTAAAATGCTCCATTATTTTTTGGGCATTGGAGCCAGAACCGGATGCAAAAATGGCTATTCGTTTTTTCACTCAGAATGTGTTTTCCTCAAAAATAGCATTTTTGCCCATGTTTTAGGCATTCAAATTAAATTTTATTATTGCAGTTTACGTGTTATTAATGAATAAATTTATCGTATTTTCGCAGTTCGGAATTGATAACAAAAATTAGGGAATAAAATTTTTAAAATCTTTTGTATTTTAAAAAGATAAACTCTATATTTGCAACCCGAATTATAGGAAACGATTAAAGAAAAATAAAAGGCTAAATAGAAATGGCAAATCATAAATCTTCATTAAAGAGAATTAGAGCAAACGCTACAAAACGTTTACGTAACAGATATCAGGCAAAAACTACACGTACTTTTATTAAAAGATTACGTGCTGCAGAAGATAAAAAATCTGCTTCAGATTTATTGCCTAAAGTAATCTCTATGTTAGATCGTTTAGCTAAAAAGAACATTATTCACAAAAACAAAGCGGCTAATAATAAATCAAAATTAACGAAATTCGTTAACGGTTTAGGATAATCCATTTTTTTTACGATATTAGTATCAGGCATCCCAACCAAACGTTGGGATGCCTTTTTTTTGTCGAAAAAATGGAGAACTACGATCAGAAACTTGGTATTAAACTTTGGGCTGAGGAAGACCGCCCAAGAGAAAAATTATTGCAACACGGACGGAGGTATCTAACTGATGCCGAGTTAATAGCCATCCTGATCGGATCGGGGAATAGAAATGAAACCGCTGTAGATTTAAGCAAGCGAATTTTATCGTTCTACGATAATAACCTCATCAAGATCGGGAAGGCATCCATTCAGGATCTTTCTAAATTTAAAGGAATAGGCGAAGCCAAAGCAGTCTCTATAGTCGCAGCGCTCGAGCTCGGCCTCCGCAGAAAGGAAACCCAGGAAGAACAGGTTCTTCAGGTTACCGCCTCAAGCGATGTCCATCGGTATTTGCACCGAACTTTTACCGGTCTGAATCACGAAGAATTCTGGATTTTGCTTCTTAATCGCTCCAACCATATTATCGGCAAGCACCTGATCAGCAAAGGCGGGCAGGCAGGCACTGTTGCTGATCCAAAAATAATTTTTAAAATAGCACTGGAGTACAATGCAGCAAACATTGTATTGGCACATAATCATCCGTCAGGAAGTTTAAAGCCTAGTGATAGCGATGATAAACTAACGAAAGACCTAATTGCCTCCGGACAAATGCTGGGGTTATACGTAGTAGATCATCTGATTTTTGCCAACAATCGGTATTATAGTTATAAGGATGACCAGATGATGTAGGGACTATGATTAAAGGATTAAAAGATCAGAGCGGACTATGATTATCAAGATTTAGGATTGTAAGATCAGAGCAGACTTATGATTACATGATTATAAGATCAGGGTATCGAGGAGTTATGATTATCAAGGTTTTTAGGGTTGTAAGGTCAGAGCGGACTATGATTACATGATTTTAGGATTATAAGATCAGGGTATCGAGGAGTTATGATTATCAAGGTTTTTAGGATTGTAAGATCAGAGCGGACTATGATTACATGATTTTAGGATTATAAGATCAGGGTGTCGAGGAGTTATAATTGTGTTTTTAGGATTGTAAGATTGGGGGTTTAAATAAATATAGCTCTTTTATGGATAAAGAAATCATATTTATCATGTTAACACAGGTGTTTATAACAACTTCAATACTTAAAACTGATTTAACATGAAATTGGTAATATTGCAAATTGAAATTATATCATTTTATGAAAGCATTTAAGATTATTACCGTACTACTTCTTATTTCTACAATTGCATTTTCGCAGCAAAAAGGAATGCCCATCAATATTATTACTTACAATATACGCTTAAATGTTGCTTCTGACGGTGTAAATGCCTGGCCAAACCGGAAAGACAATGTTAAAGCTTTGGTTAAATTTCACGATGCCGATATCCTATGTGTTCAGGAAGCGTTGCCTGAGCAGTTTGATGCCTTGCTTGAGAACTCAAATTTTGAAGTGGTAGGTGTTGGTCGCGAGGATGGAAAACGTAAAGGCGAGTTTTCTGCTGTATATTTTGATAAGGATCGTTTTACTAAGAAAGATGGCGGAACATTTTGGCTTTCGCAAACGCCAGATGTGCCTTCAAAAGGTTGGGATGCAGCTCTAAATAGAGTTTGTAGCTGGGTGCGGTTGTTCGATAATTTAAATAAGAAAGAATTTTTAGTGTTCAATACCCATTATGATCATATCGGCGTACAGGCAAGAATCGAATCTGCCAGGTTATTGAAAAAGAAGATTCAGCAGATTGCACCAACTTTGCCTGTAGTATTCACCGGCGATTTAAACGTTACACCAGAAACTGAAGCCATTTCGACAATAAAATCTTTCCTGACAGATGCAAAAGAAATTTCGATGGAGGCACCATACGGACCGGCTGGAACTTTTAACGGGTTTGATTTTAATGGTGATTTGAAAGACAGGATTGATTATATTTTTGTAAACAAAGGATTCAAAGTTCAGAAATTTGCAGTGCTCAGTGATAGCAAAGATAAAAGATACCCGTCTGATCATTTACCCGTTTTCGCAAGGCTTTGGTTTTAGGAGGGCTTATATTGGGGGCTTACAGTCCTTTTCCATTTCAGTTCGAGCTATTTGGTAGCCTCTATCATTACCACTATATTTTCGAAACCCTTGCATTCATCATCGGTGTTAGGGTTTATTACTATTTAAAGAAGGGGATCGTTGATCCCATTTCTGATGAAAACCGCTTGTGGATTATGCTTGGGGCCATGCTTGGTGCATTGATCGGCTCGAGGGTGGTTGCCGTTTTAGAAACGCCGGAAGTGTTGCAGCACCTCAACTTTTCTATTCTCTATCAAAGTAAAACAATTGTTGGCGGTTTGTTAGGTGGTTTATTCGGAGTGGAAATCATTAAAAAGATTATTAAGGTTAATATTGCCTCAGGCGATATTTATGTGGTTCCGATTTTGGCTGCCTTATTTATTGGGCGCATCGGTTGTTTTTCTATGGGAATTGATGAGCCAACCTATGGCATTCCAACTTCCTTGTTTTCTGGAATGGATTTGGGTGATGGGATCAGGAGGCACCCGATTATGCTTTATGAAATGATTTACCTGGTTTTACTTTTCTGTTTTTTCAGGGCCCTCAAAAATGCAAACCTCCTAAATGGCGATCGCTTTAAATTGTTCATGGTGCTCTATTTTCTATTTCGCTTTCTGATCGAATTTATAAAGCCTTATCAGCCATTATTTTTAAATTTAAGTAGCATTCATTGGTCGGCAATATTAATTTTTGCGTATTATTATAAATTCAATATCAGAATCACGAAAAAAACCTTCACTTAAGGAGATATGGCCAATACGAGAGATTATATTTATTACGATTACACCAAAAGCCTTTGTCCGGAATGTCTTCAGCTTTGCGATGCGAAAATTGTTTTTCAGGATGCAAAAGTTTTTATGTTGAAAAACTGCAGAACGCATGGCGATAGTAAAGTGATGATTGCTGATGATGTAGAATATTATAAACAAATCCGCAATTACAACAAGCAATCAGAAATGCCGCTGAAATTCAATACCAAAGTGCATTACGGTTGCCCGTATGATTGCGGCCTTTGTACCGATCATGAGCAGCATTCCTGCCTGACGGTAATTGAAGTGACTGATCGCTGTAATTTAGCCTGTCCTACTTGTTATGCCATGTCATCACCCAATTACGGAAGACACCGGACATTAACTGAAATTGAGCGGATGATGGATGTGGTGGTAGCCAATGAAGGTGAGCCGGATGTTGTTCAGCTTTCTGGTGGCGAACCTACGGTGCATCCCGAATTTTTCAAAATACTGGATCTGGCTAAAACCAAACCCATCAAACATTTAATGGTGAATACCAATGGCATCCGGATTGCAAAGGACATCAACTTTGTAGAAAAACTGGCTTCTTATATGCCCGATTTTGAAATCTATCTTCAATTTGATAGTTTTAGTGCGGAAGTTTTAACTAAAATGCGGGGTGAAGACCTCACTGAGGTTAGGAGAAAAGCAATTGAACATTTAAATCAGTTTAACGTATCAACCACATTGGTGGTTACGCTACAGAAAGGTTTAAACGATCATGAAATTGGTGATATTCTTGATTATGCCCTGAAGCAACGTTGCGTTCGCGGGGTAACTTTTCAGCCAACACAGGTTGCGGGCAGGAATGATGATTATAACGACCAGCAGGGCAGGATTACTTTAACGGAGGTAAGACGCAAAATTTACGAGCAATATCCTACATTTACGCCACAGGATTTGATTCCGGTACCTTGCAATCCTGATGCACTTTGCATGGCTTATGCTTTAAAAGTTGGTGATGAAGTTATTCCGATGACGCATTTAATTAACCCGGAAGATTTGCTGAACAATTCTAAAAATACCATTGTTTTTGAACACGATGAAAAATTGAAAGAACATATGCTGAATTTATTTAGCACGGGTGTTTCGGTAGATTGTGCAGAAGATACTTTTGGCGAACTGATGTGCTGTTTGCCCCGGGTGAAATCAGATAATTTAAGTTACGATAACCTGTTTCGCATTATCATTATGAATTTTATGGATCCCCTTGATTTTGACGTCCGGGCGGTGAAGAAATCATGTGTTCATATTGTTAGTGATAAGTATAAGATCGTACCTTTCGAAACCATGAATATTTTTTATCGGGATAATAAAATTGATGCCATCAGGGATAAATTAAATATGAATTAATATGGGTTTAATTTTGATATTTCTTTATGGTTTTGCTATTGTGGCGCTTTTTATTGGCGGGATTATCACCATTATTGTAAAATCATCAAATAATCAGCCTGTAAAGCTGGGTGTTCAAATGCTTATTGCTTCGATTGTTTTGGTTGTAATTGGTGGGGGCGCCTGCGCTGTATTATTAGCTAACAGTTAACATGGGACTTATCATTTATTGGCTTGCTGTTGTTGTGCTGTTTATTGTTGGCATAGTGCAGGTGATCATCAAATCAGCCAGGAAAGAACCGCTAAAGCCTGGTTTAATCCTGATTTTAATTTCAGTAATCATGTTGGTTATCGGGGCAGGTGCCTGTGCCGTAATTTTATCGAACCTTAAAATCGGGCATTAGGTTTGATCTTTAACCGGCGTAAACATAATTGTTATTCCATTTCGCTGCACCCCAGTCGAGATGACGGAAAAATTCTTTTTTTAGATTACAAATCAAATTCAGCATTAATTACATCAGGATTTCTGGTTTAGCTTTTTGCTTTGCGCTTTAAATAATATCTTTGCGTTTTATGAAATAGAGTAATCATCAGGATTTGAATCCTGATACCTGATACTCGCTACCTGATCCTAACAAATGAAAATATCATATAACTGGTTAAAACAATTCGTTCAAATAGATAAAACGCCGCAAGAGCTGTCGCTAATCCTTACCGATATTGGTTTGGAGGTAGAAAGTGTTGATCAAGTTCAGCCTGTTGTGGGTGGCTTGGAAGGCTTGGTTATTGGAGAAGTTTTAACTTGCATACAACATCCCAATGCAGATCGTTTACGGGTAACCACCGTTAATGTTGGTGGGAAAGATAATCTTCAGATTGTTTGTGGCGCACCAAATGTTGGCGCCGGGCAAAAAGTGGTGGTTGCTACCGTGGGTACAACCGTTTATCCGTTAGAAGGCGAGCCTTTCAAAATTAAGGAATCAAAAATCAGGGGCGAAGTTTCGCAGGGAATGATTTGTGCAGAAGACGAAATTGGTCTCGGTAAATCTCATGATGGCATTATGATTTTGGCAGATGATACAGAAATTGGTATTCGCGCTAAGGATCATTTTAAAATGGATGATGATTTTGTTTTTGAAATCGGATTAACGCCAAACCGTGCCGATGCAGCATCTCATTTGGGTGTAGCCAGAGATTTAGCAGCTTATTTCAGAAGTGAATATGAAATGCCAGACCTTTCAGCTTTCAAAACAGATAATGAAAATTTAGTTATCGCTGTTGAGGTGGAAGATTTAGAAGCTTGTCCGCGGTACAGTAGCGTAACCATTTCTGGTGTCACGATAGCTGAATCTCCGGATTGGTTGAAAGATAAATTAAAAGTGATTGGCCTTCGTCCGATCAATAATATAGTAGACATTACCAATTACGTATTGCATGGTTTTGGTCAGCCATTACATGCCTTTGATGCCGATAAAATTGCTGGTGGAAAAGTGATGGTAAAGAAGGTAGCCGAGGGAACGCCTTTTGTAACGCTTGATGACGTACAACGCAAATTAAGTGCTAATGATTTGGTAATCTGTAATGCAGAAGCACCAATGGCTATAGCCGGTGTGTTTGGAGGGAAAAGTTCAGGAGTGAGTTCAGAGACTAAAAATATCTTTTTAGAAAGTGCTTATTTTAATTCAGTTTCTATCCGTAAAACAGCAAAAAGACATGGTTTAAAAACAGATGCTTCGTTCCGTTATGAACGTGGAACAGATCCTGAGATTACGGTAACCGCGCTTAAATATGCTGCTTTGTTAATTAAAGAGCTGGCTGGTGGAGAAATTTCCTCATCAGTTTCTGATATTTATCCAAATCATATCCGCCCTTTTGAGTTTGAAGTAAGTTATACCAACATCAATAAATTAATTGGTGCGAATATTCCTTCGGCGGAAATAAAACACATTATAACTTCTCTTGGAATTACAGCAACCAGCACATCAGATGATACCTTAGCTTTGAGGGTTCCGTCTTTCAAGGTTGATGTAACACGTGAGTGCGATATTACAGAGGAGGTTTTACGCATTTATGGATACAATAATATTGCAATTCCATCTAAAGTAAATGCTTCACTTTCTTATAGCATAAAGCCAGAGAAAGAAAATACGCATAATGCAATTGCCGATATGTTAACGGCGAACGGATATGCAGAGATTTTGTGCAACTCGCTTACTAAATCTGCTTATTCAAAAAATCTGGATGAAGCAGTTTTTATTTTGAATCCCTTAAGCAGTGATTTGAATGTAATGCGCCAGCAAATGCTGATGCCGGCTTTGGAAAGCGTTGCTTATAATCAAAACCGCAAAAGTGCTGATGTTAAGTTCTATGAATTTGGCAAGACTTATCATTTAATAAATGAGCAGTATGTGGAGCGGTCCAGGTTATTATTGTTAATCTCTGGAGCAAAACAAAGTGAACAATGGAACCAGAATTCCAAATCAGCAACGTTTTACAACTTAAAATCTGCTGTGGATGCGGTTATTTCCCGCCTGGGGATTTCGGGCTATCAAACCGATACCTTAAATGACGATAATTTCGCTTATGGCATTAAATATTTCCGTGGAGATAAGGCTATTGTGAGTTTTGGTGCGGCTACGAAAGCCGATCGTAAATTGGCTAACGTGAATGCCGAAGTTTTTTATGCTGACTTTGATTGGGCTGCAATTTTAGATATCGTTAAGAAAAACAAGATTGTTAATAAAGAGCTTTCGAAATACCCTCAGGTGCGCAGGGATTTATCTTTGTTAATAGACGAGACGGTAACTTTTGATGCCTTGAAAGGAATAGCTTTCAAAACGGATAAAAAGCTGATTAAAGAAGTTGGTGTTTTTGATGTGTATGTTGGTGATAAATTACCGGAAGGTAAAAAATCTTATGCTTTGAATTTTATTTTGCAGGATGAGGAACAAACCTTAACCGATAAACAGATTGAAAGCACCATGCAGAAACTAATTGCAAATTTAACCCAGCAAGCAGGTGCAGAAATTAGGAAATAAAATATAAATTCGTATTTTTAGAAATAAATTCATGACTTCTGTTGCAGATCAATTAGATAAGGTATTACAAAAAACAACTCGTTTAATCGAGTTATGCAATGCTTTACAAGAGGAAAATGATTTATTAAAGCTTGAAAATCAATCGTTAAAAGTTGCCGTTGATACTTCAAAAGCAAAGCGCGTAGACCTGGAAGAAAAGTTAAGGGTTACTAAACTGGCTAAAAGTATAGACGGTACAAGTGAGAAGTCGCTTGACATTAAACAGAAAATTAACGATTTTGTGCGCGAGATTGATAAAAGTATCGCATTGTTAAAAAAATAAATGATGCGTAAAAATCAGAAACTAAGCTAACAAATGGGAGAAATCTCGATTAAAATAACCATTTCCGACCGTATTTATCCTTTAAAGGTGAATACAGAAGAGGAAGAAATTGTGAGACGGGC
Organism: Pedobacter petrophilus; assembly: GCF_009674725.1. GTDB lineage: Bacteria > Bacteroidota > Bacteroidia > Sphingobacteriales > Sphingobacteriaceae > Pedobacter > Pedobacter petrophilus. The sequence continues at coordinate 107,121 of NZ_WKKH01000014.1, read as the reverse complement.
GGCTAAAATGATCAATGAGCGCATAAAAGATTATCAAGATAATTATGCGGTTAGGGATAAGCAGGATCTTCTTTCTATGGCAGTATTGCATTATGCAACCGCCGTATTGAGAACGGAAAACAAAGTACAGGACCAGGATACTGCCGTTGCCGATAAAGTTGAGGAATTGGATGTTTTACTAAACGGTTTTTTCACAAAATAAAGGTTCGTTCTTTGGGCGATTCGTCACTCTGAACTTGTTTCAGAGCCTGTTTACTAAGATCCTGAAATACATTCAGGATGACGATGCCCTATATATTAGCATAAAAACATAGCCGCAGCTAGTTTTTTGAGTTTCAATTTTATAAAACTTAACACTTCAATATCTATGGGGTTAAGAGGGCGTATTTCATCTGCTTTAAGCACCTGAAAATGGCTTAAATCCCAATTATGCTTAGTTGAGGTTTAAAATGATGAGACTTAAAAAAATTAGTTGCGGTTTTTTTTTACTTAAAAAACAAAATGGAGATAACAGAAATTCTAGGATACATATTTGCCCTAATAGCAGGCTTAGGTATCGGTATAGTAGTAGGTAGATTCCTACTTCGCAATTTGCTTAAAGCGCAGGAAGTTGCAGCGCAAAATAAAGTGAAAAAGATTTTAAAAGATGCAGAGAACAATGCAGAAATCTTAAAAAAGAATAAACTTTTAGAAGCAAAAGAGAAGTTTTTGCAATTAAAGGCAGAGCATGAACAAGAGGTGAATGCTAAAAACAATACCATCAATCAACGCGAAAATACGATGAAACAGAAAGAACAATCTGTTAATCAGCGGATGGAGAACTTCAATAAAAAAGAGCAGGAGCTTGATAAACAAAAAGGTAATCTTGAAAAACAAACTGAATTAGCAGTTAAAAAACAAGAAGAGGTAGAAATTTTAAAAAATCAGCACCTTACCCAGTTGGAAACCATTGCGGGTTTATCTGCCACTGAAGCTAAAGACCAATTGGTAGAAAACCTCAAAGAAGTTGCCCGTACACAAGCCATGATTCAAATCAAGGATATTGTAGATGAAGCAAAATTAACAGCCAGTAAAGAAGCTAAAAAAGTAGTTATCCAAACCATTCAACGTACTGCTACGGAAGCTGCGATTGAAAATTCGGTTTCGATTTTCCATATTGAAAGTGATGAAATTAAAGGTCGTGTAATTGGTAGAGAAGGTAGAAATATTCGTGCATTAGAAGCTGCTACAGGAATCGAGATTATTGTTGATGATACACCAGAAGCCATTATTTTATCTGGTTTTGACCCGGTGCGACGAGAAATTGCCCGTTTGGCATTGCACCGTTTGGTAACAGATGGTCGTATTCACCCCGCTCGTATTGAAGAAATTGTTGCGAAAACCAAAAAGCAAATCGAAGATGAGATTGTAGAAATTGGTGAACGTACGGTAATTGATCTGGGTATTCACGGCTTACACCCTGAATTAATCAGAATGGTTGGACGGATGCGTTACCGTTCATCTTATGGTCAGAATCTGTTACATCACTCTCGTGAGGTAGCTAACTTCTGTGCAACAATGGCAGCAGAGTTGGGCTTAAACGCGAAGATGGCCAAACGTGCTGGTTTACTCCATGATATTGGTAAAGTGCCTGATGATAACCCTGAATTGCCTCACGCAATTTTAGGCATGCAGTTAGCAGAAAAATATAAAGAACATCCTGAAATTTGTAATGCAATTGGTGCCCACCATGATGAAATTGAGATGACATCGATGATCTCACCAATTATTCAGGCTTGTGATGCGATTTCAGGTGCTCGTCCGGGTGCACGTAGAGAGGTGGTAGAAAGCTATATTAAACGACTGAAAGATTTAGAAGAACTGGCTTTGTCTTATCCAGGTGTGGAGAAAACCTTTGCCATCCAGGCTGGTAGAGAACTTCGTGTAATCGTAGAAAGTGAAAGAATTACTGATGCTCAGGCTGAATTATTAGCTGCTGATATTTCGACCCGTATTCAAACTGAAATGACTTATCCAGGGCAGATTAAGGTAACTGTAATTAGAGAAACCCGTTCTGTAGCATTTGCTAAATAGGATTAAACAAGAATAAACCTCGCAGGTTTTTAAAACCTGCGAGGTCTGAAAAACAAAAAGCGATGGATATTCTATCGCTTTTTGTTTAGCTATTGAAATGAGCATGTAGCATTTTGTACTCCGGCTACGTTTGATAAGAAAAAGCAATTGGTATGAAAAAAATATTTAACCGCTCTTTCTTCCTGATTATATTAATCAGCTTCGGATGTAAAAAAAATCCAGATGATAAGAAAATTGAAATTACCTCAAACAATTTAACCAGCTGCCCGGCAGATCTGAATTGTACTTATTTATATAAAGATGGTGCCGATTTCGGAGAACCTTTCTTTTTAAACCTAAAAAAAGGGGATTTTAAAATTTTTAAGTATAGCGCTTTATTGGGTAATGGATATTATGCAAAGCACGTATATATCCGGGTACCGTTGAACGTAACACAATTTGAATTAGGAAATGATCAGGTTTTAGCTGGCGAAGTAAAATATGCTAATCCTTGTGCATCATGTGATGTTATTGGTTTGAAAGTAGTTGGTGGTAGCTTTAAAGGAATAAAATCTGTTAATGCTAATCAAACTTCCAGATGGCTTTTGGAAGGGAAAGTTTACTTAAGTACAATACAGCCCTCTTCTTATCAAGATAGCATTATTATTAAGCAATACTTTAATTTAGATCCTGCCGGGATTTAAATTCTGTAATATTAAAGTAGCGCAAGGTTTAACTTGTTTTCCTGCTCAAAGCGCAGCAAAAAACAATTTTTTTTAAACTACCTGTACAAAGCACCTCATTGGTTCCGGCTGTTGATATCAAAATTTTAGATCCAAAGAGATTTGTTCGATACTGATGATAATCAATCGATCCCGTCAGATTTTTTTTTAATTTTACATCATGAGCAAGCCGACCATAAACATAGAACCAAAGCGCCCTGTTGATGTACTTTTTGATCAATATGCAGGAAGTCATCAAAATCCAACCAACAAAATGGTGCATTGGATCTGTGTTCCATTAATTGTTTTTAGCTTACTTGGCCTGATTTGGCAGATTCCTTTTCCTCATATTGGCTTTCTGGGGAGTTATAATGGATTTTTCAACTGGGCATCCCTTCTATTGGCCTTCAGTTTATATTATTATTTTACACTTTCACCCGTTTTGTTTTTTATGATGATCTGGATAGTGGGTTTAATGAGCTACACCATCGTTAAAATAGAGCAGGCTGTGGGTTTGGGTAGTGGTACTGCCTATGCTATTTATGCTGTGATATTTATAGCAGCCTGGGTAGGTCAGTTCATCGGACATAAAATCGAAGGTAAAAAGCCCTCATTTTTAGATGATGTTAAATTCCTGTTAATAGGTCCGATCTGGTTATTGCACTTCATTTGCAGGAAAGCAGGTATTAGATACTAATAAAAAAAACAGTTAACTTATAATTAACGTTAAGGTAAAGCAATGTTAATTAACACCTAACTTGCAGTTAACACTGTGGTAATACTTTTGCCCTTATCAAATAAAGGCAAATTGGAATTACGAAACTCTTTTAAAAGAGTGGCACTTACTGTGCTCTCTTTAACAATCAGCATACTGTCGTATGCGCAAACAGGAAAAATTTCTGGTAAAATAACCGATAAAACTACAGGTCAGACTTTAGTTGGTTTATCTGTATTAATAGAGGGAACATCGATCGGTACAACGAGTGATGCCGAAGGAAATTATATTTTAAATACTGTTAAACCGGGTACTTATAGAATCAGTTTTTCATTTATTTCCTTTAAAAAGCAAATCATTCCTAATGTAAAAGTTACACCTGGAAAAACAACGACAATCGACGTTGTAATGGAAGATGATCAATCAACACTTAATGATGTTGTCATCACGGGTGCCAGAAAATCCGGAACTGAGACATCTTTGCTTGCTGAATTAAAAAAATCACAGTCTATTGCAAACGGTGTTTCATCGCAAACCATTCAGCGATCCGGAGATACTGATGCAGCGCAAGTTGTAAAACGTGTTCCGGGTATTACCATCGTTGATAATCGTTTTATAAACATCCGGGGTTTAGCTGAACGGTATAATAATGTTCAACTGAATAATGTAACGGCACCGAGCTTGGAAACTGATGTAAGGTCTTTCTCTTTTGATTTAATTCCCAGTAATCAAATAGATCGCATTTTGGTGTTTAAGAGCCCATCTGCAGATATTCCTGCTGATTTTGCTGGTGGTGTTGTAAAGGTTTTTCTTAAAAGTATTCCGGATGATGACCGGTTAACTATTGACTATGGTACAAGTTACCGTCAGAATGCCACTTTCAAAGATTTCAAAAGAACAAATACCGGAAGTTTATATTTTACTGGTTTTAATACAGGTGATAACGATTTACCTGTAAACTTTCCTTCAAATTTGAATAGTGTTAATGCGAGCAAGTTAAATGCAGCAGGCCACGCACTTAGAAATAACTGGGTGCCAGAAGTGAATACAGCAAATTTAGATCAAAAACTAAATATTTATGGCAGTAAGCGTTTCAATATCAATAATAAATTATTAGGAAACATTACCGCCATTACTTATAGCAACAGTAAAACCAATAATGCTGTTTTTAGAGGGAATTATGAGGTTTATGATCCCGTTTCAAAAATTGCTGAAGAAAACTACAGATATAATGATGATCAGTATACTTATAATGTACGTTTAGGTATTGTACATAACTGGGCATTTAAACTAGATAATAATAACACGTTCGAATTTAAAAATCTATACAATCAGTTGGGTACTTCTCAATACGTGAGTCGCTTAGGTTCAGAAAAGCAGCAGGAATATGCCAATTTCGCATCGAACGTTTTATATCGCGGTATTTATTCAGGTCAGTTATCTGGTACGCATAAGTTCAACAATGAAACCACAAAGTTTGATTGGGTTGCCGGATATAGTAAATCTTTCAGAGATCAGCCAGATTATTCTCGTTACAGAACACTTGCAAATGGAGACGGAACTTATAACATTTTTGTTCCAACGGGAGGTGCTCAGCCAGAATTCCTTGGAAGATTTTATTCTAAAATGAATGAGGATATCAAAACGGGTGCATTTAATATTGAGCAGGCTTTGGCTCCAAAATCTGAAGGATTTAAGCCTTCGGTTAAAGTAGGAGGTTATTATGAAGATAAACAAAGAACATTTTCTTCCAGAAATATAGGATATGTTAGGGCTAACTCTTTAAACTTTGATCAATCCTTATTAAAAGGAACCATCGAAGAACTTTTCGACTGGAAAAATATCAATACAACTACAGGGATCAGATTGGATGAAAAATCAAATCCATACGATAACTATGATGCCTCGAACAAACTTTTAGCAGGATATGCCAATTTTGTTCTTCCTTATAAAGATAAACTAACCATTGTAGCAGGTGCAAGGGTAGAAAATAATGTTCAGAAGCTAAATAGTTTTGATGCAGGAGGACCTGTAAACGTGAATAATGATATTACGAGGGTACTTCCTTCAGCCAATGCTCAATTTAACATCAATGAAAAATCTCTTTTCCGTTTGGCTTATGGTAAAACCCTCAACAGACCTGAGTTTAGAGAAATTGCTCCATTCTCGTTTTATGATTTTGATCAAAACTTTAACGTAGCTGGTAATCCTAATTTAAAAACTGCAAAGATTGATAATTACGACGTAAAATATGAATTCTATCCATCAACAGGGGAGTTGATTAGTATTTCGGGATTTTACAAAAAGTTTAAAGATGCAATAGAAATGACCGCTATCCCTGGTTCTAATGCACAATCTTTCAATTTCAATAATGCGCAGAATGTACGCAATGTTGGGGCAGAATTAGAGATGCGTAAATCTTTATCGGGCTTAACCTCCTCTAAATTTTTAAATGATATAACGTTATTGATAAACGCATCATATATTAATAGTAAGGTGATGTTTGATGGCAACAGTGCAATTGGTCAATCTAATAATCGCCCAATGCAAGGTCAATCGCCATATATCATCAATACAGCTATATTTTATAATAACATCAAATCTAAATTCCAGGTTAATCTGCTTTACAATGTGGCAGGTAAGCGTATAGCCTTTGTTGGTACAGACTTGATCAGAGATATTTATGAGATGCCAAGGAATGTAATTGATTTAGTTGTTACTAAAAATTTCACCAACAAACTTTCATTAAAAGCCAACTTTAACGACTTGCTGAATCAAAACTTCACACTGATGCAGGATGGAAATCAGGATGGAAAATTCGATCAATCGGTAGATCAGGTTACGGCACAATTTAAAAGTGGTCGCCAGTTCGGTCTGACACTTTCTTACAGAGTATTTTAACACAATCAAAAGATATAAAAAAACAAAAAAATGAATATGAAAAAGCTTTACAAACCAAAATTTGGTACTAACGGCCTTAAAACAATGGTGTTTGTTTTGGCAGGAACGTTAATTTTTAGTTCATGTAAAAAAACGACCATCATAGAATATAATGAGGCCGAATTTGGATCAGGAGGAGGAGGTACAACGGTTCCTAATCCGGCTACCGGATTTACCAAGCCTGTTGTAGAAGTAGAAAATGGCAGCATCACGACCAATACAAAATGGACAAAAGATAAGATTTACAGACTGAATGGTTTTGTAAGGGTAGGTAGAGATCCAAAAAACAAAGCTGGGTTAGCTGCTGTTGAGGGTGTAACCTTAGAAATTGAAGCAGGTACAGTGATCATTGGCGATAGAGAATCAAAAGGTACTTTAGTGGTACAAAGAGGAAATAAGCTTATTGCAGAAGGTACGGCATCTCAGCCAATTATTTTTACCTCAGAACGTGCTGCAGGTTTACGTGAACCAGGAGATTGGGGCGGTGTTGTTTTATGTGGAAAAGCAACCAACAACCAGGCTGGTGGCGAAGCAGAATTAGAAGGCGCTTATGAAGGCTGGCATGGTGGTACCAGTGATGCAGATAATTCTGGTATTTTAAAATATGTAAGAATTGACTATGCAGGTACGCCAATTAACCCTAACCAGGAGGTTAACTCCTTAACAATGGGTTCAGTAGGTTCGGGAACTGTTATTGATTATGTACAATGTTCGTACGGATTAGATGATGCTTTTGAGTGGTTTGGCGGAACAGTGAATGCAAAACATTTAATTGCATACCGTGGTCTTGATGATGATTTTGACGTTGATTTTGGATTCCGTGGTACGGTTCAGTTTGCAGTTGGTATCCGCGACGCAAATTCTGCCGATCAGTCTGGTTCAAATGGTTTTGAAGTTGATAATGATGGAACAGGTTCAAGTGTTTCGCCTTATACTTCTCCACAGTTTTCTAATGTAACGCTTATTGGCCCGAAAAAGGATAGAAATAAAACGATTTCTACTCAGTTTCAAAATGCAATGCATTTAAGAAGAAATAATAAAATCAAAATTTATAACTCTGTATTTACAGCATATCCAAATGGATTGTTTATAGATGGTTCTACTACTTTAGCCAATGCTGCAAATGGAGAACTGGTATTAAAAAACAACGTTCTTGCAGGTGTTGATGGCTGGGGAGCTAATGGTTATGGCACTGGAGGAACGACAACATTTCCAAATCCAATAGGGGTTGAAACTAAATCAACAGGTAACGTTGGTGCTCAGGCAATTGAAGTTTGGTTTAAAACAGCTTCTTTTGCAAACGAAACTTATGCAAAATGGCAAGATTTAGGTATTGACGGTAGTATTTTTGATTTAGGTTCAACACCGAAATTCACATTAAATACGGGGTCTATCTTATTAGCTGGTGCAAGTTTTACAGGTTTAACCGGCTTTGATGTAGTGAGTCACCGTGGTGCATTCGGAACTACCGATTGGACAGCAGGCTGGGCTAACTTTACGCCTCAAACTAATGCTTACTAATAGCAGATAAAATAATTAAAATGGAGGCCAGATCTTAAGATCTGGCCTTTTTTATAGATTCATAATTTTGTTTTCATTTTGAATGGAAAACTAGCAAGGCTAACCCCATCTTAGTAAAGATTTTATACAAAGTGAAAGCCGGAGCGATAAGCTCCGGCTTTTTTGTGTGGTACATTTAGGTAAAATCAATAAAATATGGGCCTCGGTTGACGCATTTTTTTTACAAATAAAATCTTCACCAAAACTTCATCTTTCAAAAGTAGCTTTAACACATCATTAAGCCAGTATCAGTCCGCCCATTTCTGGTGTTAACATTCTATTGCCTAAACATTTCTAATTTATTTACTTCATGTTAAGTGATGGATTATATTTAATTATTAGTTAACATTAAATTAACGTGGTCTTTGTTGTTTTGTACCAAACAAAAACAACAGAAAATGAAATCACGTTTACTATTCTTATGGAGTATGGTATTGTTGTTCGTTACCGCTGCTCAGGCTCAGGTTACAACAGCCAGTATAAATGGAAAAATTAAAGATGAAAAGGGGATCATTCCAGGTGCCACAATTGTTGTGGTGCATGTGCCAACCGGAACCATCTCTAAATCTTCATCAAATGAAACCGGCCTTTACCGTATTGGAAATTTAAATCCGGGTGGTCCTTACAAAATTACGGTAACCTATATCGGCTATAGCCCGGTAGTTAAAGAGAATATATATTTAACACTGGGCGCTGATCAAAAGTTGGATATTAACATTCAGGAACAAGGCAATCAACTTGCTGAGGTGAGTGTGAAAGGGCAAAAAGGGTCTGCAAAATCTGGCGCTGGTACCAGTATTGGCGAAGGGCAGATTAAAACCCTGCCAACCATGAACAGAAGTTTACAAGATGTTACGCGTGTTACCCCTCAGGGCAGTAAAGACAATACTTTTGGCGGAACCAACTTCAGGTACAACAACGTTACCATTGATGGTGCAATTAATAACGATGCCATTGGTTTTAGTCCGTCTTTAGGTGGCCAAAGTGGTAGTTCAGGCATGCCAGGAAGCAGTACCCGTACCAATCCTGTATCTTTAGATGCCATCCAGGATGTAACGGTATTGCTTGCACCCTATGATGTTAAAGTAGGTAACTTTTTAGGTGGCAGTATCAATGCCGTAACCCGTAGTGGTACCAATGATGTTACCGGATCTGTTTATGGCTATGGCCGCAATGCCTCATTAATCGGTAAAAATAAAATTGGCGATAATGCCAAAGAACCTTCTGCATTTCACGATTACCAAACCGGTTTCCGTGTAGGTTTCCCTATTATAAAAGATAAATTATTTTTCTTTACCAATGAAGAAATTACCCGTCGCCAGGATCCGGTTATTTTAGGTGCCGGTTCTCCGGATGGTATTATCACACTTTCTCAGGCGCAACAGATCTCAGATCGTATGAAAAATGCTTATGGTTTAGATGCGGGTGCTTATGGTGATTATAATATCTATTCTTAATCTAATAAGTTCTTTAACCGTTTAGATTGGAACATCAGTGAAAGTACACAGTTAACCATCAGAAACAATACCATCGTTTCAAAGGCTACCAACTTAGAAAGAGACCAGTCTAACTTCAGGTTTGGGGGGATAGATTTTAAACAGAATAATAATCAAAGTTCAACCGTTGCTGATTTAAAAACAAGGTTTAACAATTCAGCCACCAATAATTTAATTTTAGGTTATTCTACTGTGCATGATTTCCGTACGCCTCTTTCAGATCCTGCTATTCCACAAATTGAAATTGGCTCGAATGGTGGTACTATTTTCCTGGGCACCGATAGAGAAGCAAGTATTTTTAATATGAAACAAAATACTTTTGAGTTAACGGATAACTATTCATTCAGCAAAGGCATTCATAGTTTCACTGTTGGTACGCACAACGAATTTTATAAAATTAATTACGGTTTTATGAATGCCTGGAACGGGAGGGTAGCTTATGATACTGTTGATGACTTTTTAAATAACAGGCCAAAAAGGGTTCGTACCAGTTTCGATTATGCTGATAACTCCCGCGATAACATTTTGGCCAATCCAACTGCTAAATTCAATGTTAATCTTTACAGCGCTTATGGTCAGGATGAAATGCGTTTGAGTGATAAATTTAAGCTTACATTAGGTTTGCGTTTCGATATGGCTGATTTACCAACCATGCCAACTTTGAGTAGTAAAACAACTAACTCACCAGTTGATCCTAACTATGGTACAACTTATACCTATACCCAACCTTCAGCCATTACTAATAAGTTTTTAAACAAAGTTCAGATTTCACCGAGATTAGGTTTTAATTTCGATGCATTGGGTGATCAAAGTTTAATTGTACGCGGTGGTAGTGGTTTATTTACCAGTCGTGTACCTTTTGCCTGGTTAGGTTACGCTTATTATAATAATGGTGTAAACTATGGTGCTTATGATCTTAAACCTGCAACAGGAAACAAGGTGGTGACGCAAGTACCAGGTAGCGATCCAATTAAAGATGCTTTAGGTGGAAATGGCGAAGCTGGATATGCCGCTAAACAAGGTGTAAACATTAACGATGCAAATGGCGCAACACAAGTAGATTTAGTGGATAATAATTTCAAAATGCCAAAAGCATGGAGAAGTAACTTAGCCTTTGATTTCAAAACGCAAGACAACTGGAAATTTACTGTAGAGGGTATTTACAGCAAAGTTATTAAGGATGTTGCTTTCCAGCAAATTAACTACGTAGATAATCCAACTTACATGGCTTATGATACACAGCATCAGCAGCCAATTTATTCAGGCGCAAAAATTAATTCAAAATATACAAATGCTTATTTATTGTCAAATACTGATCAGGGTTATAAATACTCCTTAACTGGTCAGGTAAGTAAATCTTTACCTTTTGGTTTAGATGTAATGGTTGCCTACACTTATGGTCAGTCAAAAGATATTGCGAACGGTATCCGTAACTCCATGGAATCTAACTGGCAGTTAAATCAGGCTTTAAGTCCTAATAATCCAGGTCTGGCATATTCTAACTTCGATGTTCGTAACCGGATTATTTCAACCTTGAATTACAGGTTAGACTGGGCTAAAAACAGCAAATATGTAAGTAACTTCTCTATTTTCTTTAGTGCACAGTCTGGTGCTCCTTACTCTTTAGGGTTTGTAAATTCTACGGTTAATAATACCGGACAAACAGTTAGTTTAGCTTATATTCCTACTGTTGGTGAAACATCGAAATTCTTTTCTTCAGCCAATCAAGCGCAAGCTGCAGCATTTGATGCTTATATAGATGCAGATAAATATTTAAGTACACGCAGAGGACAATTTACGGAACGTAATGCTGCACGTACACCTTGGAATGTTCAGGCTGATTTCCGTTTTGCACAGGATATTCAGGTAGCAAAGGGAAAACATCCACATGTGTTAACCTTAACTTACGATATCGTAAACCTGACTAATTTGGTTAATAAGGATTGGGGAATTCAATACTTCTCTCCAAACACATTCAATTCAATGGCGAATGTTGGTTTATCTCTTGAAAAAGATGCAACTGGAAAAGTGATTTCTGCAGGTAGTGCAACTACTTATCCTAATTATACATTTAGTAAGGGTAATGTCACTTCTTATTCAAAAGACTTTTTTGCATCCCGATACCAGATGCAATTGGGCTTAAGATATAGCTTTTAGCTTTTTTTATAAATACGAAATGCCCTGTTAGTTTAACTAGCAGGGCATTTTTTTCTATTTCGATTCTGGTGTTTCCACTACCGGAGCCTTTACTTTTTTAGTAGCAATTGGTTTAGTTACCTTTTCTTTAGAAGCGATAACCAAGGTTTCTTCTTGTTTTATAAAAGGTTCAATCGAATCATTTAAAGGCTTCAAAGAGATTTTTTTCAAAAGTTGCTTGGTGAACTTCTCTACTACCTTTTCAGTTTTTTTTGCTTTACCAAATTGAGCGATAACCTCGTTAAATGCAGTTGTTAATTTGGTTTCTAATTCTTTACGTGTTTTTTTACTCGCCGAACTATTCTTCGACTTAGATTTATGCTTCTTCATTTAACTTATTTTGGATTTTCCCAAAGATAAAAGATCGGGAAGTTAAATTAATATTATGATTATGTTAACTCTGTGTATGGGAGTTAACATATAAAATATTTACTGTAAATTGGTTGCTAAAACTAGAGGTTAACCATTAAATCTAGCTGATATGAATTACCCTATAATCCTCACAGTATCCGTTTTAATGATTATCCTTATTGCTTTTTTAATCAAAAGAAATTTAAAGGATAAAAAGAAGTTCGAACAGGAAGTGATTGATACGGAACTTCCACCAGAAAAGGATGATAAAGAAAATATTTAAAATTTTGCTCCTTCTGCAATAACGCCACCTAAATCTAAGGTGTTTTGAAAAGCTTCCAGGTAACCTAATAAATGTCTTTCGGTATTGGCATAAGAGGTAAATGTAGAAGCTGGTTCGTTCGGATCTGAGTCACTTTTGCTTTTAAAATGAAGACTTACCTGAAAGGTGAAAGATTGTTGATCATTTATCGGAGACATAATTCTTGCCTTTACCGGATGGCCATGAATATTGACAAAAAACTCTTTAACAATAGTATATATGATAGCCGCCATGATGATTTATAATGTAATAACAACGTTTGATTTAATCGTTAAAAGTAGTTTAAATGCATAACAGTTTGACTGCTTATTGATAAGATAACATTTTGTTAACATTAAGTTAATCTATTTCGTAGCGAAAGTATGGAAGCGTAATCACTTTTTTATTGGTTCGTAGGCATATACGATTTCGTATTTCAGGTGTTTAAGTTTTGAAGCAACCTGCCCGATTTTTAGATCCTGAGCCTGAGGTGTTGGTTCACAAAATGAATATTGTTTACCATTATAATTTACGGTGTTGCCAACTGGCTTAGCTAGATTTACAGCTATAGTTAGGTGTTCCGGGTAAAGCACGGCAACCATTGGCAGGTTATAAATCTCTTTAACCAGATAGAAGAAAAGCGCAGCCCGGTCATCACAATCGCTGTATTTGCTTATTAAAGTTTGCTCTGGTGCATTGCGTTTTTCCTTTCCAAAATTTTCACTATCATCTTCATACAAAAATGCATAGCGGGTAAACCGCATTAAATAATCAATTCCTTTTTGTTGATCCATTTTCTTCAAATTCTCGTTTAAAGTAGGGATGAGAGAGCTGTAAGTTTCCCTGCTTAATGGGATGTTAAAGTAGCTTTCAAAGTCTACCACAGGGTAATTTTTGAAAATGCTTTGTACCTCTTCATTAACCTTTAATTTAAAGTGATAGCTTTTTTGCTGATAGCTGAACTCAATCTTTTTCTCTTCATAATGTTCCGGTTTGAAATCCGGCATCCGGGTTACTTTGTAAGAAAATTGATTTTTAGCTTCTGGAATAGGAATGTTTACAGGCTTATAAGCATCAGCCTCTTTAAACAATTTTCCGTAATCATGATAATTCAGGCACATGTACTTTTTGCCGTCGATCATAAAAAAAGGGATGTCGCTAATGTCTTCATCGTTCTTAACATAAAAGATCACCTGGTTATTGCCCACAGCAAGCCTTGCGTCATAACCACATTTGTTTAAAAGGAACCATTTGTATAACGTGTATCGAAAATAGTTTTCAGATTTTGGGCTGATCTGCTCCGCTACTTTTCGGATTAACTGGTAATAAATCCAATCGTTCAGGTGGTATTTGTCCTGATAAGTTTTAAGATTAGAAATGAGTTGATCATAATCACCTGCAGATATTTTTGCGTAAAAACTGTTCACTGCTGCTGCTGAAGCATCTTTTGAAACCGGAACAAATAAAGAAGAATCAGCATTGAAATTGAAAGTGCCATCATAAAAATCAAAAGCATAATTTTGTCCTTTTGCCATAATGAAATTCATCATTAGGCAGGTGAACAAAAAAGTCTTTAAAAAATATGTTGATATCCCTCTTTTCAAATCGCTCCATATTTGGTTACATTAAATTTACCTTTTTTTAACATAAAAGCAATAATTTCTTTATGTTAAGGCGAACGCTATCTTTAATAAGAAATTAACATGAAGGTTGTTCAGGAAGTAGGGATAATCTTAGTTTTTTCTTAAAGAATAAAGCCTGTCTCGGAGTTCTTTTAGTAATGAATTGTTACAGTTTTTATCATTAATATCAATCAGGTTGATGGGTTTTCCGATGCTGATTTTTAATTGATGCCCGTTTTTATTAAATAGTTCAGAGATCAGCTTTGCCGTTTGTAACGATGGATGGATCAGTTTTAACAGGCTAAAGAAAATTCCGTTATTGCCATGAAAATAAATCGGTAAGATAGGAACATTGGCTTTTGAAATAATTTTACCCACTACCGGATGCCATTCTTTGTCGGTAATCTGGTTTTTTCTAAATTTATAGGAGGATACTTCACCAGCAGGAAAAATGGCTACCGGGCTTCCGTCTTTCAACACTTTCAACGTTGTTTTTAATCCGCTGATGCTTGATGAATCCTGCACTTTTTCAAATGGATTAACCGCAATGATGCATTTTTCGAGATTTGGAATCTTTTTTAACAAAAAGTTCCCCATAAACATAGTGTCAGGACGTTGATTGGCAAGGGTACTTAATAGGGCCAAGGATTCTATTGCACCATATGGATGGTTTGCAATGGCAATAAAAGCACCTTCTTTTGGGATATGGGCTAAATCTTCATTACTAATTTGAATGCTTACTCCCAAAACATTTAAAATATGTTTTGCAAATTTTTCTCCTTCTAAAGAATTTGCATCCTTAATCATTCCATTGAAATCATTAATTTTCAAAAACTTCATTAAAAAAGAAGCAAGACCAGGAATAGGAACATTACAAATGCCGGTTGCTTTTGAAAAATTTTCTTTTGAAATTACATTCATAAATTATAGTTCATAGTTTATTCAATTTGAAAACCAGATCTACAAAATGATTTTTAATTTGAGCTAAATACAAGAGAAGGAAACATGCTATTGATGCATAACCATGTTTAATATAGCCCATACAGCGTGATTAAAGATAGTCGATTAAGTGGAGTAATGAGGTTATTTTTACGTTAATAAATTAACACAGGAAATATTTGATAAATAACATATCATTAATATGAATTTAACAAGCTAACTATACTTTTGTGACATAAATATTTGGTTAGTATTTATAAAGTTTAGGTTAGTTGATAACAAAAAACCCAGATGGATGTCTGGGTTTTTTGCTTTTTTATAAATTCTTACCAAGTTTTTCAATCATCTCCGGTGGAATATTATGGGTGTCAACTACCAGGAAACCATCCAGACAATCAGAAAACTTAGGATCGATATTAAACGAGATAATTTTCGCGTTTAAATTCATGTATTGCCTCAACAAAACCGGGATCTTAATGTGTGAATTTTCAATGTCGCCGATAATGCTATCCAAATCCTTAAATGATTCACTGCTGTCTACCAAAGTATCTGTAGAAATCGGGAGTAAATCGGCTTTAAATTTATTTCTTGGTCTTACATACTTAGCCATTTCATAATCGAAATGGTTTTTGGTAATGTAATCTACAATAAGTGCTTTGCTAAACTTGGAGAAATTATTGCTGATACTCACGGGACCAAACATGTAACGGTATTGAGGGTTATCCAGCAGGTATTTTAAAATGCCTTTCCAAAGCAAAAATAATGGCAGAGGTTTTCCCTGGTACTCTTTTCTAATCCAGGATCTCCCAAGTTCAATACCTTGTTTTAGCATCGGGTAAAACTGATCTTTTATTTTAAACAATTCAGAAAGGTAAAAACCACGGCGACCCATACTTTCTAAAATTTCATCACCCTTACCAATCCGGTAAGCACCCACTATATTTTCTAAATCCCTATCCCAGATAAACAGGTGGTTATAATAAATGTCATAGTTATCAAGATCGATCTTTTTGTTGGTTCCTTCTCCAACTTCGCGGAAAGTAATTTCCCTTAAACGGCCAATTTCTCTCAGAATATTTGGTATTTTCAGCGTTGGTACAATATAAACTTCGTAATTTTTCTCTGTCCACACTTTAAAATCTTCAAGTGTTTCTATTTCAGTTTTAATTAATACCCGTGATGTTTCTTCAATCACTTCAGCTGGTTTCTTTTTTATTTTAAAGAGTTTTAACGGATTGAAAAGTTTCTTTTCCTTATCCAAACCAATACCTAAAGCGTAAGTACGTGCCCTTAAAAAGTCCATCAGCTTATTGCTGCTATTCATGTGCGAAACTTCAGCAGGTGCAATGGCTTTTCCAATTCTAACCTGAATAGTTAAACCTTGTTTATTTAAAAATTCGGAAGGTAGTTTTGCTGTCCTTAAAGTAGGATGAATAAAACTTAGAATGTTAAACAACACGCCATTATTACCGTGGAAGTAAATAGGAACAACCGGAACTTTCGCTTTTGCGATTAATTTTCCAACTACCGGGTGCCATAAGCGATCAGTAACCTGTTGCGCATCTAATTTAAAGGTAGAAACCTCGCCTGCAGGGAAAATGCCAATCGGGGTTCCGCTTCTTAACAAATCGAAGGTAGTTTTCAATCCGCTTATGCTGGAGGAGTGCTGTACATTTTCGAATGGATTAACAGCAACAAAAAATTCATCAAGATTGGGTATTTTCTTTAAAATGAAATTTACCATTACTTTCGCATCAGGACGAACGGTACATAAAAGTTTAACCAGGGCTAATCCTTCCACACCGCCATAAGGATGATTGGCGATCGCGATGAACGGGCCTGTTTTTGGAATACATTTTAAATCGTCTTCATCAAATTCGATAGAAACGCCAATAGTTTCGAGTATTTTATCTACAAATTCTAAGCCTTTAAAGTGTTGGTTTTGCGCAAAAACATCATTAATGTCGTTTAGCTTCATGATTTCCATCATCAAACCTGCTAAACCTGGCACACCTAGTTTATCTATCTTAGTTGCTTTGGCAAACTCAGATGTAGTAATGATCTTCATATAAAATTCTTAGGTTGTTGATATGCAAAACCTAGTCCGTTTTGCAATCCCAAAAATAAGATTTATATTCAAATAAAAATGTCATAACATTTATCGATGAGAATTTGGCTAAATAAATACTTCGGTTTTACCAAAAGCGAATTCAATGGCTTGATTTTCTTGCTTTCCATTTTATTCCTTCTTAAAATTATACCTTATATATATGTATACTTCAAGCCTGTGGAAAAGGACGATCCTAATCTCATGGCTCAGATTCAAAAAATTGAGCTTACGGATGATCGCAACTTTTACGCTGTAAGAGATAGGATTGAGCATGCAGGAACAGTTCGCGCTGAAAAATTTTTTTATTTTGATCCTAATACCTTGAACCCTGAAGGCTGGCAAAGTTTAGGTTTATCGCCAAAGCAAGCACAGTCGATAGTAAATTATACTAAAAAAGGCGGGAAGTTTTATAAGCCCGAAGATTTACAGAAAATGTACACCATTTCTCCTGAGCGTTATGCAAAACTTTTGCCATTCGTGCAAATCGCTGCTCAACCCTCCGGCTATCCTCAAAACAAGATGCCTTTTGAAAAGAAAGTATTGGTGAAAAAGACTTTTCAGGTTGTAGATATTAATACTGCCGATTCTGCCAGGCTTGATGAAATTAAAGGTATAGGCGGAGCTTTTGCTACAAGAATTTTAAAATATCGGGAACGTTTAGGTGGCTTTCATCACAAGGAGCAACTGATGGAAATATATGGACTAGACTCTTCAAAGTATAATGAAATCAAAGATCAGGTTACCATAAGCAGCGTTGCACTTAAAATGGTCAATATAAATACAGCGGTATTTAATGATCTGAAAGGAAATCCTTATCTATCCTATAAGCAAATTAATGCTATAATTCAATACAGGAAACAGCATGGTAACTATTCCGGGCTATCAGATTTAAGCAAAGTTCTGATCTTAAACCAGGATATCATTAACAAAATTGCGCCGTATATTTCCTTTTGATGAATTGGGTTTCTCTCAAGTAAAGTCAGATTTATATTGATGTAGCTTTTCAAAATTATTGTGCTTTTAGATTTATACCATATTATTTAGGTGCAGTTGTAAGAAAAATAAAAAAAAATTTCCCTTGTAATTGTCAGTTTAAAATTAACCGATAAAGTAATTGAACTGAATACCATTTCATTCTGCAATTGAGCAAATATTTTATGTTAATTAACCAACGATTAATTGTTTATAATTGCTGCGTAACTAACTAAAATTTAACCCAATGAGCGTAAGCTTTAATTTTTCAGAGACAGAAACTCAGCAAAGTGTAAAAGCGATGGTTCGCGATTTTGCTGAAAAAAATATTCGTCCCCATATCATGGAATGGGATGAAGCACAGCATTTTCCTGTCGAGCTTTTTAAACAGCTTGGCGATTTGGGATTAATGGGTGTATTGGTTCCTGAAGAATATGGTGGCTCTGGTTTGGGCTACCAGGAATATGTTGATGTGATTGTAGAAGTGGCCAGAGTTTGTGGTTCTATTGGTTTGTCTTTGGCTGCACATAATTCGCTTTGTACCGGCCATATTCTGGCTTTTGCAAATGAAGAGCAGAAACAAAAATGGCTGCCGAAACTTGCTACTGCAGAATGGATTGGTGCCTGGGGGTTAACGGAAGCCAATACCGGTTCTGACGCCTTAAGAATGATGACAACTGCTGTGGAAGATGGCGACGATTATATTATAAACGGTGCGAAAAACTGGATTACCCATGGCAAAAGTGGTGATATTGCAGTGGTGATGGTGAGAACGGGAGAGCAGGGAAGTTCGAAAGGAATTTCTGCCATTGTGGTAGAACGTGGTACACCTGGCTTTTCAGCAGGAAAGAAAGAAAATAAGTTAGGAATGCGGGCATCAGAAACCACTGAAATGATTTTTGACAATTGCCGCGTACCTAAAGCCAATTTATTAGGTAACGTGGGCGATGGCTTTAAACAGGCGATGAAAGTATTAGATGGCGGAAGAATTTCTATTGCAGCGTTGGCTTTAGGAATTGCAAAAGGTGCTTTTGATGCAGCAGTAGCTTACTCAAAGCAAAGACAACAATTCGGTCAGCCGATTTCCAGCTTCCAGGCCATTAGCTTTAAGCTGGCCGATATGGCAACAGAAATAGAAGCTTCTGAACTATTAATCCGCCAGGCCGCAGATTTAAAGAACAGGCATTTGCCTATGACAAAAGAATCAGCCATGGCAAAATATTTTGCTTCAGAAGTTTCAGTAAAAGTAGCTACCGAAGCGGTGCAGATTTTTGGTGGTTATGGCTATACCAAGGATTTTCCGGTTGAGAAATTTTATCGCGACAGTAAGTTATGTACCATAGGCGAGGGCACTTCCGAAATTCAGAAGATTGTAATCGCCAGAGAAATATTAAGTTAAGCTGAAAGCTTAAAGACCACAAAGCTGAAAGCGAAACAACAAACCAAATATATTATGAGCAATCCGGACGGTTTAACTGCCTCCGGATTTTTTATTTTAAAGGCTCAGTTAAGCATAAAGACTAAAGCTGAAAGATCAAAAGATATTGCATATATTTTGATTTGCACTAAGTCAGCGTTTGCTTTCTGCTTTAGTCTTTGGACTTTTAGCTTTTACCTCCCAGCTTTTACCTACCTTGTCAGCTTATTGCGGTATCTCTTTAGAGGATACAATGCGATCGACTACATAAATACTAAATCCACGCCAGGGCAAAGTGTTCTTATACTCTTTGTAATGCAATTCATAAAACTTACCGCTGTTGGCCATCATTTGATTAGCAATTTCATCGTTTGAAATCGAAAATTCAAATTCATTATTTTGAAGTGTGCCTGCCTGTTTTGAACGGATTCCGCTTTGAATAAGTTTTCCTTCATAAGTTTTAAAGAGATAACCCTTTTTAACTACATAATTAAGTTCACCTGCTTTAACCCCTTCTCCAAAAACAAAGAAATAGCGGTAATAGCAAATGGCAGCAACTGCAATAACCAATAGCACCGCAACAATAGAAATAACTTTTTTGCCTGTTGTCATATTATAGAGTATGTATCAATAAAAGTACTTAAACAAAGGGATAAACAATTGGTTCTGAGAAATAAAAAACTTTTTAAAAATCTTTCTCATTTTCAATTATTTACTTACATTTGCAGCCCCGATAGAACGGGAAAATTTAAAAAACCACGAGAGGAGGTATTTCAGCGTTATGATCATTATTAACATTAAAGACGGCGAATCATTAGATAAAGCCCTTAAACGTTTCAAGAAAAAGTTTGAAAAAACTGGTGTATTGAGAGAACTACGTAGTCGTCAGGCATACGAGAAAAAATCCGTTGCTCGCCGTACTGAAATTAAACATGCTGTTTACATTCAGAATATGAATCTAGACACAACTTCTTAGTTGTTCATGATATAGTTATTAGGGCCTTTCGATGTTACATCGAAAGGTTTTTTTGCATAAAAAACTTTTTTTAAATCTTTGAATAAACAATTACTTAATCATTTCTTTATATCAAAACAATTTGTAACTTCATATCAATGCCCCAAAATGATATTGAATGTTGATAAGCAGTTTTATAATATATCTAACGCACGAGAAACGTTGTTCCCAGCACACTGTTTCTTCCTATCAAACTGATTTGAATCAGTTTAATGAATATGTTAACTCGACATTCAATTTAACTGTTTCTGAAGTAAAACATACGCATCTTCGAAGTTACATGGTCGATTTAATGGAGAACAATAAATCAGAAACGACCATAAACCGAAAGATTTCTGCCTTAAGAAGTTTTTATAAGTTCCTCATGAAAGAGGGGAGGATGGAGCAAAATCCTACGGTGCTTCTTAAAGCTCCGAAAATTCCTAAAAGACTTCCTGTATTTGTAGATGCGCAAAAAATGGACCAGCTGCTGGATTCTGAAAGTTATTTTGATCAAAGCTTTCCATCCTTACGGGATCATCTGGTGATCGAATTGCTTTTTGGTACCGGAATCCGTTTGGCAGAATTAATTTCATTAAAAGAAACCGATATCGATATTTATAGCAGTACGATTAAAGTTCTTGGTAAAAGGAATAAGGAAAGAATTATTCCTGTTGCCAAACCACTGATCGATCAGTTACATACTTATGTTGATCAAAAAAAGTTACAGAAATTCGACAACAATACTTTTAACTTAATCGTTACCAATACAGGTGCTGTGGCATATCCAAAATTGGTTTACCGCATTGTAACCTCGTACCTAAATCATGTATCAACCAATGAAAAGAAGAGTCCACATGTACTTCGGCACAGTTATGCAACTACATTGCTCAATGCTGGGGCAGATTTAAATGCCATTAAAGAACTTTTGGGGCATGCCAGTTTAGCGGCTACTCAGGTTTACACACACAATTCTATTGAAAGATTAAAAACAATTTATAAACAAGCCCATCCAAAGGCGTAAAAAAAGGAGGAAAAATGAAAATCGGAGTTCAAGCAATCCACTTCAGTGCAGATAGTAAGTTGTTAGAGTTTATTCAGAAGAAGGCGAACAAGTTGGATCTGTTTTTTGATCAGATCATTAGTGGAGAAGTATACCTCAAATTAGAGAATGTAGAGCACGAAGCCAATAAAATTAGTGAGATAAAACTGATTGTACCGGGTGGAACACTCTTCGCAAAAGAACAATGTAAATCATTTGAGGAAGCTACAGACCTGGCAATTGAATCGCTAAGGAAGCAAATCACTAAACATAAAGATAAAACGCGTGCGAAATTAAGCGAACATAAAGCAATTTTAAGCGAAAGCGAAGCATCTGATTACTAAGTAAGTATTGCTTTAAAACAGAAATATGAAGATAGCGAAACTAAAAATTTCGCTATTTTTTTTCAAATTTATTTTGAAGTGAAATATAAGTGTGTATATTTGCATTCCCTTTCGGAAACGGTGTTAAGCCAGGAAGAAAAGGTTAGTTCTTTAAAAAGATACACTTTTAAAAAAAACACGTTAATAGTATGAAAAATGAAGATTTTTCGTATCATTGCACAAATTTAAAAGCCTCCTTAGCTCAGCTGGTAGAGCAACTGACTTGTAATCAGTAGGTCATTGGTTCGATTCCGATAGGAGGCTCTTTTTATTTTGAAGTGTTAAATATTTTAAGATAAAAATGGGGAGATTCCAGAGCGGCCAAATGGGACAGACTGTAACTCTGTTATCGCAAGATTTCGAAGGTTCGAATCCTTCTCTCCCCACACTTAAATGATAGAATGACCAAATGTTTTAATGATTGAATAGCTTCTCTCATTCTTTCATCCAATCAGTCTCTAGGTTTAAAAAAGCGGAAGTAGCTCAGTTGGTAGAGCGATAGCCTTCCAAGCTATAGGTCGCGAGTTCGAACCTCGTCTTCCGCTCTTAAATAAGTTGAGTAGTTGGCAATTGACGGTTTACGGTTAGCGATAACTGGCAACTGAAAACTGGAAACTAAATAGCCGACTTAGCTCAGCGGTAGAGCACTTCCTTGGTAAGGAAGAGGTCATGGGTTCAATTCCCATAGTTGGCTCAGGTATAATAAAGCTTTGTTAAATCTGTTAAAGATACAGAAGAGGCAAGGTTTTTTGTGTTGGAAAAACAATAATTAAAAATAATAAAAAGTTAACCTACTAATTAGTTATAAATAAAATGGCAAAAGAAAAATTTGACCGCAGTAAACCGCACTTAAACATCGGTACAATCGGTCACGTCGATCACGGTAAAACAACTTTAACAGCAGCTATTACAAAAGTTTTGGCTGATGCAGGTTTATCTGAGGCACGTTCATTCGATTCAATTGACTCTGCTCCAGAGGAAAAAGAAAGAGGTATTACAATCAATACAGCTCACGTTGAGTATTCAACAGCTAACCGTCACTATGCACACGTTGACTGTCCAGGTCACGCGGATTACGTGAAAAACATGGTTACAGGTGCTGCTCAAATGGACGGTGCAATTATCGTTGTTGCTGCTACTGATGGTCCAATGCCACAAACTCGTGAGCACATCTTATTGGCTCGTCAGGTAGGTGTTCCTTCATTAGTTGTATTCATGAACAAAGTGGATATGGTTGATGATCCTGAATTATTAGAATTAGTTGAAATGGAAGTTCGTGAATTATTATCATTCTACGATTTCCCAGGTGATGATATTCCAGTAATCCAAGGTTCTGCTTTAGGTGGTTTGAACGGAGATGCTAAATGGGTTGGTAAAATCATGGAGTTAATGGAAGCTGTAGATAGCTACATTCCAATTCCTCCACGTTTAACTGAACTTCCTTTCTTAATGCCGGTTGAAGACGTATTCTCAATTACAGGTCGTGGTACTGTTGCTACTGGTCGTATTGAGCGTGGTGTAATCAACTCTGGAGATCCGGTTGAGATCTTAGGTATGGGTGCTGAGAACTTAAAATCTACAGTAACAGGTGTTGAGATGTTCCGTAAAATTTTAGATTACGGTGAAGCTGGTGATAACGTAGGTTTATTGTTACGTGGTATTGAGAAAGCTGATATCCGTCGTGGTATGGTAATCTGTAAACCAGGTTCAGTAACTCCTCATGCTGATTTCAAAGCTGAGATTTATGTATTATCAAAAGCAGAAGGTGGTCGTCACACACCATTCTTCAACAAATACCGTCCTCAATTCTATTTCCGTACCACAGATGTAACTGGTGAAATTTCACTAGCTGAAGGAACTGAAATGGTAATGCCAGGTGATAACGTTACAATCTCTGTAAAATTGATTTCTCCTATTGCAATGGAAAAAGGTCTACGTTTCGCTATCCGTGAAGGTGGTAGAACAGTAGGTGCTGGTCAGGTAACTGAAATCTTAGCTTAGTATTAAGCAATAAGCTTAAGGCTAAAGCCGAAAGCTTTATATAAGCATAAAAGCATAGAGTGTTGGGTTAGTTCATTAACTTTCAGCTTTATGCTTTTAGCTTCTTACACGGGAATAGTTCAACGGTAGAATAGAGGTCTCCAAAACCTTTGATCAGGGTTCGAATCCTTGTTCCCGTGCTAAACATAATGATTGAGTACTAGAATGAGTGAATGATTGAATTTGAAAGGCAGCTTTCATAGATATCATTCACTCATTTACTCATTCTCTCATTCAATAATTTGATATGGCTAAAGTAGTTGAGTTTATAAAAGAATCATACGAGGAAATGACCAGCAAGGTTACATGGCCTACCTGGGGAGAGCTTCAAAATTCTGCGATTCTTGTGTTAGTAGCTTCTTTGATCATTGCATTAGTTATTTTTGCAATGGATAAAGGTTCTACATTTGTATTGGATACTTTTTATAAATCACTTTCTAATTAATATTTACTAATGAGCGATCTAAAGTGGTACGTTGTAAGGGCGGTTAGTGGTAAGGAAAAGAAGGTAAAACAATACATTGATGCTGAGATCAGCCGTTTAGGTTTCTCTCATTTGGTTCCTCAGGTATTAATCCCGATGGAAAAATATTACCAGATGAAAGATGGTAAGAAAATTGCCAAAGAGCGTAACTTTTATCCTGGTTATGTTTTAGTTGAAGCGATACTTGATGGAGAATTAGAACATATCATTAAAGGTATTAATAGTGTAATTGGTTTCTTAGGAGATAAAGCCGGTAATCCAATTCCAATGCGCCAGGCAGAAGTTAACCGTATTTTAGGTGTGGTTGATGAAATGAGCGAGCAAGGTGAAACCATGAATGTTCCTTACTACGTTGGAGAAGGTATTAAAGTAATGGATGGTCCTTTCAATGGTTTCTCTGGTATTATCGAAGAGGTAAACGAGGAGAAGAAAAAATTAAAAGTAATGGTTAAGATTTTCGGTCGTAAAACGCCATTAGAACTTAACTACATGCAGGTAGAAAAAGAATAGAAATCATTTTTCATAATATTTAGAAAGCTTTCCTCAAAAGGGAGAGCTTTTTTGTGTATTATAGTCTTTTGTAAATAGACATTTCGTGTAATAAAGTAAGCGGTTGGTGTAAAAAAATATTTCCTATCAGGTTATTTAACTTATTTCAGATATACCTCAATCCTAAATCTATTCTTTATCTAATTTAACTACTCAAATGAGGAAAAACTCTATTTTGTTAAAGCGGTATGTTCTTGCCTTAACTTTATTACTGACTACAACTATTGTTATTTATTCCTGTAAAAAGGATAGTAATTCTCGTCTTCCAACTTTAGATGAAGTTGCCGAAACAAAGGCTTGGTTCATTAACGAAGTAAAAAATAACAAAGATCATATTGTTTCGGAATTTGGAGATTCTGCACTAATTACTTATGAGCCAATTTGGAGTCAACTTAAAATTGATGAATTGAAAGATGACTTATTAGTAATAACAATGCCAGTTAATACGAATTTATATCAGTTAGCGGGTAAAATTGGAGAGTTGAATTTGATTATAAGAAATAATAATGGCATCAGAAATTACAAATTAGTTAATAGATTTAAAGACGGTATTTCAGATACAATAAAACTTAATTCGATACAACTATATGAGTTAGCCTTTTCTAATTTTAAAGAAAGCTTTATTAATAAAAACCAGATAAAAAACTATATTTCTAATGAAACGTTATCTTTAAACAAATTACGGTTATCGAAACTTCAAAGTATAGGGAAGATTAAGGATAAACTAATGAGTGCTACTGAATGCTGGGCTTATTATTGGACAACAACCTATTCTGATGGATCTCAGAGTGTTGAATATTTATTTACATCTTGTAGTAGCCCAGGACATAAGCCCACACTTCTAACCAAAGCATACGATCCTGGAGGGGATGGGACTGAAAAAAATACTAATAGTGATATTCAGAATAAAACAACCGACCCGTGTATCAATGCAACTGTTCAAGCTGCTTTAGATGCAAATAAAGATGTAATTGGCATGATCGGAGGCATTATCTCTTTATTTGATGCGAGTAAGAAAGTTAGATTAAATATTTATGATGGAACAACAGAACACGGCACGGCTGGCCAATATAAAGATGGTGGATTTGTTGGAAACATATTTCAAGCGAATATAACATTACAAACTTCTAACTTTAAAAATTCCTCAAAAGAGAGTGTTATTACAACGCTGATTCATGAATCAGTCCATGCTTATCTTCATGCATCTGGTAGCAAAATTTTAGAAGGTGATCATGAAACTATTTCAAAAAAATATATTGACCCAATGGCAACATATTTGCGTAATTACTTTGGAATGGACATAAAAGATTCTTATTCTCTTGCCTGGAGCGGCCTTGCTGATTCGAGAGCCTATATTGATGCAAAAAGTACAGATTCCTTTACAATGAGCAATGGGAACGTAATTATGAAAGATGAGATTGGAAGCATTGCTGGAGCTTACGCTATAAATGGAGAATATTATGCCGATCAGAAAAAAAGAGGTACACCAATTTGTAATTAAAATGAAGAATTTTAAAATCATTATTTTTTCTTTCCTAATGTACTTGATACTTATCAGCCTTAATTTATTTGGACAGAATGTGAGTATAATACCGAAAATAAACATTACATCAATTCATGGTTTTCTACAAAAGAATGCTGATAGTACAATTTTATTTGAATACGATAAGTCATGGGGAGATCCACCTGAATATTTCATTTTGAGCAAAAGTGGTGACACTTTAACAACATATTTTTATAAGTCTTTTTATAAAAGTAAAATAAATATGCCTAGGGCAATTAGAGATAGCCTTTACAAAATAAATAAATATTATGAAAGCAAAAATATTGGCATCAATAGATTTTTTATTCCAAAATATTTAAGTGATAATGATTTATTAGTTTTTTGGCAATCTTTGTTAAAACAAAAACCTTGGCAGATTAATGATGATTTAATCGATGGTGAAAGTTGCCCGAATGCTAAAAATGGATATGATAAAAATATTTATGATGGTGGAGGTATTAGTCTTTATTTGGTTACAAAAAATAATATTAAACGTTTATACTTCTATGCGCCTAGATATTATGAAAAAGAAGTTTGTCCAGGTAGAAAGGGGAGGCAGGCGATATTAGAAATCGAAAATTTATTCAAAACCCATTTCAAAGATGAATGGTAAGCAGAAATAATCACATAATCCATTACATTAAGCCTATTTTCATCAATTAAGCATATGACCATGGAGGAGACGGAAACGAAGATAACTCCAATAGGGATATTCAGAATAAGGCAACAAACTCATGCATATATTCATACCTCTGGTAGTAAAATTTTATAGGGCGATCATGAAACTTTAATAAAAGATGAAATTGATAATTTATCATTACCATATAAAAAAGATAGTGGTAATCAGCCTGAATTTAAAGAAGGAGCGCCAATTTGTAACTAATATGAAAATATAAATTAAATATTTTTTATTGCTGATTTTTAGTCGGATTACAATAAATGTTTTCGTACAAGGCATTAGCATCGTGCCTCAAGTAAATATCACACCTATGCATAAGTATTTGCAAGGGAATGTAGATAGTACTATTCTTTTAGAAAGGATGAATTATCCCGTAAATAGACCAGAATATTTTATAGTGAGTAAATTAAGAGATACCATTTCTATTATCAATATCAGTAGATAAGGAAATAGATAAAAGAATTATGCTACCAGATGCTATAGCATATAAGTTATATAAAAGAAATAGATTAAATTACTTAAACGAACCTGCTGATATCAACATTTACTTTAATCCCGTTTATTTGAATAGGAATAGCAGCAAGATGTTCTGCAATCTTTGTTAAAACAAAAACCCTGGCAAATTAATGATGATTCTATTGATGGTGAAAGTTGCCCTAACACCAAAAACGGATATGATAAAAACATTTATGATGGGGGTTGGATCAATCTTTATCTAATTTTCAAAATTAATATTAAGCGCCTGTATTTTTATGCGCCTCAATATTATGAAAAAGAAGTCTGCCCAGGCAGAGAAGTTAGGCAGCAATAATTAATATTGAGAAACTTTTTAAAACTTATTTTAAAGATCAATGGTAAGGGCAATAATTATTTTACCTAATCTATTGCAGGACTGCAACATTATCCATATCTTTGCAGTCCTTTAGCTTTATAGGAGCGGTAAGGAATTAAATGTTACATGCTTCCAATATTTAACATTGAGTTTTAAATAAACAAAAAACACAAAATGGCAAAAGAAGTCAGTGCAATGATCAAATTACAGATCAAAGGCGGAGCGGCAAATCCATCGCCACCAGTAGGACCTGCATTAGGTGCTAAAGGGGTGAACATTATGGAGTTTTGCAAACAGTACAACGCTCGTACCCAAGATAAAGCAGGTAAAGTATTGCCAGTTGTAATTACTGTTTATGCTGATAAGTCATTCGATTTCATCATCAAAACCCCTCCTGTAGCTATCCAGTTAAAAGATGCTACAAAATTACAGAGTGGTTCTGCTGAGCCTAACCGTAAAAAAGTTGGATCGGTGACCTGGGACCAGATTAAAGTTATTGCTGAAGATAAAATGCCTGATTTAAATGCATTTACAATCGAATCTGCAATGAGTATGGTTGCCGGTACAGCACGCAGTATGGGAATCACCGTTTCTGGTGACGCACCCTGGAACAATTAATTAAAAAACAGTTTACAACAGTGGCGAAATTAACTAAAAATCAAAAAAAGGCACATGCTAAGATAGAAGCTGGTAAAGCTTATACTTTACAGGCTGCTGCTGCTTTGGTAAAAGAAATCACTACCACTAAGTTTGATGCATCAGTTGATATTGATGTATCTTTAGGTGTAGATCCGCGTAAAGCCAATCAAATGGTACGTGGGATTGCTACTTTACCACACGGAACAGGTAAAACTGTACGTGTTTTGGCTCTAGTAACTCCTGATAAGGAAGAAGAAGCAAAAGCAGCTGGCGCAGACTTCGTAGGTTTAGACGAGTATGTTGCTAAAATTGAAGGTGGTTGGACCGATGTAGACATTATTATCACTACACCAGCTTGTATGGCTAAGGTAGGTAAATTGGGCCGTGTTTTAGGTCCAAGGAACTTAATGCCTAATCCAAAATCAGGTACAGTAACTAACGATGTTGGTAAAGCTGTAACTGAGGTTAAAGCAGGTAAGATTGATTTTAAAGTAGACAAAACGGGTATCATACACGCCTCGATAGGAAAAGTATCATTCACAGCAGATAAAATTTATGAGAATGCACTTGAAATTATTCAGGTAATCTCTAAATTAAAACCTTCTGCTGCAAAAGGAACTTATTTTAAAAGCATTCACGTGTCTTCAACAATGAGTCCTGGGATTGCAATTGAAACTAAATCAGTAGCGGGGATCTAATCATGAACAGAGAAGAAAAAAACGAAGTAGTTCTAGAACTACAAGGACAAATGCAGGAGTATGGCAATTTCTATATTGCTGATACCTCTAGCCTTTCTGTTGAGCAGATCAATAACATCCGCCGCAAATGTTTCGAAGATGATATCATCATGAAGGTTGCTAAGAACTCTTTAATCCGCAAAGCGATTGAAGGTTTAGATGGCGATGCTTCTGAGATATACGAAGCCCTTAAAGGTTCTTCATCATTATTATTCTCAAAAACAGCAAATGCTCCGGCTAAGTTGATTAAAGCTTTGAGAAAAACTTCTGATAAACCATTGCTTAAAGCAGCATTTATAGATTCATCAGTATACGTTGGTGATGATCAATTGAATAACTTAGTAAGCCTGAAATCAAGAGAAGAGCTTATTGGAGATATCATTGGATTATTACAATCGCCAGCTAAGAATGTTATATCTGCGCTTAAATCAAGCGGAGGCAAAATTGCAGGAATTGTTAAAACTCTACAAGAAAGAGAAGGTTAACGAACACCTTAAGTTCGCAAATTAAACAAAATTATTTTACGTAAAAATTTAAAATCTTAATAAAATGGCAGATTTAAAATCGTTTGCTGAGCAATTAGTAAACTTAACCGTTAAAGAAGTTAACGAATTAGCTCAAATCTTAAAAGACGAGTATGGTATCGAGCCTGCAGCTGCTGCTGTAGTTGCTGGTCCTGCTGCTGGTGGTGATGCACCTGCTGCTGCTGCAGAAAAAACAGCATTTGATGTTATCTTGAAAGAAGCTGGTGGCGCTAAATTAGCAGTTGTGAAACTTGTTAAAGACTTAACTGGCCTTGGTTTGAAAGAAGCAAAAGACTTAGTAGACGGAGCACCAAAAGAATTAAAAACTGGTGTAACTAAAGACGAAGCAGAAGCTCTTAAAAAACAATTAGAAGAAGCTGGAGCAGTAGTTGAAATTAAGTAATCACTTAATTTAGCTAAGCTAAAAATGTATTAGACACCGACTGAAAATGTTGGTGTCTTTACCTGTTTATAAACATCTCATTTTGTTTGGTTAATGAGAATGTTTCAAACCCGAACCAAACAAATAGTTTATTCTTAAACTAAAATCTTTTAGTCCATTGGCAAAGACAGTCGAACAAAGAGTAAATTTTGCAACTAGTAAGCACATTATAGACTATCCGGATTTTCTGGATGTGCAATTGCAATCATTCAGAGAATTTTTCCAGATAGATACCACATCAGACGATCGCTCTAGCGAAGGTTTGTTTAAAGTGTTTGCTGAGAACTTTCCAATAACAGATTCGAGAAACATCTTCGTATTAGAGTTTCTTGATTATTTTGTTGATCCGCCACGTTACGATATACACGAGTGTATTGAGCGTGGATTAACCTACAATGTTCCATTAAAAGCAAAGCTAAAGCTTTCTTGTAACGATGTTGAACATGAAGACTTTGAAACCATTATTCAGGATGTGTATTTAGGTACAATCCCATACATGACGCCAAAAGGTACATTTGTTATCAACGGTGCAGAACGTGTTATCGTTTCGCAATTACACCGTTCTCCAGGCGTGTTTTTCGGCCAAAGCCGTCACACTAACGGAACCAAATTGTATTCTGCACGTGTTATTCCTTTCAAAGGTTCATGGATTGAGTTTGCTACAGACGTTAATAACGTAATGTACGCTTACATCGATCGTAAGAAAAAATTCCCGGTTACCACTTTATTACGTGCTATCGGTTACGATTCTGATAAAGATATTCTGGAGCTTTTTGATCTTGCTGACGAAGTAAAAGTTAGTAAATCAGGCTTAAAGAAATATATCGGTCGTAAACTGGCTGCAAGAGTATTAAAAAAATGGGTCGAAGATTTTGTAGATGAAGATACAGGTGAGGTAGTTTCTATCGACCGTAATGAAGTGATTCTTGAAAGAGAAACCGTTTTAGAAGACGAACACATTGATATGGTTATCGAAGCCGGTGTTAAAACCATTATCCTTTCTAAGGAAGATGGTGCCAGCCAGGCCGATTATACCATTATTTATAATACATTACAAAAAGATACATCAAACTCAGAAAAAGAGGCTGTTGAAAACATCTATCGTGCTTTGCGTAACGCAGAACCACCTGATGAGGAAACGGCCCGTGGTATCATTGATCGTTTATTCTTCTCGGATAAACGTTACGATTTAGGTGATGTTGGTCGTTACCGCATCAACCGTAAACTGAAAATGAATACTCCTGATGATGTAAAAGTATTAACGAAAGCGGATATTATTGCGATTGTAAAATACCTGATCAAATTGATCAACTCTAAAGAAGAAGTGGATGATATTGACCACTTATCTAACCGTCGTGTACGTACGGTAGGTGAGCAATTATACGCACAGTTCGGTGTTGGTTTAGCCCGTATGGCCAGAACAATCCGTGAGCGTATGAACATTCGCGATAACGAAGTGTTTACGCCAACTGATTTGATTAATGCCCGTACGTTATCATCAGTGATCAACTCTTTCTTTGGTACCAATCAGTTATCTCAGTTTATGGATCAAACGAATCCATTGGCAGAGATTACACACAAACGCCGTTTATCAGCTTTAGGCCCAGGTGGTTTATCACGTGAAAGAGCTGGTTTCGAGGTACGTGACGTTCACTATACTCACTACGGTCGTTTATGTACGATTGAAACACCGGAGGGACCAAACATTGGTTTGATTTCATCACTTTGTGTGCATGCAAAAATCAATAATTTAGGTTTCATCGAAACACCATACAAACGTGTTGAAGATGGTAAGGTAGTTGTTGATTCGGACGTTATTTACTTATCTGCTGAAGATGAGGATGGAAAAACCATCGCTCAGGCTAATGCAGAATATGATGATAAAGGTGTATTTACAACACCACGCGTTAAAGCACGTTATGAGGGTGACTTCCCGATTATTGAGCCTGAGAAATTAGACTTAATGGATGTTGCACCAAATCAGATTACTTCAATCGCTGCGTCGTTGATTCCGTTCTTAGAACATGATGATGCGAACAGGGCTTTGATGGGATCGAACATGCAACGTCAGGCCGTACCATTGTTACGTCCTGAAGCGCCAATCGTTGGTACAGGTTTGGAAGGTCGCGTTGCACGTGACTCCAGAACTTTGATCAATGCTGAAGGTAACGGTGTGGTAGAATATGTAGATGCTAACGAAATCACCATTAAATATGAGCGTAACGAAGATGATCGTTTAGTTTCATTCGAAGGTGATAGCAAAACTTACCGTTTAATTAAGTTCAAAAAAACCAACCAGAATACTTGTATCAACTTAAAACCAATCGTTAGAAAAGGTCAGAAAGTTACTAAAGGACAAGTGCTTTGCGAAGGTTATGCAACTCAAAACGGTGAATTGGCATTAGGTAGAAACTTAAAAGTGGCTTTCATGCCTTGGCAAGGTTTCAACTTTGAGGATGCGATTGTAATCAACGAACGTATTGTTCGTGATGATATTTTCACTTCACTGCATATTGAAGAGTTTGAATTAGAAGTACGTGATACTAAACGTGGAGAAGAGGAATTAACACCAGATATCCCGAACGTTTCTGAAGAGGCTACTAAAGACCTTGATGAAAATGGTATTATCCGTGTTGGTGCTGATGTAAAAGAAGGCGATATTTTGATTGGTAAGATTACTCCAAAAGGAGAATCTGATCCTTCACCGGAAGAGAAATTACTACGTGCAATCTTTGGTGATAAAGCAGGTGATGTTAAAGATGCGTCTTTAAAAACTCCTCCTTCCATCCAGGGTGTGGTAATTGATACTAAATTATTCAGCCGTGCTAAGAAAACTACTAAAGCTGAAGAAAAATCAGCGATTGAGAAATTAGACAAAGGTTACACTAGCATCACTGAGAAATTAAAAGCAGAATTAGTAGACAAATTATTCACTATTGTAAACGGAAAAACATCTCAGGGTGTATTTAATATTTACAAAGAATTATTGGTTGCTAAAGGCGCTAAATTTACGCAGAAAATTTTAGCAGATCTTGATTATAATCACATTAGCCCTAACAAATGGACTACTGATGATGATAAAAACGAGATGATTAAAATGTTGCTTCACAACTACGGTATCCGTGTTAACGAAGAACTTGGAGCTTACAAACGCGATAAATTTGCGATCAGTGTAGGTGATGAGCTTCCTTCAGGAATCGTACAAATGGCAAAAGTTTATGTTGCTAAAAAACGTAAATTAAAAGTAGGTGATAAAATGGCAGGTCGCCACGGTAACAAAGGTATTGTTGCACGTATTGTACGTGATGAAGATATGCCTTTCTTAGCCGATGGTACTCCGGTTGATATTGTGTTGAACCCATTGGGTGTACCTTCACGTATGAACCTTGGTCAGATCTATGAAACTATTTTGGCATGGGCAGGTCAGGAATTAGGTGTTAAATTTGCAACTCCGATTTTTGATGGTGCTACCCATACTGAGGTAGAAGAGTGGATTGCTAAAGCGGGTGTTCCTGCTTCAGGTAAAACTTACTTATACAATGGTTTAACAGGTGAGCGTTTCGATCAGACTACAACAGTAGGTATTATCTACATGTTGAAATTAGGTCACATGGTTGATGATAAAATGCACGCCCGTTCAATCGGACCATACTCATTAATTACGCAACAGCCATTGGGTGGTAAAGCTCAATTCGGGGGTCAGCGTTTTGGTGAGATGGAGGTTTGGGCATTAGAGGCATTCGGTGCTGCTAATATTCTTCAGGAAATCTTAACCGTTAAATCGGATGATGTAATCGGAAGAGCTAAAACTTACGAAGCCATTGTTAAAGGTGAAAACCTACCAACTCCAGGTGTACCAGAATCGTTTAACGTATTGGTACATGAGTTACGTGGTTTAGGTTTAGATATTACGTTAGATTAATTAAGCAAAAAGCTTAAAGACTAGAGCTAAAAGCTTTGGTCTTTGAGCTTTAAGCTTTAACCTTATACAAGAGATATGTCTTACAAAAAGGATAATAAATTAAAAAGCAATTTCACATCAATCACGATTAGCTTATCGTCTCCGGAGATTATTTTGGAGCGTTCAAGTGGTGAGGTGTTGAAACCAGAAACCATTAACTACCGTACTTACAAACCTGAGCGTGATGGTTTGTTTTGCGAGCGTATTTTTGGTCCGGTAAAAGATTACGAATGTCATTGCGGTAAATACAAACGGATCCGTTATAAAGGGATTGTTTGCGACCGTTGTGGTGTTGAAGTAACAGAGAAGAAAGTACGTCGTGAGCGTATGGGACACATCGCTTTGGTGGTTCCTGTAGCACACATCTGGTATTTCCGCTCTTTACCAAACAAAATCGGTTATTTATTAGGCTTACCTACTAAAAAACTAGATTTAATTATCTATTACGAGCGTTATGTAGTAATCCAATCAGGCTTAATGGCTGAAGAAGGTATCAACTACATGGACTTCTTAACAGAAGAAGAATATTTAGATATCTTAGATAAATTACCTAAAGAAAACCAATACTTAGACGATAAAGATCCTAATAAATTCATCGCCAAAATGGGTGCTGAAGCATTAGAAGATTTATTAAAACGTATTAACTTAGATACTTTATCTTATGATTTACGTCACCAGGCTGCTAACGAAACTTCTCAGCAACGTAAAAATGAGGCTTTAAAACGTCTTCAGGTTGTTGAAGCTTTCCGTGGTGCTAATACCCGTATTGAGAATCGTCCGGAGTGGATGATTGTTAAAATCGTTCCGGTTATTCCACCAGAATTACGTCCTTTAGTGCCTTTAGAAGGTGGTCGTTTCGCTACTTCAGATTTAAATGATTTATACCGTCGTGTAATTATCCGTAACAACCGTTTAAAACGTTTGATCGAGATTAAAGCACCAGAAGTAATTTTACGTAATGAGAAACGGATGTTACAGGAAGCTGTGGATTCATTATTCGATAACTCACGTAAAGTTAACGCGGTAAAAACTGAAGGTAACCGTGCTTTGAAATCACTTTCAGATATCCTGAAAGGTAAACAAGGTCGTTTCCGTCAGAATTTATTAGGTAAACGTGTGGATTATTCAGCTCGTTCGGTAATTGTTGTAGGGCCTAGCCTTAAATTACACGAGTGTGGTATTCCTAAAGATATGGCTGCTGAGCTTTACAAACCGTTCATTATCCGTAAGATGATTGAGCGTGGCGTGGTAAAAACAGTTAAATCTGCTAAGAAAATCGTTGATCGGAAAGATCCGTTGGTTTGGGATATTTTAGAAAATGTATTAAAAGGTCACCCGGTATTGTTAAACCGTGCACCAACGTTACACAGGCTAGGTATTCAGGCTTTCCAGCCAAAACTAATTGAAGGAAAAGCAATCCAGTTACACCCCTTAGTGTGTACTGCATTCAACGCCGATTTTGATGGTGACCAGATGGCTGTCCACTTACCTTTAGGTAACGCAGCAATTTTGGAAGCCCAGGTATTGATGCTGGCTGCGCATAACATCTTAAACCCTGCAAACGGTACGCCAATTACAGTACCTTCTCAGGATATGGTTTTGGGTCTTTATTATATTACTAAAGGCCGTAGAACTGATGAAACCAGAGTAGTAAAAGGACAGGATTCTAATTTTTATTCTCCGGAAGAAGTAATTATCGCTTATAATGAGAAGGAATTAGACTTACATGCTTTTATAAAAGTAAGGGTAAATGTTAAGCAAAATGACGGTTCTATCGTTAATAAATTAACAGAAACTACAGTAGGTAGAGTATTGTTCAACCAAATGGTTCCTGAAGAGGTTGGTTATATCAATGAATTATTAACTAAAAAATCGTTAAGAGATATTATCGGTGAAGTAGTTAAAATGACAGGTATGGCCCGTTCTTCTCAATTCTTAGATGATATCAAAGAATTAGGTTTCCGCATGGCTTTCCAGGGAGGTTTATCGTTCAACTTACAAGACGTAAACATTCCGGTAGAAAAACATACTTTATTAGAGCAGGCTGCTAACGAAGTTGAAGAAGTAAGAAACAACTATAACATGGGTTTCATTACGAACAACGAACGTTACAACCAGATTATCGATATCTGGACCCGTATCAACAACAGGTTAACCACTTTCGTGATGAATCAGTTATCTTCGGATAATCAAGGTTTCAACTCGGTTTACATGATGCTTGATTCAGGTGCACGTGGTTCGAAAGAGCAGATTCGTCAGCTTTGCGGAATGCGTGGTTTGATGGCGAAACCTCAAAAATCAGGTTCAGGTGGTGATATCATTGAAAATCCGATCTTATCAAACTTTAAAGAAGGTTTATCGGTATTAGAGTACTTTATCTCTACTCACGGTGCTCGTAAAGGTTTGGCGGATACGGCGTTAAAAACGGCTGATGCGGGTTACCTGACTCGTCGTTTACATGATGTTGCCCAGGATATGATCGTTAATTCGGAAGATTGTGGTACTTTAAGAGGTATGTACACTACTGCATTGAAAGATCAGGAAGATATTGTGGAGCCATTATATGACAGGATTTTAGGTCGTACATCATTACACGATGTTTATAATCCTTTAGATAATACCTTATTAGTAGGTGCTGGTGAAGACATCAACGAGGAAGTTGCAAAACTAATCGAAGAATCTCCGTTAGAAGGGATCGAAATCCGTTCGGTATTAACCTGCGAAAATAAAAGAGGGGTATGTTCATTATGTTATGGACGTAACCTGGCATCTGGTAAACGCGTTCAAAGAGGTGAAGCAGTTGGTGTAATTGCAGCACAATCAATCGGTGAGCCAGGTACACAGTTAACCCTTCGTACTTTCCACGTGGGTGGTACTGCATCAAACATTGCTGCAGAATCAAACATCGTAGCTAAGTTTGATGGTATTATCGAATTTGAAAATATCCGTACTGTTGATACTAAAACAGAAGATGGTATTGTTCAGGTTGTATTAGGTCGTTCTGGTGAGTTCAAAATTGTTGAGCCAGGAACAGGACGTATTATTGTAACCAATAATATTCCTTATGGTGCTTTCTTATTCGTTAAAGAAGGAGATAAGTTATCAAAAGGTGATAAAATCTGTTCGTGGGATCCATACAACGCGGTTATTCTATCAGAATTTGCCGGTAAAGCACATTTTGATGCAATTATTGAAGGTGTTACCTTCCGTGAAGAATCAGATGAGCAAACTGGTCACCGTGAAAAAGTGATTATCGATACCCGTGATAAAACTAAAAATCCATCTGTTCAGATCGTTGATAAGAAAGGTGAATTCATTAAAGGTTATAACATTCCGGTAGGAGCCCACGTTTCAGTTGATGAAGGTGAAGCGATCCAAACTGGTCAGATTATCGCCAAGATTCCTCGTGCAACTGGTAAAACCCGGGATATTACCGGTGGTTTGCCTCGTGTAACGGAGTTATTTGAGGCGCGTAATCCTTCAAACCCGGCTGTAGTAACTGAGATTGATGGTGTGGTAACTTTAGGTGGTGTTAAACGTGGTAATCGTGAAATTACCATCGAATCGAAAGATGGTGAAGTTAAAAAATACCTGGTTCCATTGTCTAAACACATCCTTGTACAGGATAATGACTTTGTAAAAGCTGGTATGCCTTTATCAGATGGTTCAATTTCGCCAGCAGATATCTTATCAATTAAAGGCCCGGCAGCGGTTCAGGAATACTTAGTAAATGGTATTCAAGAGGTTTACCGTTTGCAAGGTGTGAAAATTAACGATAAGCATTTCGAGGTAATTGTTCACCAGATGATGCAGAAAGTTCACATTGAAGATCCGGGTGATACTATTTTCTTAGAAAACAATGCTGTTGACCGTTGGGATTTTGCTGACGAGAACGACGCCATGTACGACAAGAAAGTTGTTGAAGATGCAGGTGATTCAAATGAGATCAAACCAGGTCAGATTGTTTCGTTACGTAAATTAAGAGATGAAAATTCTCAATTGAAACGTAAAGATTTAAAACAGATTACGGTTAGAGATGCAAGACCGGCAACGGCAAGTTCTATCTTACAAGGTATTACAAGAGCATCATTAGGTACTAAATCGTTCATTTCTGCGGCTTCGTTCCAGGAAACTACGAAAGTATTAAATGAGGCAGCGATTGCAGGTAAACGCGATAATATGTTAGGCTTGAAAGAAAACGTGATCGTTGGTCACTTAATTCCTTCAGGTACTGGTGTACGTGGTTACGAAAGAATCATCGTTGGTTCTCAGGAAGAATACGATAAATTATTAGCTTCGAAACAAGAAGAAGTAGAAGCATAGAATTTAAATACATTCAAATTAAGTCCTCCACCAAAAGTGGAGGACTTTTTTGTTTGGAATAGATTTTGTAGTTTTAGATAAAAATAAAGTAATGAGTGTTACAGAAATTCAACTCTTTCAGATTTTGAAATTAAAACTTGGCGAGAAGGAAGCCGAACAGTTGGTTTCTTTTGTAAAAGAAGAAGTAAAAAACGAATTTGATAACAAAAGGGAAATTTTGGCAACAAAAGAAGATTTAGCTAATTCAAAAGCAGATATTATTAAATGGATGTTTATATTTTGGATTGGACAAATTGCTGTAACATTTGGTTTTATATTAATGTTTATTAAAAAATAATTTCTTAAATATTTAATTGAAAATAATTTAACAAAACTGCTAAGACTTTTTTATTATAAATAAATTCGATAATTTAAATCAAATTAAGGTAAATGACCATTAATCAAATATGTCTTTTAAAACGTTTAAAGGCTAATCAATTCATTTCGTCTGTTAAAGAAGAAGTGAAAAACGAATTTGAAAACAAACGTGAAGTTTTAGCTACTAAGGAAGATATTGCAAATATGCAAAAAACGATTTATTTTGTAGGTTTAATTCAATTTTTAGCCATAGTAGGATCAGTAATAGGTATTGTAAATTTTATGATTAAATAAATTATAAAATAACTCATTTATAATATTACATTTAATTCCGCCTGTAAGCAGCGGAATTTTTTATTTTTGAACTATCATGGAAGAACAACAAAACGAAAATCAATTAAATATAGAGTTATCAGAAGAAATTGCGGAAGGTATTTTCTCTAACCTTGCAATTATCACGCATTCAAATACTGAATTCGTACTGGATTTTATCCGGGTGATGCCCGGCATCCCGAAAGCAAAAGTAAAATCACGCATTATTTTAACGCCAGAACATGCTAAACGTTTGTTAAATGCTTTGGAAGATAATCTTCAAAAATTTGAAGCTGTGAATGGGCGTATTAAAACGCAGGAAGAGCCTCCTTTTCCAATGGGCTTCGGTGGACCAACTGCACAAGCTTAATCACTTAAATTCTTACCGGAAATATTTGCTTGCTATGCCTGCATAATATATATTTGTGATATAACCATATATAAAATGAAAAAACTTCTATTGAGCGCATTACTTTCTGTCCCCCTATGGGTATTTGGGCAGGGGTTCCAGGTTAACTTACAAGGGCAAAAACAGATTGGAATGGCAGGTGCCGGGTCTGCATTGGCTTTGGATGAAGCATCGGTATTCTTCAATCCGGGAGCAGTATCCTTTCTTGAAAAAAATTCGATTTCTGCTGGGGTAAATCCATTATTATTCAAATCTGCATTTAAGCAAACAGGATCGAACATCACAGAAAATGTTAAAAATAAAATTGCACCGCCTTTCGAGGCTTATGCCGTATGGGGACCAAAGTCGAATAAATGGAAGCTAGGTTTAGGCGTTTATACACCTTTTGGCGGTTTAGTAGATTGGGGGAATGAGTGGTCTGGCAGATATGCTTTAACATCTCTGAATTTGAAGGCAATCTATTTCCAGCCAACACTAAGTGTAAAAATTACTGATCACATCGGTATTGGAGCAGGTTTTGTATACAACCATGGAGAAGTAAACCTTCAAAGGGCACTTCCTGTAAATTTTCCTGATGGAAGGTCTGGTCATGCTACCTTAGAAGGAACTGGCAGTGGTTATGGTTGGAATGCTGGTTTATACGTAAAAACGCAAAGCAATATCACTTTCGCTGTAGTTCATAAATCAAAAGTAGTAACAAAATTAAACGATGGTACGGCAACATTTGATGTGCCTGAATCATTGCGAACTTCGTTTCCTGCAGGAAATACTTTTAATGCAGAATTGCCATTACCATCAACAACAACTTTGGGGGTAGGCGTTCCATTATCAAAAAGTACAACTTTAGCATTTGATGCCAGTTGGGTAAAGTGGCGTATCTATGAGGAACTTGCTTTTGATTATGCTACTAACACATCTGCATTGGCTGATACAAAATCTGCGCGTAATTACCGTGATGGTTCTTCATTTAAGTTAGGTATCAATCATCAGGCATCAGAAAAACTGGCTTTAAGAGCAGGTGTTGGCTATGCATTTTCACCGGTGCAAGATGGGTTTGTAACTCCCGAAGCACCAGATGCTGATCGTTATATCTTAAGTGCTGGTGTTGGTTATGCACCAACGAGCCACTTTGAGGTAAATGCATCATTCTTTTTCGAAGATGTGAAATCACGTCAGCAAAAGAACATAGAAACCGGATTAGACGGTACTTTCAAGACTTTGGTTTATGCACCTGGTCTTTCACTAACTTATAAATGGTAGGAGATATCAACATGAAAAAAATTATATTAAATAGTCTTGTTGCTGCTACCATCTTGTTTGCAGCATCTTGTAAACCGGAAATTGAAACACCTGCTGCAACAACGGCAGGTACTGCAAATTTTGGTAAATATATCGCTGTAGGTAATTCATTAACTTCAGGCTTTGCCGATGGTGGTTTGTATTTGGAAGGACAGAAAGTTGCTTATCCAAATTTAATAGCTGCTCAAATGGCTATTGTAGGTGGCGGTGCTTTTACTTCCCCATTTTTTACCGATGCGCAGGCAAATGGTTCCGGTTATGTTAGCTTAACTGCTTTAGTAAATGGCACGCCAACATTGACTCCGGTAGCAGGAAATGGGTGGAGAGATACACCAACAAATACCCGCTTAGCAAAGTATATTACTGAGATTCAAAATTTGGGCGTTCCGGGGATGCGTGTAGATTTA
Organism: Pedobacter petrophilus; assembly: GCF_009674725.1. Lineage (GTDB taxonomy): Bacteria > Bacteroidota > Bacteroidia > Sphingobacteriales > Sphingobacteriaceae > Pedobacter > Pedobacter petrophilus. The sequence continues at coordinate 65,772 of NZ_WKKH01000014.1, read as the reverse complement.
TCCTTTGCACCGACTTTTAGTGCTGCAAATCCATATTTTGAACGTTTATTAGGCGATGCTCAAGTGGGTACGACCAGTTATTTTCAATATGTTCAAGGTAGAAATCATACTTTCTTCTCGTTATGGTTAGGTAATAACGATGTATTGGGTTATGCTTTAAACGGCGCTGTAACTATACCTACAGACCCAACTACTGCGTTAACAGATAAGGTTACATTTTCTTCTTTGTATTCAAATTTTGTAAATGCACTTACAGCGGGTGGTCAAAAAGGTGTGGTAGCTACCATTCCTGATGTGACTGCGGTTCCTTATTTCAACACTGTTACGCCAGCAGTATTATTAACTGCTGCAAAGGCAATCAATCCAGCTGCCGCTGCTATCTATATACAAACAGGTGCCGGATCAGTTAGAGCCGCAACAGCAGAAGATTTAATCCGTTTACCTTTTCAAAATGCGAATCTATTTGCGCGTCCAAATGCGTTGGGTTTTTTCTATGGTTTAGATCCTAGAAACCCGATAACCAGTAACTGGGTACTGGATAAAGATGAAGTAATCAAAGTGAAAGATTATGTAAATAGCTATAATAGCAGCATCAAAACTATTGCTACAAGTAAAGGATTAGCCATTGCTGATACTTATGTATACTTTAATACAGTAAAAGCAGGTATTGCCGTTCAGGGAATTAACATCAATGCGGCTTTCATTTCTGGCGGGGCGTTTTCTTTAGATGGAATTCACCTTACGCCAAGGGGGAATGCTGCAATTGCTAACGTATTTATTGATGCCATTAATGCTAAATATGGTGCAACTGTTCCGACAATTGATGTTAGTAAATATAGAGGAGTGAAATTTCCTGATAAATAATTTCTCTTATAATTACATAATAAAGCCAATTCTAAAGTTAGAGTTGGCTTTATTTGTTTTGAGTTCTCTTGAAAGTTAATAATGGATATTTGCAACCATTGATTTTATCTCTGTGGTTGCATTACAATCAGAAATGTAAGCTTTTATGATTACATCTCCAGTGAATTGTCCATTAGGTTTGATTACAACCTGAGAAGTTCCCTGACCACTGATCAAATCAACCCCTGGAGGCATTACCCAATTTAAAGAAGAATACCTAAAGGGTGGTTGATTATTTGGATTATAAGTCATGATAGGCGGATTACCAATTGGAGACAATATAAAATCATAGCCATAAAATAAGGTAAAGGTTACTTCCTGGCCAACGGTAATATCCAGATTGCCGATCATTCCATTCTCATAATTCGGGTTATTGCCATAAATTGTTCTGGATCCAACTACATCATCAATACTTAAGGTTCGCATGGCTAATCCGAAATAATAAGGGGTCATAGTTGCATTGGAACATTCTGAATGGTTTAATCCAATGGTATGACCAAATTCATGAGCTGCTACTGATGCCAGATCTATAGTGCCGGGCTCAGGTCCAAATAATGATGCAGACCAATTTTCATCGTCATCGAAATGGATAACTCCATTTGTAGGGTAGAAAGCATGAGCAAGCGTTCCTCCGGGGCCATCAAATGCATTATTTGTCCCATCACCATGATTTCCTTTATACCATCCAACCTTAACATCTGCGTATTGTACTGAAGTAATAGCACTAATGCTAACGCTAATATTTGGTACATTAATGGCAAACCATGCGCTAATTCCTTTAAAAACCTGATCTCTAGCTGTTGTAGCATCCATTACGCTTGGATTATTCAGAAAGCCGACCTTTAAATTTTTACCAGGCTGAAAAATATTTCCTTGAGCAATCCACGATGTTAAAATATCATTTAATGGACTTCCCTTGGTCATAGCAAGTTTAGCTGCCTTATTAGATAATGAGGCTCCTTCCTGGGGAATCCAATCGTTGATAAATTTAATATTCTTGTAGATATCTGGTTTTGATTCTTCGGCTAAAGTTTGATTTTTTTTACAAGATGATACGAAGAAGCTTAAAAAAACCGTAACTAGAAGAGTAAAAATGTAATTTTTGTTTTTCATAATTAAATATTTAAAGTTTTCCTTACCAAACTTAAATATTTAATTCATGATTATACAGATGTAACTACATTTTTAATAGTATAAGTTATTGGTAATTTGTGGTATTACTTTTATAGTTTTTTGTCTGAAATATAAGTTCTATAATCTTATCAAATTCATCTGGCTCAAACCATTCAATTTCGCCATCTCTTCTAAACCAGGTGAGCTGGCGTTTAGCAAAACGACGGGTATTTTGTTTAATAGAAGAAACTGCATCTTCAAGTGAAATTTTGCCATCCAGATAATCGAAAATTTCACTGTAACCCACGGTATTCAATGCATTATAAGATCTAAAGGCTACGAGCGATTTTACTTCATCCACTAAGCCATTTATAATCATTTGATCTACACGTTTGTTAATCCGATCATATAGGATTGCCCTGTCTGTATTTAAACCAATCTTAATGATGTTGAACGGTCTTTCTTTCTTAGTAGCAGAAAGCATAGAAGAAAGCTTTTGCCCGGTAGATAGAAAGACTTCCAGCCCCCTGATCATTCTTTGCGGGTTTTGTTGATCCACTTTAGCGAAATATTCTGGATCAACTTCAGCTAATTTTGCCTGAATAGGAGCAATGCCTTCCAATTTAAACTGCTCATTCAGTTGTGTTCTGATCGTGAGATCAATTTCGGGCATATCATCCAACCCGTTAATTAAGGCATTTACGTATAGGCCGGAACCGCCAACCATAATTGCGATGTTGTTACGCTCAAAAATATCATCAAGCGTTTTCAATCCCTCCACTTCAAAATCTCCGGTGCTGAATAATTTTTGGATGGAATGAGAATCTATAAAGTGGTGTTTGGCCGCTGCCAGTTCTTCTTTATCTGGCTTTGCAGTACCAATTGCCATCTCCTTAAAAAACTGGCGGGAATCTGCAGAGATAATTTCGGTATTAAAAAAATGAGCCAGCTGAATGGCTAATGCCGTTTTGCCTATTGCCGTTGGGCCGACTACCGACACTAAAGTTTTTTCTTTCCACACCGCCATTATTTGTTATTTAGTTTAAAGCAAAAAGTCAGACGTTTCCATCTGACTTTCTGTTTGTATTTTAGTCTTGATTAATAGTCGTCTTTTTGACTTTCATCGTAATTATCATTGTCAGAAAATTCATCTCCGAACTCATCATCCTCAGATTCTTCATCATCTTCACGTTCTTTTTCATTAATTCCCATTTCGCCCATGGCTTCGATTTCGTCTGTATCCTCCGGAACGAAATTCAATTCGTTTAAAAAGTCAAACTCACCGGCAACTACAGGAGCATTTTCAACATCATCTGTACTTACTGAATTCTTTTCGAAAATCTTTGGAGCTTCACCGGAACTTTTGGCTAAAAACGGATACTCAATGCTTGAATCGGGATCTAAAACAATTTTCACTAATTCTACATGAAAATCGAAAGGACGGTCAAAATTATAAGTGTAGTAAAACTTTTGGTGCGGATCTTCGATAAAACCGCTCAACTTAGAATTCTCCATTAAAACCACACGATCTTTTTTTCTTTCATTTGGAAGATAGGCAATCTCATCACCTTTCAGCCAATTGTCTGTACTTACATAAAAAGAAGAAGATTTTTCGGCATTATAGCCTGTAGATTTATGGATAGCCTTGTGCAGGTCTTCAAATGTTTGGTTTGATTTAATGTCGATCTCTCTCACCACATCATCAAAATCTTCGAAAGTAATTCTGAATTTATAAATTGCCATTATTGTATTTTGGAACCGTAAAAATAAAGTTAATTTACATTAACCACAAACATCATTTAGCACAAAAGAATGCCTTCAGGTGGTGTTTGGTCAATTAAATTATTTAAGAACAGGATTTAATCCCATTTGTTTTGCCTGATTAATCATAAAATCAAATGCTTCCTGATAGTCGTTGGTAATTTCACCTTCCAGAATTGCTTCACGGATAGCATTTTTTATCATACCTACTTCCTTTCCTGCTTCCAGGCCGAAGGTTACCATAATATCGTTTCCGGTAATAGGAGGTTGCCAGTTGCGGATTTTATCTCTTTCTTCTACATCTTTCAGCTTCTGTTTAACCAGATCGAAATTGTTTCGATACTTCGTTTTTTTGTATTCGTTTTTAGTTGTAACATCTGCATTGCAAAGCAGCATTAAACTATCAATCTCTTCGCCGGCATCAAAAAGCAATCTTCTTACTGCAGAATCTGTAACCACTTCCTGAGCCAAAACAATCGGCCTTAAATGAAGCTGAACCAGTTTCTGTACATACTTCATTTTTTCGTTTAAAGGCAATTTGAGCTGTGCGAAAATTTTCGGAACCATTCTCGCACCTTTATCTTCGTGCCCGTGGAAAGTCCAGCCATGTCCTTCTTCAAACCGTTTGGTTGCCGGTTTAGCAATATCGTGTAAAATAGCCGCCCAACGCAACCATAAATCATCCGTGTAGATGCAGATATTATCCAACACTTCTAAGGTATGGTAAAAGTTATCTTTATGTCCTTTCCCCTTAATAATTTCTACCCTATAAAGCTGCGCCATTTGAGGGAAGATAATGGATAATAAACCAGTATCAAAAAGATGTTTAAAACCTATAGATGGCTTGGCCGACAAAATAATTTTGTTCATCTCATCCGTAATCCGCTCTTTGGAAACAATACTAATCCGTTCCTTCTGCATTTTAATTGCGTTAAGTGCAGCCGGATCAATTTTAAAATTCAGCTGTGATGAAAAGCGAATTGCCCGCATCATTCGCAAAGGATCGTCAGAAAAGGTAACCTCCGGATTTAGCGGGGTGCGAATAAATTTGCTTTTTAAGTCGAGGAGACCATTAAATGGATCCAGCAGTTGGCCAAAATGAGTGGCATTGAGGTTAATTGCCAGTGCATTGATGGTAAAATCCCGGCGAAGCTGATCGTCTTCCAAAGTACCATCTTCTACAATTGGCTTGCGGGATTCTGAACGATATGACTCTTTGCGGGCCCCAACAAATTCTATTTCTAAATCATGGTACTTAATATTGGCAGTGCCGAAATTTTTAAAGATGGCAACTTTTGTCTTCAATTTCTTTGCAACGGCCTCTGCATAAGCTATACCGCTACCCACCACCACCACATCGATGTCTTTTGAAGACCTGTTTAGGAAAATATCACGCACAAAACCGCCAATAACATAGGCTTCTATGTTAAGCTGGTCTGCTACAGATGAAAGTGTTTTAAATATCGGATTTTTCAGATGAACGCTTAAATCCATTGAAGAGGACCACTCACTTCCATCGCTTAAATTAGATTCCATATATAAAGGCAATAATGGCCGAAATTACTAAAAACATTTGGTGCGCAAAGGGTTTTGGCTGGAATAGGCGGCCGATAAGCCGGAGATTATCGGCGGATAAATTCAAATTGTCCTCCCGGGGAGAGTTTCATAATTGTAGATGGTTTTTTGATGTTTCGGTTTTCCTGCTCAAAATCAACCACAAGATCTACAAGTTCAAGAATTTCCGGATCAATATCGTCAAAGAACTTTGGAGATGGCTGGCCACTTAAATTTGCAGAGGTAGAAACGATAGGCTTACGGAAGCGCTGAATGAGCGGCGTACAGAAATCGTGTTTAACAATTCTGATGCCCACACTTCCATCCGCATTGATCACATTTGGTGCCAGGTTTTTAGCGCCGGGAAAAACAATGGTTAACGGATTTTCTGCATATTCAATTAAGTCATAAGCCACCTCGGGAACTTCATTGATATAGCTTTGGATTTTGCTGTCTACATCTAACAAAATAATCAGGCTTTTTTCAGCGGGGCGGTTTTTAATTTTCAGCAATTTATCTACAGCATCTGCCTGTGTGGCATCGCAGCCCAAACCCCAAATGGTATCTGTGGGGTAAAGGATTACACCACCACTTTTCAGTACCTCTAAAGCTTTATTAATTTCCTCTCTTAGCATATACAAAGGTAATTTTTTAGTTGAAATGTTAAATCTTCACTATTCTCAAAATATTTAACATTTGCGGTAAAACTTTCTGTTTCATAACACGTTCTATCCAAACAATTTGATTGTAAAAATTACATGTTTCTTAAGAATTTGAGATTAAATTTTGTTATTTTTATTATCGGTTATTTAAATAAAACAACACACAATGAAAACAGTTAAAAACTTATTAATGCTGCTTACAACTGTAATCGCATTAGCAGGATGTTCGAGTCTCCGCACGGCATCTGATTTCGATAAAAATGCAGACTTTAATCGTTACAAAACTTACAATTTTTACGATAAAGGACTTGCGAGAGTTAAATTAAATAATCTGGACAAAAGACGTTTGGTGGCAGCCGTTGAAGCTGAAATGAATGCCAAGGGCTTTACTAAATCAGAAAGACCAGATATGCTGGTTAATTTAGTAGTTGTGGCCAGAGAGAAGACTGATATCTACGGACCTGGTTACTACGGTGGCTGGGGCTGGCGTGGTGGATGGGGTTCTCCATTCTGGGGCGGCGGCAATTATGTAAATCAGTATATTGAAGGAACCATTATTATTGATTTCCTTGATCCGGCAAAAAAAGAATTATTCTGGCATGGCAGAGGAAGCGGTTTCAATCTAGATAATTTAAAGAAAAGAGAAGAGCGCCTTTACACTGGTGTTAGAGAGATTTTAGCGCAATATCCTCCAAATGCTTTAGCAGCTAAGTAATAATTAGCTTAACACATTTTTATAGCAATCCATCAATTGCTGCGTAACATTAGGGCTGTTGAATTTTTGAACAAATTCCAGCCCTTTTTCTTTCATCTCTTTTTGAAGTGATGGATTACTCAACACGTGATTTATCTGGTAGGATAAACTGCTTACGTCGGTTGGGGAAATATAGATGCTATATGGTCCTCCGGCTTCTTCTAAGCATGAGCCTGTGGCAGCAATTACAGGTGTTCCTGAATATAAAGCTTCAATAACAGGAATCCCAAAGCCCTCATAAAATGATGGATAAACAAAAAGACTGGCCATTTGATAAATGCCAGGTAAATCTGCAAAAGGAATATTTTTTAGAAAAATGACACGATTGCTTAATCCCAACTTTTCCATTTCTTTTTCTACTTCCTTAAAGTAAGAGGTTTGTTTTCCAATTACTACAAGCTTATATTCTTCATCAACATTTTTGAGCGCCTGGATAATCACCTTCAGGTTTTTACGCTTTTCGATTGTGCCTACATTCAAGATGTACTTATCAGGAAGGTTATAAGTAAGTTTAATCCGTTTTAAGCTTTGCTGGGGCAATGCATTTTTAAAGCTATCATCGCAACTTTGATAAATTACTTCAATTTTATCAGGATCAGTTCCGTAAAATTCTACAATATCAGCTTTCGTTTTTTCGCTGATCGCGATGATTTTGTCGGCTCTTTTGCAGGCTGATTTGCTTTTCCATTCGTAGAGTTTACGATCGATGAATTGATAATATTCCGGAAAGCGAAGGAATATCAGATCGTGAATGGTTACTATAGACTTGATTTTGGTATGCTGAATGGCAAAAGGAATTTCATGACTTAAACCATGAAAAACCTGTACCTGATCTCGACCCAGATCTTTCAGGATATTTAAAGTTCTCCAAAGAAAGGCCCCATCTTTCGGTAGCTTTAAGGTAATATTATCCTTTTCAAAAAATGAATCAATCTGTTTCGCACTTTTTACTTTTGACGAATAAACAAAGTATTGATTATCAGGAAACTGCCCGGATAATGTCATTATTAACGACCGGCTGTAATTACCTAAGCCTGTTAAATTATTTGCGGCACGTTTGCCATCAAAACCAATCCGGAGCGGAAAGCTTAAAGCCGAAAGACCAAAGCTTGATTGCTCAAGTTCAGTGCTTTCGGCTTTTAAATTTTTTATAGCGCTTTCAGCTTTCACCTTTATGCTTTTAGCTTAAACAGCTACATTATTTTCTCTCAACGCATTGTTAAGTGAAGTTTTCTTATCTGTGCTTTCTTTACGTTTGCCAATAATTAGTGCACATGGAACCTGGTATTCGCCGGCAGGATATTTTTTCGTATAGCTACCTGGGATTACTACTGAACGGGCTGGAACAACACCTTTGTATTCGATAGGGGTTGGGCCAGTAACATCGATAATTTTAGTTGATGCTGTTAACACTACATTAGCGCCCAGAACAGCTTCTCTTTCTACTTTTACACCTTCAACAACGATTACTCTTGAACCTAAAAAAGCATCATCTTCAATAATTACAGGTGCCGCCTGAATAGGCTCCAACACGCCGCCGATGCCTACGCCACCGCTTAAGTGAACACGTTTTCCGATCTGCGCACATGATCCAACGGTAGCCCAGGTATCAACCATTGTGCCTTCATCAACATAAGCACCAATGTTTACGTAAGATGGCATCATGATCACACCTTTTGCTAAAAATGCTCCATAACGCGCGCTTGCCATCGGCACAACACGAACACCAGTTGCTTTATAGTCTGTTTTTAAATCCATTTTATCGTGGTAAACAAAAGGACCGCTTTTAATTTCTTTCATCTCACGAATCGGGAAATATAAAATAACAGCTTTTTTTACCCACTCATTAATGCCCCAGGAATTTAAAACTGGTTCAGCAACGCGAATTTCACCTTTATCTAATCCTTGAATTACGGTTTCAATGGCTTCGCAATAGTTGCTATACTTTAAAAGGGTTCTATCTTCCCAAGCGGCTTCAATTAATTTCTTTAAATCTGAATACATGATGTTTTTAAATTTTACGCAAAATAACTTAAAATTTTTGGTTTTTTAGATTTTTAGGTGTTTGGTTTTTTAGACTTTGGTTGCTTAACTTTGGTTTTTTAGATTTTAGATATTTGGACTATGGTTGCTAAACAACTAAAAAGCCAATCAACTAAAAAACATTATGGCGGAGACAGAAAAACTAAGGATTGATAAATATTTGTGGGCAATCAGGTTGTTTAAAACCAGAAGTCTGGCAACGGATGCCTGTAAAGCAGGTCGGGTGAAGTTGAAAGGTCAGAATATCAAGCCGTCATCCATCGTGAAAATTGGTGATATTTATCAGGTATCCAAAGGGATAGAGAAAAAAGTAATCGAAGTAGTTGATTTTTCTTATAACAGAACAGATTCACCAACGGCATTAACAAAATATAAAGATTTAACTCCTGTTGAAGAAACGCATGCATTTAAATCTGCTTTCCATGCGCCGAGTTTAAAACGTGACCGTGGTACGGGTCGCCCGACTAAAAAAGACAGGCGTGAAACTGATGATTTAATTGGTGGAATGTTTGAGGAGGAAGATTAATTAGTCCTTAGTCTTGAGTCGGAAGTCGTGGGTCGACCCCTGACTGAGGACTACAGACTGAAGACTAAAATAACGCATGCGGTAACTCATCATGGCTGTTTTCCCTAATTTTTCGATGAGTTTATAGTTTGCTACGGCACCAACGGCAGCACCAATAAATGGTACCATTTGCGCCAGTTTTGCCAGGTCAATATAGTCGCGATACTGCTGTTGAAAAGTTAACCAGTCAAATTCATCGATATTTGTGGGCAACTTATGGGCAAGCTCATCCCAATTTTGCATTTTCAAATAAATGTTTTTACTTTCTTCTTTACTGGAAAAAGCCAGTTGAAAAATGTGAAGAATGTAAAGGCGTTCACGGTAATCTTTCACATCATAACCATAAACGGCGGCAACATCAAAAAGCATTTTCATTTTAATTCCGAGCAATAGCGGGAAATCGGCCAGGCTCATTAAAAATCCGCCTGCGCCAGTAATTCCGCCCTCTGCAGCTCCGGTTTTTTTATAAGTATCTATCTTTTGTTTAACTAATGCCTCCCGGTGCATCAGTGTTAAATCTAAAATAGGTTTAGCGGTTGTAAACGTTGATCCAAACAAAACCGCTTTAACCATTTGTTTTATGGCTGTAGTGATGGCATTGTGAATTTTGTCCGGAATATAGCTATTGATCTTTTTTTGAACGCTGTCGGTAACTTTGCTAAAAAGAGAAGACTTTTGTAAAGTTTTAAACTTCCAGAAGTCCAGTTCATTGGTAATTTTTTGCTCGTAAGTCATGCCGCTTCGTTTATACTGAGACGTTTGATAGGCTTCAATTGTTTCAAAGAGATCTTAATATTCAAGTCTAAGCGGGGAAGTTTCCCAAAGGTTAAAGGCTTCAAGAGCTTCGTTTCTCAACATTTGCACCACCGGCAAACTTCGTTTCTCCATCGGTTTGTCTATTTCATCATAAATGAATTTATCACTGAAGCCAATATTTTCGGCATCTACCTTCGTATTTGCATAATAAATGGTGCCAATTCTGGCCCAGTAAATGGCGGCTAAACACATTGGGCAGGGTTCGCAGCTTGTGTAAATTACGCAACCGGTTAAGTCGAAAGTATTCAGTTTGGTACAGGCCAGCCTGATTGCCGAAACTTCTGCATGCGCTGTCGGATCGTTGGTTGAAGTGACTTTATTTGCCGACCCGGCTACCAAGTTCCCATCTTTGACCACTACGGCACCAAACGGACCTCCAATATTTTCGCTTACATTTTTTACGGATAGCGCAATAGCCATCTTCATAAATTCTTCGTGTTGTTTTTCATTCTCCATCTAAAAATTTAAGCAAAAAAAATGCCCCGATTAAATCGGAGCATTGAAAGTATTTGTTTTACAAACTATTTTTTTGAGTATTCTGCGTTTAAGCCTTTAATCACTTCAGACGTAATGTCTAAACTCTCATCAGCGAAAAGAATTGCACTGTTGCCTTTAGAGAAAGTTAAAACCATTTTATAGCCTTTTTCTTTTGAATATGTTTTTAAATAACCAGCTACTTTATCGTACAGTTTCTCAGTTTCTACAGCCTGCTCATTTTGTAAAGCACCACCAGCATTTTGTTGGTAAGCTTGTAATTCCTGACCTTTTCTACCCAAACGTTCTTCAGTAGTTTTGCGCTGATCTGCAGAAAGTGTACCCGCAGATTGTTGATATTGAGTTACTTCGCGTTGATAAGCTTGTTGTTTCGATTGTAAATCTGCCTGAGCATTTTTAGTTTTAGTTTCGAATTTGGTTCTCAAATCTTTGTAATACTCATATTTATTCAATAATGAATCTTGATTAACAAATACTATTTTTTCATTAACAGAAACTGCCGCAGTTGTGCTATCTGTCTTTTTAGTTTCAGTTGTTTTAGCGTCTTTGTTTTGGCATGCGGAAAATGCTGTGATTAAAGCAGCAGTAGCAAATAAACCAAAGGTTTTAAAGGTTTTTCTTTCCATTATTGTTTAATAAATTTTAGCAAACTTATAGAAATTAGTTTTTATATCCAATTTGAAAGTAATGGTGTTGCAAATAGTGATACGAATTTGGAGTTTCTTCACCATAGATTAAGCTGGAGTTTACTGCAGGGCGGCAAGTTTGGGAAATTTTAACCACAGATGTACACAGATAAATTCGGATTAGGGTGCAGAGTTAGCAGGATAGTTATATTTTTAATCAACAGATGCCCATATAAATGCAAATCAGGTTGCAGTTTGTTGATGTTTTAAGGCGCTAAAAGTATGATTTGGTGCATTTCGAAAAGCTCATTGTGACAGATTGAGAAAATTGCATCATGTTTATCCATGATTAATTAATTTAAGTGATTGCCATTTATCCTGGCTTTTATCTGTGTTGATCCTGTCTATCTGTGGTTAATTAATACTCATGCGCCTCAATATTAATGTTCATTTTAAATACCTTATCTAAAACTGTTTAAAGGGGTTTTTGCTTAGGTTCTAAGGGGTGGTCTTCAACCTTGAAACTTATCCACATATTAGTTAAACTGGCAAATTTTCCGTATTTTTGATACTTATAGTTTTTAATTAAAATATGAGCGAAGAACAAGATTTAAAGTCAAATTATTCGGCAGATAATATACAGGTTTTAGAAGGTTTGGAAGCGGTGCGTAAGCGCCCTTCGATGTATATAGGCGATACTGGTGTGAAAGGTTTGCACCACTTGGTTTATGAGGTTGTAGATAACTCGATTGATGAGGCGTTGGCCGGTCATGCAGATACAATCGATGTTAGAATCTTAACAGGAAACTCAATTAGAGTAGAAGATAATGGTCGTGGTATTCCAACCGGGATCAATAAAAAAGAAAATAAATCGGCGCTTGAAATCGTAATGACCGTTTTACACGCGGGTGGTAAATTTGACAAAGATACTTACAAAGTTTCTGGTGGTTTGCACGGTGTGGGGGTAAGTTGCGTAAACGCATTATCTACAGATTTAAAGGCTGAAGTACACCGTGAAGGTAAAATCTGGATGCAGGAATACAAAATTGGTGTTCCGCAGTATGAAGTAAAAGAAGTTGGAACAACTGATAAACGGGGTACGATTGTAACTTTTACTCCGGATGCAACAATTTTTACGCAAACTACAGAATACAAATATGATACACTGGCTAGTCGTTTACGTGAACTGGCTTTCTTAAACAAAGGGATTAAATTAACCCTGACTGATGAGCGTGAAGCTTTGGAAGACGGAACATTTTTTTCGGAAGTTTTTCAATCGGAAGGTGGTTTAAAAGAATTTGTTTCCTTTTTAGATGGTACCAGAGCTTCTTTCTTGCCGGAACCAATTTACATCGATGGAATTAAAAATGGTGTTCCTGTTGAGCTGGCTTTCCAGTATAATGACAGTTACTCAGAAAATGTTCACTCTTATGTAAACAACATTAACACACACGAGGGTGGAACACACATTGCAGGTTTCCGGAGAGGTTTAACGCGTACACTAAAAAGTTATGCTGATAAATCGGGTTTATTGAAAAACTTGAAAATGGAAATTACGGGTGATGACTTTAGAGAGGGCTTAACTGCAGTAGTTTCTGTAAAAGTACAAGAACCACAATTTGAAGGTCAGACCAAAACGAAACTGGGTAACAGTGAAGTGATGGGTGCGGTTGATATTGCAGTTGGCGAGGCATTGGGTGCTTATTTGGAAGAAAATCCAAAGGAAGCTAAAATGATTGTTAATAAAGTAATTTTAGCGGCTACTGCTCGTGCTGCGGCCCGTAAGGCCCGCGAAATGGTGCAGCGTAAAAGTGTAATGGGTGGTTCTGGCTTGCCAGGAAAACTTGCCGATTGCTCTGACAGTGATCCTGTAAAATGCGAAATTTACCTGGTAGAGGGAGATTCTGCGGGTGGTACTGCTAAGCAAGGTCGTGATAGAAATATTCAGGCTATTTTACCTTTAAAAGGTAAGATTTTGAATGTGGAAAAAGCGATGGAGCACAAAATCTACGAAAATGACGAGATCAAAAATATGTTCACTGCCATTGGGGTGAGCATTGGTACACCAGAAGACGATAAGGCTTTGAACATGACGAAATTACGTTATCACAAAATCGTAATCATGACGGATGCGGATATTGATGGTTCTCACATTACCACCCTGATTTTAACTTTCTTTTACCGTTATATGAGGGCGCTAATTGAAGCTGGTTATGTTTATATCGCTTCGCCACCACTTTACCAGGTTAAAAAAGGTAAAGACTTTGAATATTGCTGGAATGATGTGCAACGTGATGCGGCTGTACAACGCATTAAAGGTAATGGTAAAGAAGATAGCGTACACATTCAACGTTATAAGGGTTTGGGTGAAATGAATGCGGAACAGCTTTGGGATACTACTTTGAATCCGGCAACCCGTACTTTATTACAAGCAACTATCGAAAGCGCTGCAGAATGTGATCATACCTTCTCTATGTTAATGGGCGATGAAGTTGCTCCACGTAGAGAGTTTATCGAGCGTAACGCTAAATATGCTAAAATTGATGCTTAATCTGAGCTGAAAGGCAAAAGACTTAAGCTTTTAAATACTAAACCCTCTTCAGTTTAAAATTGAAGAGGGTTTTTTGTTTACATGGCTAAAGGATTGTTAATTTTTGGTTAATCTGTATTTAAAATATACCTGAACAATGGTTACAGCTGGCCCTATAGGAATGCTGCTTTAAATTCAATATCGATCACTTGCTTTATAAATTATATACATAAATTTCTTAGGTATGTGTTTTTTTTATACATTTGGTTATGGCAATAAATAATGAATTATTTAAGGGCACTTTGCAAACCATCATTTTAAACTTGTTATCAGTAAATGAGCGGATGTATGGTTATGAAATTACACAAAGAGTAAAGTCTATTACCCAGGGAGAATTATTGCTTAAAGAAGGAGCCTTATATCCTGCCTTGCATAAGTTGGAAGCTGATGGACTTTTAGAAACCTCCACAGAAGTTGTAGACAACCGGGTACGGAAATATTATTCGTTATCGAAAGAGGGTGAGAAAAAGGTAGTGAGTAAACTCCAGGAAGCAAAGGAATTTATCTCCCAATTACAACTATTGTTGAACTTAAAGCCGACTCTTTAATATGCAGCTCACAAAACAACAGATCGAAAAATTAAGAATTCATTTAGAAGAAAGTGGATTTAAATATATTGATGTTCAAATGGAAATTTTGGATCACGTGGCAACTGCAGTGGAAGAAAGGATGACTGAAAATGCGAATCTGACATTTCAAGATGGCGTTAATCAAACGCAGTCTTCCTTTGGGCCAAAAGGCTTCAGACAGATAGAAGCCTCTATTATAAAAGGAATAAGTAGAAAATATAACAAGCTTTTTTCTAATCAATTTATATACCTTTTGAACTACAAGTATATTGCGTTAGTTTTATTTTCTGGCTTTTCTGTGTACAAAATTCAGGAACTTATTGGTAGTCAAGATAGATTTTTAACATTAGCAATATTAAGCTATATCATGTTTTTAGTTGCATCGCTAACTTCGAAACTAAAAACCGCTACCTATGAGAAATATATGCTTTACAAGATTTCAGAATCGTATTTGGGTTACAGGGACGTGTTCGTGACGGTTATTTTTGCATATTTGTATGGAATGAATGCCTCCTATCTATTTACTTCAGTTGCAATTACGCTTTATGGATTATATTATATTTCAGCTGTTAGCGTAGCGAAACAGGGAATTCTTGAAAGTAGACAGCTGCGTGAAAAGTTTAACTTAATCAATAAGAATATAGACAAGATTTAGTAAGAGATTTCTAGCTCATTAATTAAACAGATAACCAATCTATTCCTTGCGTTGCGGTTAAAAATTCAGTTCTTGGTTCCAGATTTAGATATGGATAAGTTACCTTAGATAAATACAAGCCTGTTGGATGAGCTGGTGAAACAACATTACCTATTTGCAAATCGATAAAATGACTTTCGAACTCATCTACGCTTAATTCGCCTTTGCCGACTTTTAAAAGTTGTCCCATAATTATTCGAATCATTTTACCTAAAAAACGGTTACTGGCAATGTGAAAACGAAATCTATCTCCTTTAGCATTCACGAATAAACCGGCCTCCATTACATTACACTTTGTATGGTCGTACTTATTTGGGTGGGTACAAAAAGCCCTGTAATCATTATACTTTGTTAAAAGGTTAACCGCCGTCTTCATTTTATTTAGATCAAGATTTGCTTCCTGGTAAAGCGAACTTTGTGTGCTCAGAAAGGGATCTTTATAGGTGTGCAGAAAGTAGTCGTATTTCCGCTGAACGGCATCAAAACGGGCGTGGGGCTTGCCCTCCATTTTGATAATATCAAAAACAGCTATATTGTAAGGTAAAGCTTTATTGAGACGAAAAACCAAATCAAAATCAAATGCCTCTTCCAAATCTGCATGAAAGAAAAACTGACTTGCATGCACATGTGCATCAGTTCGGCCGCAACCTATAATAGTGATTGTCGTCTTAAAAATTTTAGAAAGTGTTTGCTCGATAACTTCCTGTACGCTTTTAACCCCAGGTTGTTTTTGCCAGCCACTGTAATATTGACCCTGATAGGCGATGTGGAAGAAGTATCTCATTATTTCGACTGCAATTCTACGGAAAATTTAGTAGAGGAAATATTAAATCATAATTTTGCTGTTAAATTAGAAGATGAATAATAACAATTGCCCTTGTGGAAGTGGTTTACTATACGAAAACTGTTGCCAGCCTTATCATTTAAAAATAAAACAGGCTCCAACGGCTGAAGCTTTAATGCGATCGAGGTATTCGGCTTTTGTTTTAGCCGATGGCGATTACCTGTATGAAACTACGCATGCGAGCAAACGAAAGGGAAACTTAAAAGATGCATACTTAACAAGTGCGAAAGATACAAAGTGGCTGAAGCTGGAAATCGTTTCTGCCAGCTTGGATCGGGTAGAATTTAAGGCTTTTTATCTTAATCAAAAATTTCAGCCAGCGGTATTACATGAGCAGTCTAACTTTAGATTAGAAGATGGAAAATGGTATTACGTTTATGGAGTGTTCTATTAAAGATCAATATCTAAAGTAAGCTCAACACTTCCGGATTCGGTTTTATAAACATCTAACGCAACCAAATCCAGCGTTGAAAGATCAAAATTAACGTCTTGCTGCTTCAGTATTTCCAGGAACTTTTCTCTGATTTCTACCAACAACAGTTTCCTTGAAAAACCTATCGATGAGAATAGCTGAAAAGTAACAGGCTCAGCAAGTGGATAGTCTAGTGAAATTGCTAATGCATGTTCGGTAATCACAATTTCGTCAGCATCAATCAGATTAAGAATTTCCTCATTTCCACGACCGATATTTATCCAGGGAATAATGCCGTCATCTCCGATAGTCCGGGTTGCTCGGACATTGAAAGTGATAATATGAATCAAGTTTTTTGGTGTCATGTTGATTAATTTGAACGCATTTTGCTTTATTACTATACAAGTAGAAATTCGTGGATGTTTTCCGGAGTAATAACTTTGGTGTTAACATCCTGATAAGCATTGATAAAAGTTTTGGGGAATTTTGCTTTTGAGTGAATATTCCACTTTATTTCATAGGCAGTCATTAATCCATTTCTTTCTTCGATATAATCAATCTCTTGTTGGGCATGTGTGCGCCAGAAGTATTTATTGCAATTAATTTGTTCATAAGCAAGGAGTTTAATTCTTTCACTTACTACAAAGTTCTCCCAGAGTGCGCCAATATCCTGACGTAAATTGGCCGGGCTGAATTGATTAATAACTGCGTTTCGAATGCCATTATCATAAAAATATATTTTACGGCTTTTCTTTAATTCATTTCTCAGGTTTCTACTTAATGAGCCTAACCTAAAGATGATAAAAGCCCTTTCGAGCAAATTAATATATTTCTCTGTGGTTTGATTATCTAATCCGGTTAGCTGACCTAATTCGTGGTAAGAAACCTCATTGCCAACCTGGAAAGCAAGTGCCTGGAGCAATTTTTCCATTTTATCGGGTTTCTGGATTTTCTCCCAATTCAAGATATCTTTATATAGATAGCTGTCTGACAACTGTTTTAATCTGATTTCTTCTTCTCCCGGATTGACTACTATTTCTGGATAATAGCCATAAATCAATCTATGATTCAACAACCTTTTCTCATTCAGTAATCCATGTTCGTTTACCATCTCTCCGAAAGAAAACGGAAAAAGGTTATACTCCCATTTTCTTCCTGTTAATGGTTCATTAATATGATTTGCTAATTCAAAGGCCGAAGATCCTGTTGCAATTACCTTAACATCTTTAAGTTGATCGATTATTAACTTTATAGAAATACCAATATTGTCTATCCGTTGGGCTTCATCTATAACCAATGTCTTAGCTTTACCCAACAGCGATCTTAATGATGTAGAAGTAGTGTTTTCCAGGATATTTCGTATATCAGCGTCGTCGCCATTCCACCAGATTACAGGAGCGATCAACTTAGAAGAAAGCTGTTCGAGCAACGTACTTTTTCCAACTTGCCTGGGGCCTAAAAGTATGATAGCCTTTTTATCTGCAAGATGTTTTTCGATAGATTTAATAAGGGCTCTTTCGATTACGTGATATTATAGCTTTTTGGCTTCATTCCAATAGATATCCATTTCAGCGAGTGTCATATCTGCTAAAGCTTTTCCGTTATCTTTTGCTTTATCTTCTAAATACTGAAAACGTTTTATAAATTTTTTGTTGGTTTTCTCTAAGGCATTCTCTGGATTGATATTGATAAAGCGGGCGTAATTAATCAGGGAAAAAAGTACATCGCCAAATTCGGCTTCTGCCTTTTCCACATCAATAGCGGTATTATCAGCAACATTAAATTCTGCTTTAAACTCTTGCAGCTCTTCTTCTACTTTTTCCCAAACCTGATTTTTATCTTCCCAATCAAAGCCAACACCGCGCGCTTTCTCCTGAATGCGGGATGCTTTTACCAGGGCTGGCAATGAACCTGGCACACCGGCTAAAACTGATTTATTTCCTTCTTTGAGCTTAATCTGTTCCCAGTTTCGTTTTACATCTTCTTCATTTTCTACTTCAACATCGCCGTAAATATGCGGATGGCGGTTAACTAATTTATCGCAAACGCCGTTTAATACATCCACAATATTGAAATCATTTGTCTCGGATGCGATTTTTGAATAGAAAACCAGGTGCATCATTACATCGCCTAATTCTTTTTTAATTTCATTTAAATCGCCTTCTAAAATCGCATCACTTAACTCATAAGTTTCCTCAATGGTTAAATGACGTAAAGTTTCCATGGTTTGTTTCTTATCCCAGGGGCATTGCGTACGAAGGGTATCGAGTACGGTTAGCAGTCTGTTGAAAGCGTCAGCAGGATTATTTGCAGTAACTGGAATTGGGTTATTGGGCATGTTGTTTCTTTTATCGAACGCTAAAATACCAAACCCAGCCGATTAAGAAAAATTGAAATGGAATCCGAAACCATAAATATTTAATTCCGGGGCCAGTTTTAAACAAATCTTCATAGTTAATTTTGTTTTTTGCAGCATAAATATTGGCAGGTAAAATGGCGAATAAAAATATAATTAGTGCTATTCCTGTGTAGTAACGTGTATTTTCGATCCCTAATCCAACTGCGAATAGAATTTCTAAAATGCCGGTAATGATCACAATTTCTACTTTTTTTGGAATAAAAAGCGGAATCATTGCTGCCATGGAAGTTTTAAATTTAAAATGGCCAATGGCGGTGAACAGGAGCATTACGGCCATTGCAATATTTCCGGCAAAGATATTTCCTTTATCAAAAGGGGTGTGGCTGCCAAATGCAAGCAAGGCTACATAGACGATAAGTAATACGAATAGTGGTTTCATTTAAATCCTAATAATAAACTGTAAAATAAGTGTAAAGCTAAATCTTAAATGTTAATCAACCTTTGTTTTTTGAAAACCTCATTTAGATTTGCAGTTTAAAACGCTAGAATATTAAATTAGTCTTTTTCTTCGAGTTTTATTTTTTTAGTGATCTGGTAAACTCGTTTTTTCTTTGCTGGTTTATGCTCTTCACCCATTAAGATACCCCATGGTTTAAGGTTATCTACACGGTCGAAAATAATCTTCAACATGGCCAGGTAAGGAATACACAAAAACATGCCAGAGATTCCCCACACCATTTCCCCGACAATAATTCCCAGAAAAGCAAATAAGGCATTAATTTTTACTTTGGAGCCCACAACTAAAGGCATCAAAATATTGCCATCAAGGGCATGCACACCAATAAAAGTGATCAAAACGAGGAGAACTTTTCCTGCACCAGCAGTTGCAAAGGTGATTAAACAGCTTATCAGCAGTGCGAAAAAGATCCCAAGATAGGGAACAACATTAAAGATGCCAGCTACCAAACCCAACAAGACAGCATATTTAACTCCTAACAAACTTAAAACGGCGATCATTAAAATGGTTACAATTAGCATTTGTAAAAACAAACCAATGATATATTTTTTAATGATGTATTGGATCTGGTTCACAATTTCAGTCACTTTTTCTTTATGCTCTTCTTTAAATACAGAAGTTAAGAAAGTAAATAATACCCGGCGGTAGTTTAAAATAAAGAAAGTAAATAATAAAGTGAATCCTAAAAATAGGAGGGTGGAAGATAAGGTTGCAAGCGTTGTAGCGACGATTGTAGCACTGGTTGCGAGGGCTTTCTCGGTACTATCATTAAGGTAAGCGAGTTGTTTCTCGGTATTTACGTGGAAGGTAATCGAAATCCAGTGTTGCAATTCATGAAAAGAAATATTGGCTTTTTGTTTCAATAAGGGCCAGTCTGCCCATAAATCACTTAATTGATTTCCAAAAAAATACATGATCCCACCGATAACAGCAATCATTAAAATCACTGCAACAATTGTTGCGAGGCTTCTTTTTAGTCTGAATTTTTGTTCTAAAAAGTTCCCTGCCGGAAGCAATAAAATTGCCATTAGGAAAGAAAAAAGTAGTGGTGCCAATAGTGACTGACCCAATATGGCGATGTAGGTTAAACTGATTAGGCAAAAAAGGATTAGGGCCAGTTTGGGCAGGAACGTTAATTTTTCTCTCATGATAGTTTTAAATCCACAGTAATACAAAATGCCCGATTAATGGTTTTGATTAATCGGGCATTTAAATATAGTTGATTATTTCTTAATAGATACTGGCTTTATCAAGGAGTGAAATGTCTTCCGGGGTCAATAGCAAATTAGCGGCTTCCGTAAAAGATTTTAATTGACTCAAATCTGTCACACTTGCTATAGGTGCGGTAATTGAAGGGTGATTGATCAGCCATGCTAAAGCGACTGATGCTTGTTCTACATGGTGTTTGTGTGCAACCTGATCTAAGGCATCTAGAATTTTAAAACCTCTCTCGTTTAAAAATTTCTTAACTCCACCTCCGCGTTTACTTTTCTTCAAGTCATCTTCGCTGCGGTATTTTCCGGTAAGGAATCCACTTGCCAAAGAATAATAAGTTACTACACCTAAATCATTTTCGAGGCAGATTTTTTCATGTTCGCGTTCAAATTCTTCCCTATCGAATAAGTTGTAGCCTGGCTGGTAAACTTCATAGCGGGGTAGGCTGTGCTGTATCGAAAACAATAAAGATTCCTTCAATCTCGCCGCTGAAAAATTTGAGGCACCAATCCAACGCACTTTCCCTGCCCTGATTAAGGTTTCATAGGCCGCTAAAGTTTCTTCAACTGGAGTGGTTTCATCATCAAAGTGAGAAAAATATAGGTCGATGTAATCCGTTTGCAACCTGGAAAGCGAGTGTTCCACCTGGTTAATGATGTAATCTTTTTTGAGTGATTTACCCATGCCCATGTCAGAGCCTACTTTAGTGGCAATTACCACATCGTGGCGTTTGCTATGTTTTTTTAACCAGTTGCCAATAATGGTTTCTGATTCACCACCTTTATTGCCCTCTACCCAGCGGGAATATACATCTGCTGTATCTATAAAATTAAATCCGTTATCTATAAACTGGTCTAATATTTCGAATGATTTTTTTTCATCAATTGTCCAGCCGAATACATTTCCTCCAAATACAATGGGTGCGATGCTTAAATCTGTTTTACCTAATATTCTTTTTTCCATGATCTTCTTTTTAATATAGAAGTAACAAACGAACCGAACTGTGGTTTTTACCGGCGGTCTCCTTTCTGTCAGATTTAGGAAAGATGTAAATTAAAACCGGTAGCAAACTTATCAGCAAAGCTGATTTACATTTTTATTGCCCTAAGCATTTCCCGCTTGCCTGGTGCGCCAGGCAGTTTTTCTATCGTAAAACCACAGGCTTTAACAGCTCTCTTCAGGTTGCCGGTGATGGCATAGGTAACAAATGTTCCACCGGGTTTTAAAAAGCTGCAAACATGGGCAATGATTTCATTGCTCCACATTTCCGGCTGGTGCTGTACAGAAAATGCGTCGTAATAAATTACATCGAATTTTTTGTCGGTTGCAAAACCTGCCAGTGTTGTATGTGGGATTTCCAGCTTGCAGTATGACGATAGGGTTTGTTTTTTATTTAATGCTTCCTCATAATTGGAGATAAAATCATCCCAGGTTTTTGGTGAAACATAAGCCGAATAACCCGTTTGATTGATTACTTCTTTGGTTAACGGAAAAGCTTCAATACTGGTGTAATCGATGTCTATGTTGTTTTGAACACAATATTCGAAGCTGAGTATAAAATTTAATCCGGTTCCAAAACCCACTTCCAAAACTGATATCCCTGATTTTTCGCCTGCTGCATATTTCAGTCCGGCATTAATAAAAACATGCTTGCTTTCCTGAAGTGCCCCATGCTTACTATGGTAATGTTCTCCAATAGTTTCGTTATAAAGCGTATTGGAGCCATCGGCAGTTTGAGTAATAATGTTCATGTGTGCAGGATTAAATGATTTTATGGATAATTATGCGAAATTACTACTTTCGTATAAACGATCTCAATTTAGCACCAACTTAGTTTTTATCTATATGTTTACCCTAAACCCTAAACCCTAAACCCTAAACCCTAAACCCTAAACCCTAAACCCCAAAAATGGATATCGAATCATTCAGAGAATATTGTTTAACTCTGCCGGGAACAACTGAAGGCATGAAGTGGGATCATTTGTGTTTTATGATTGAGGAAAAGATCTACATCATTATTGCTATTGATGAGGGAACAAGATTTTCGATCAAATGCAATCCGGATGATTTTGATGCTTTAACTGCGAGAGACGGAATTGCACAGGCTTATCACTTGGCAAAGCGACAATGGATTCAAGTTGAAAACCTGGATGTGTTAACTGATCAGGAATTAAAACAGCGGGTGGCAGATTCGCGTGCAATGGTTTTGGCCAAGCTGCCGAAGAAAATTCAAGCCAGGTATATTTGATTTAAGTAATATATTATTGTTTAGCGTCGTCTTTTTTGATGCCCTTATCGGCGTTCAACTCTTTGGATTTCATAATATTGAAATTGTACATTTCTTCTATCCCTACTAATTTTCTCGAACATTTTTCAATATCAGTATCCTTCTCCCATAGATACGGGCGGAAACTATAACTTTTAGTTCCATCTAAATTGGCAATAAACTGATCCCAGCTGCTCCACCGTAAGCCTTTATAGAATTTAGAAAGATCACTGTCGAAGCAAAAAACCAGAAATTCGCCATAGCCTGCACCAAGTGGCTGCCAGGTTAGCGTGTTTGGTTCCAGGTAATATACATTTTTAACATCCGGACCTAAACCTCCATAGTTAATGGCGAAAAAACCACCGATGGCATCGTCTGCAATGAGCAGGTATGGAACATTATCTCCAAATTCTTTAATGGTTTTACCTTTGTTCCAATCTGCAATGTTACGCGTCATTCTTTCACTTCCGGAACCTAGAATTCTGATCCATCCATTATCTACCATAATACCGCCGGTGTTGTAAATTACCGATCCCAGCGTAGCATATGTAGTCATTTGCGCATTATAAAGTACCTCTTTCGCCTTTACAGAATCTACTGGTAAAACTTCAACTTTATTTTTTGCTGAGTCGATCCACTTTTGAACCAGGGGCCAGGCCGGATCGGTTTTGTTAATTAGTTTGTCTAAACTGATGAGTTTGTTTTGAGCTGCAACACCGAAAGATATTAGGCTTAAAGCAATGAGGGAAAAGATTTTGAGTGTGCCTTTCATGTATGATGATTGATGCATATATTTTATCAAAGATATAATGATTATCGTGGATTTTTGTTTCAGAACTGAATAAATCTTAGACAAGGTAAAGACATTTTTTAAAAAAGAAACGCTCCCGGTTTGTCGGGAGCGCTCAAAATAACAGGTTAGATATTCCGGTGAGGGATGAAATTTTTAAGTTTTAGCAGAAAGCTTCAAGCCTTCTACCGTTAAACCCTCTTCCTTAGTATTACCACATTCTAATTCTATCTTCTGGTTTCTTATATAATTTGTCACCAGGTTTTACATCAAATGCAGTGTACCAGGCATCCATATTTACCGGAGCACCAATTGTACGGTACGGACCAGGTGAGTGTGGGTCTGTTTTAATTAACTGGGCTGCACTTTCTGGTAAAATGTTACCTCTCCATACTTGAGCCCATGCCAGGAAGAAACGTTGATCTGGTGTAAAGCCATCAATTTTCTCATTGCTTTGGCCTTGTTTTGTCATTTTGAAAGCAGTATAAGCTGCGTTTAGTCCACCCAAATCACCGATGTTTTCACCCATGGTTAATTTGCCAATTACATGTACGGTGTCTAACACGGTGTAAGCATCGAACTGCTCACCCAAAGCTTTCGTTTTAGCATCAAATTTAGCTTTGTCTTCTGCTGTCCACCAGTTTTTCAAATTACCATGTGCATCATACTGACTTCCGCTATCATCGAAACCGTGGCTCATTTCGTGGCCAATCACCGCGCCGATACCACCATAGTTTACAGCATCATCAGCATTTGGATCGAAAAACGGGAACTGTAAAATTCCGGCAGGGAACGTAATGTCGTTCATTGTCGGGCTGTATGAAGCGTTTACGGTTGGAGGTGTCATACCGAAACGGTTGCGATCGATTGGCTTGCCTAATCTGTTTACGTTTTCATTGTAGCCCCAAACGCTGGCATTACGAAGGTTTTGGAAATAAGTATCTTTCCTGATGTCTAAACCAGTATAGGTTTCCCACTTAGTAGTGTAACCTACTTTTGGTTTAAATGCAGCAAGTTTTTCCAATGCTTTTTTCTTAGTTTCTGCGCTCATCCATTCCAAACCATTAATTCTGATTTCGAAGGCCTTCCGTAAGTTTACGATCATCGCATCCATACGGGCTTTTGCTTCAGGTTTGAAGTATTTAGCCACATAAAGCTGACCTAAGAGCTCGCCAATTGTGCCATCTGTTAAAGAAGACATGCGTTGCCAGCGTGGTGTTTGCACCTTTTGACCTGTTTGTGCCTGAGTAAAGGCAAAGTTTGCTTTAACAAAAGGAGAACTTAAGCTACCTGCAGCATTTTTCAATACATTCCATTGCAAGTAGGTTTTCCAGTCTGCCAGTGAAACCGATTTTAATAAACCGTCTAAGCTGGTTAAAAACTTAGGCGATGAAACCAATACCGTATCTTGTCCTTTTATTTTAAATTTAGGTAAATAAGTAGCCCAGTTGATATCCGGTGTTTTTTTACTTAAATCTGCAACGGTTAATTTGTTGTAAGTTGCATAAGGATCACGCATTTCCATGCGGCTCATTTGAGCTTCTGCCAATTCCTTTTCAATTTTAAAAACAGTTGCTGCTTTCTGTTTCGCAGTTTCAGCATCACTTCCCGTTAAGGTGAACAGGGTGGTCATGTAGGTGTTATATGCTTCGCGAATTTTAACGCTCCGGGAATCATCTTTCAGGTAATAATCACGATCGGGTAATGTGGTGCCGCCCTGACCAATGTTAACCATGTATTTGTTAACATTTTTACGATCCTGACCTACGCCAATGCCAAACATCGGACTTCCAACTCCGCTCACGCGCATGTAAGCAACATGGTCTAACACGCCTTGCAAATCTTTAATCTGATTTATCTTTTCTAAATCGGCTTTGATTGGAGTGTAGCCTGATTTTTCGATAGCCACAGTATCCATTGCGGCAGCGAAAAAGTCACCAACACGGCGTTTTACAGAACCTGCAGGCGCAGATTTATCCGCTGCTGCATCCTCTACTAATGTTTTTACAGCATTAATATTGAAATCGCGAAGTTCGTTAAAAGAGCCCCAGCGTGTTTCTTTTGCAGGAACGGGATTGTTTTTAACCCAGTTACCACTGGCGTATGTGTAAAAATCATCACCAGCCTTAACACTTAAATCCATGTTCGCCGGGTCGATATATTTCCTTGCAGTTTGTGCATCGGCAGAAAAGCCAGCAGCAACTATAGCGAGCGCTGCAAAATATCTTTTCGAATTTTTGTATTTCATTCGTTTCAATAAGTTAGTTATTACTGCGAAATTTATGAAATACTAATTAATACTGAAACAATATATTAAGAATATTACTTGTTAAACCAGTAGTAAATTTTTGCCAAACCTAGACGTCTGATAATTTCGGATGCTGAAAATGAGATTTTAATGGATTTCATGATTTTCGATCTTTAATACATTATTAACATTTTTTAACATTATTTATTGTGTGTTTACCGAAAATATCGCTATTAAGAATGATTCACGATAAAGTATTTTTTTGTCTAAATTTGTTTTGTTGGGTGTGATTAAATCAAACCGACAAGCGCTCATGAACACCTGGATTTTTCTGTTAAAACCAAGTGTATAATTAAATAATGAATGTTAGCAAAATAAAATAATGAGCCATACCCATAGTCAAGAAGATAGCTGTTGCAGTAGTAAAGCCCATTCAAAAACCCAAGATCATCACAGCCACTCGCATGAAGAAGGCGATGAACATGACCATGATCATGGTGGTGATCCGTCATCATTTAAAACTTATCTGCCCGCAATAGTTACTTTAGGTATGTTACTTATTGGCATTGCATTCGATAATGTTTTTAAAATCGAAGCTTTTAAAATGATCCGCCCGTACTGGTATATAGTTGCTTATTTACCAGTTGGTATTCCGGTATTGAAAGAAGTTTGGGAAACCTTTAAAGCCGGAGATTTTTTTACAGAGTTTTCTTTAATGTCCATTGCTACAATTGGCGCTTTTGCTATCGGCGAATATCCGGAAGGCGTAACGGTAATGCTGTTTTATACCATCGGTGAGTTATTTCAAATGGCCGCTGTTAACCGGGCAAAAAGAAATATTTCAGCTTTGCTGGATGTTAGGGCAGATGTAGCCAATGTTTTACGTAATGGCAAATATGAAAGTGTGAGTCCTGAAAAGGTTGATGTTGGAGAAACCATTCAAATTAAAGCCGGAGAGAAAATCCCGTTGGATGGAGAAATGTTATCAGAAAAAAGTAGTTTTAATACGGCTGCTTTAACTGGTGAAAGCAATCCAAGAACCATTAGCAAAGGTGAAAATGTATTGGCGGGAATGCTCAATCTGGACTTGCTTATTGAAATAAAAGTTACCAAAGTATTTGCAGATAGTGCGCTTTCCCGGATTTTAGAAATGGTGCAGAATGCCACCACCAGAAAAGCAAAAACAGAATTGTTCATCCGTAAGTTTGCCAAAGTTTACACGCCTATAGTTTTCTTTCTTGCGCTTGCTTTAGTGACTATTCCAATTGTAATTCTGGGAAGCGAGTATCAGTTTCAGACCTGGTTATACCGCGCATTGGTTTTTCTGGTTATTTCCTGCCCATGTGCGTTGGTGATCTCTATTCCACTAGGTTATTTTGGTGGTATCGGGGCTGCATCTGCTCATGGAATACTTTTCAAAGGGTCTAATTTTTTAGATTTAATCACCAAGTTGAATACGGTAGTGATGGATAAAACCGGAACACTGACTAAGGGTGTTTTTAAAGTTCAGAAAGTAGAAAGTAATATTGATAAGGTTGAATTTTTGAACCTCTTAGGTGCATTAGAGGCTAAATCGACGCACCCAATTGCCAGGGCAATAGTTCAATATGTTGGTGATGGCATCAGTTATTTGGCAGAAAATGTGGAAGAGATTTCAGGCATGGGCCTCAAAGGAACTGTAAATGGAAAGCAAATTCTGGCAGGAAATACGAAGCTTTTAACGAAGTCTAACATTGATTTTGATTTCAAAATAAACGATACAGAAGCGTCCATAGTGGCATTGAGCGTGGATGAAAAATATGCGGGTTATGTTTTAATAGCCGATGAAATTAAAGACGACTCGGCAGATGCTGTTAAGCAGCTATATGAAAATGGTATCAAACAAGTGGTGATGTTGAGTGGCGATAAAACGAGCATTGTTAAAAAAGTAGCTCAAACGTTAGGTATTCATTCATTCTACGGAGATCTGCTTCCTGAAGATAAAGTTGCCAGATTAGAAGAAATTAAAAACATTAAATCTAATGTTGTTGCCTTTGTGGGAGATGGTATAAATGATACACCTGTTCTGGCTATCAGTGATATTGGAATTGCAATGGGGGCAATGGGTAGTGATGCGGCTATTGAAACTGCTGATGTAGTGATTCAGACCGACCAGCCATCGAAGATTGTAACGGCCATCAAAATTGGTAAAGCCACTAAAAAAGTTGTGATTCAGAATATCGTTTTGGCTTTTGCAGTTAAGGCGCTGGTTTTAATTTTAGGTGCCGGTGGCTTAGCCACCATGTGGGAAGCTGTTTTTGCCGATGTCGGTGTTGCTTTACTCGCAATTTTAAATGCAGTTCGAATTCAGAAAATGAAGTTTTAGCAGCCATTTTTTTACCGAAAGATTGGTGAGCAATACCGTTGGTTGAAACCAACGGTTATGAAATAATAGATGCTTCGATAATACGATTGATATGACCGGATGCTATCTTCATTGCGGACTGCTTCAGCTGCCTGCATTCTCGGTTCATTTTATAAAGAGATTAAAGCGCTTGATCTCCCGAGTTTCCGTTGGTTGAAACCAACGGTTATGAAATAACAGACGCTTCGATAATACGATCGATATGACCGGATGCTATCTTCATTGCGAACTGCTTAAGCTGTCCGCGTTCTCAGTTCATTTATAAAGAGATTAAAGCGCTTGATCTCCCGAGTTTCCGTTGGTTGAAACCAACGGTTATGAAATAACAGACGCTTCGATAATACGATCGATATGACCGGATGCTATCTTCATTGCGGACTGCTTAAGCTGTCCGCGTTCTCAGTTCATTTATAAAGAGATTAAAGAGCTTGATCTCCGAGTTTCCGTTGGTTGAAACCAACGGTTATGAAATAACAGATGCTTCGATAATACGATTGATATGAGCGGATGCTATCTTCATTGGAGGCTGATTCGGCTGTCCGCATTCTCGATTTATTTTATAATGAGATTAGAGCGCTTGATCTCCGGAGTTTCCGTTGGTTGAAACCAACGGTTATGAAATAACAGACGCTTGTATAATACGATTGATATAACCGGATTGCTATATTCCTTGCAGGCTGCCTGTATTCTCGGTTCATTTTATAAAGAGATTAAAGAGCTTGATCTCCGGAGTTTCCGTTGGTTAAAACCCACGGTTATGAAATAACAGACGCTTCGATAATACGATTGATATGACCGGATTGCTATCTGCATTGCGGACTGCTTAAGCTGCCTGCATTCTCGATTCATTTTTTAAGAGATTAGAGCGCTTAATTTCCGGAGTTTCCGTTAGTTGAAACCAACGGTTATGAAATAACAGACGCTTGTATAATACGATTGATATGACCGGATGCTATATTCCTTGGAGGCTGATTCGGCTGTCCGCATTCTCGATTTATTTTATAATGAGATTAGAACGCTTGATCTCCGGAGTTTCCGTTGGTTGAAACCCACGGTTATGAAATAATAGATGCTTCGATAATTCGATAATATGATTGATATAACCGGATTGCTATCTTCATTGGAGGCTGCTTAGCTGTCCGCTTCCTTTAGAAGTAATTGGGTTTTGGCGAAAAGGAAAGCTCGTTTTGGCAGGTAATCCTATTACCTCCTTTCACATGATTTCTGCTTTAAGTTTTGGGCTTAAAAACGTATTTTTGCCATTCAAATTGATATTGATTAATTTTTCATGAGCATTTCCACCAAGTACAATCCAGCAGAAACAGAAGATAAATGGTATAGCTATTGGCTATCTAAGAAGTTTTTTCACTCAGAGCCAGATGAGCGCGAGCCTTACACCATCGTCATTCCGCCGCCAAATGTTACCGGGGTGTTGCACATGGGGCACATGTTAAACAATACCATTCAGGATGTTTTGATTCGTAAAGCCCGTATGCAAGGCAAAAATGCCTGCTGGGTTCCTGGAACTGATCATGCTTCTATCGCCACGGAGGCGAAAGTGGTGACCATGTTAAAGGAGCAAGGCATCAATAAAAAAGATCTTTCCCGTGAAGAATTTATGAAATATGCCTGGGAATGGAAAGAGAAATACGGTGGTATTATTTTAGAGCAATTGAAAAAACTAGGTGCGAGTTGCGATTGGGACCGCACCCGCTTTACAATGGAAGAAGATCTCTCTGCTGCCGTTATTGATTCCTTTATTCACTTGTATAAAAAAGGGTGGATTTACCGCGGGATTCGCATGGTAAACTGGGATCCGGCAGGTAAAACTGCAGTTTCTGATGAGGAAGTAATCCGTAAGGAAGTTAATCAAAAGCTATATTATATTAAGTATCAGGTATCGAGTAGCAAGAATCAAGACGAACCTGAATACTTGACGGTAGCGACAACAAGGCCAGAAACGATTATGGCTGATGCTGCAATCTGTATTAATCCTAATGATGAACGTTTTACGCATTTAAAAGGAAAAAAAGTTTTTGTGCCGCTGGTTAATCATGAAATTCCTGTAATCGAAGATGAATACGTTGATATCGAATTTGGTACAGGCTGTTTAAAAGTTACTCCGGCGCATGATTTGAACGATTATGAACTGGGTGTTAAACACAATTTACCAGTTACCGATATTTTAAATGACGATGGAACTTTAAATGAGTTAGCTGTTATTTTAGTGGGAGAAGACAGGTTTGTTGCCCGTAAGAAAATTGCTAAATTATTGGATGAAGCTGGTCATTTAGAAAAAGTAGAAGACTATAAATCACAGGTTGGTTTCTCTGAACGGACTGATGCCGCTATTGAGCCTAAGCTTTCAATGCAATGGTTTGTGAAAATGAAGGAGATGGCTCAACCCGCTTTAGATGATGTTTTAAACGGCGAGGTAAACCTGATTCCGAATAAATTTGAAAATACTTACCGCCACTGGATGGAAAATGTTCGCGACTGGAACATCTCTCGTCAGTTATGGTGGGGGCAACAGATTCCGGCATGGTATGATGATAAAGGAAATTGGGTAGTTGCCAAAACCAAAGAGGAGGCACTGGAAGAATTCTGGAAAAAGAAACATTTAGACGAAACCGGCTCTGAAGCTGAAAAAGCTGGATTTAAACATCAGTTGGAGCCCTTTTTAAAGCAGGATGAAGACGTAATGGATACGTGGTTTTCTTCATGGTTGTGGCCTATCTCTGTTTTTGATGGCTTTAAAAACCCTGATAATAAAGATATCAACTATTATTATCCAACCAATGATCTGGTAACGGCACCAGAGATTTTATTCTTTTGGGTAGCACGAATGATTATGGCCGGACATGAGTTTATGGGTAAAAAGCCATTTACAAATGTTTATCTCACTGGTATCGTTCGCGATAAGTTAGGTCGTAAAATGTCTAAATCCCTGGGTAACTCTCCGGATCCGATTGGGTTGATTGAAAAATATGGTGCAGATGCCGTTCGTGTAGGTATGTTAATGTCATCTCCGGCAGGTAACGACCTCATGTTTGATGAAAGTTACTGTGAACAGGGACGGAATTTTGCCTCCAAAATTTGGAATGCTTTCCGTCTGGTTAAAGGCTGGGAGGTTGATGAGCAATTAGAAAATCCAAATACCCAGGCGATTTCATGGTTCGGGAACCGTTTCAATGAAGCATTGGTAGAAATTGAAGATAACTTTAAACAATATCGTTTGTCTGAAGCGCTGATGATTACTTATAAATTGGTATGGGATGATTTCTGCGCCTGGTACCTGGAAATGGTTAAACCAGCTTATCAGCAACCAATTGATGCAGAAAGTTACCGCGCTACGATCGGGTTTTTTGAAAATATTATCAAGTTATTGCATCCAAATATGCCTTTTTTAACAGAAGAATTATGGCATGATGATCTGTTTGCAGAACGCGGAGAAATGGATTGCTGTATTGTGGCAGAATTTCCCAAAGGCGGTTTAATAGATGAAAAATTATTGAAAGATGCAGAAGTAGTAAAAACGGTAATTGCAGAAATTAGAAATGTAAGGAACCAAAAACAAATTTCACCGAAAGAAGCGCTGCCTTTAAGCTTAAAAGTAAATTCTGATATTGATTATGAAAAATGGTTAAATGTTGTTTTTAAACTGGCCAATGTGTCAGCCGCTGAAATTGTAAATGATAAAATTCCAGGTGCAACAGCTTTCATGGCCGGGAAGGATGAGTTTTTTATTCCATTAACTGAAAATATTGATGTTGATGCAGAGCGGATCCGCTTAAATGCCGACTTGGTTTATTTGCAGGGATTTTTAAAATCTGTAGATGCTAAACTTAGCAATGAGCGTTTTGTGCAGAATGCGAAATCCGAAATTATAGCAAATGAACGCAATAAGAAAGCAGATGCTGAAGCTAAGATTAAAATTATTGAAGAGAGTTTAGCGCTGTTGGGATAAGTATTTTTAAAATGCGATATATTCAGAAAGCCCTTAGATTTAAATGTCTAAAGGGTTTTTTGCGTTTATAGGTCTGGATATTTAAAAGTCGAAATTGAATAGCCAGCAGATTATCCGAAGATTAAGTTCATAAAAATAACCTTTCCTTTTTGTTGCTTTAATAAAAGTCATTATCAATGATAAGGTTCAAGTATGAAGTTTAATGGGAAAGAGCATGGCAGAACTTCGCCAAATTTATTAAACATTAAGGCAATAAGAAAGGTAAAGTTATGGCTTAGAATCTTATTGCCTTAATGTTTCAATTAAATGAAAGGCATCATGAAAGGGTTTTTTTTAATACCTGGTCTTTAGCTTCTAAATTGTTACCGAACCTTCCTGTATCTCTAAACTTAAATCCCTATTTTAGGGTAATTAAAATTAAGCTTTCTAACCAAATCTAAACCTGCTATTTGCATTTAAACTGCAATTAGGTATTGTTATGAATTAATTTAATAACCAATCCAGTTTAAAATGAAGTCAAGAATTACTATTTTACTGCTCTTACTTTCCATTTTTCTTTTTAGTTTTCAATCAGAAAAAAAGACCTACCTCCGTCTTGGTATAGTTGCGCCTATAGATAAAGATAGTTTGGTATTTGCAGCTGGCTTCAAAATTTTCGGTGAATCGGTTGGCAGAATGATTTCTCCATCTTTATCAGAAGAAAAATTTAAGCAAAATCTAACACTCATTAAAAATGCCAATGGCAGGCTCTACATGTGTAACGTCATGTTTCCAGGGCAGATGAAAATTGCAGGTCCGGATGTGGTGGAACGAGATGTTTTAGCATATGCTGAAGGTTTATTTTCCAGAGCCGAACAGGCGAAAGTAAGCGTAATTGTTTTAGGTAGCGGTACAGCACGCAAAATTCCAGATGGATATGAAGTTGAAAAAGCTAAGGCCGATTTTGTTCTCTTGTGTAAAAAGCTGGCCGCATCTGCCGGAAAACATCATGTTAAAATCGCACTCGAAAACCTGCAAAGCCAGGAAACAAATTTTATCACCAATGTGAAAACAGCTGCTGAAATTGTACGTGCAGTGAATCACCCGAACTTCGGGCTCAATGCAGATATCTTTCATATGCGTCGCGAGAATGAATCGCCCCAAAGTATTGTTGATGCAGCCGATGTATTAATTCATTGTGAAATTGCTGAGCATGAAGCCAGAACCTTACCCGGTATTAAAGGAGACGATTTTAAACCTTATTTACGGGCTTTAAAAGAAGCGAAATATAAAGGTCCGGTTTTTATAGAAGCCGGAATAAATTATACACCAGCTCAAATTGCAGAATCTTTTAAATTCCTAACCAAACAAATTGAAGCCGTTTACACGGAATAATATTATACTGCTGTCAAGTACAAAACTATTTATGGAAAACTCCAGAAGAAAATTCATCAAACAATCGACCATTTTTGCTGCGGCTACCTATGCAGGAACAATGGGTATGAGTGCAAAAAGCTACGGACGAATTATCGGTGCCAATGATCGCGTTCGCGTAGGGATCGTCGGTTTTTCTGACCGTTTCAAGGATACATTGCTTCCTTGTTTCCTCAACCACAATAAAGAACTCAATTTCGATGTTGTTGGCCTTTCTGATTTATGGACTTTTAGACGTGATTTGGGCGTAGCTCACCTGAAAGATAAATTCGGCCATGATATAAAAGCGTGCAGAAACAATGATGAGTTGTACGCCATGAAAGATCTGGACGCTGTTATCATCAGCACGGCAGATTTTCAACATGCTTTGCATACTATTGAAGCGGTAAAAGCCAATTGTGACGCTTACGTTGAGAAGCCTTTTGCTGAAACAATGGATGACGCAAAAGCAGCACTGAAAGCCGTTAAAGCTACGGATCGGATTGTGCAGATCGGTTCTCAACGTAGAAGTGGAGAAAATTATGCAAATGCAGCAAAGTTTATTCAAGATGGCAAATTCGGACCTATTACGGCTGTAGATCTGGTGTGGAATGTTAACCAGCCGGGCCGCTGGCGCAGACCAGATCTGGTCGCGAAATTAAAGGAAGAAGATATCGATTGGAAAAGATTTTTACTAAATCGCCCTGCTGAAGCTTTCGATCCAAGGAAATATTTAGAATACCGTTTATTCTGGCCTTATTCATCAGGGATGCCGGGTCAGTGGATGTCGCATCAGATTGATACGGTACACTGGTTTACCAAGTTGAAACATCCGAGAAGCGTGGTGGCCAATGGTGGAATTTATACCTGGAAAGATGGACGCAGAAACTGGGATGCTATGGTTGCTGTTTTTGATTACGGACAGCCAAATGCTGAGGATGGTTTTCAGGTAACGTTCACCTCAAGGATGCAAAATAGTGTAGGTGATGTTGGCGAAGTATATTATTCAAATGGCGGAGAATTAAATTTAATCACCAATAAGGTTTCGCCAAAAGGCGGATTAAAACAGCAGGAAGCTGCCGCAATGGGGATGAAAGCCAACCTTCTGCCAGAATTTGATTTGAGTAAAACAGAAATTAAAGCGGCAACCGGTGCAAATATGGGTGGAGATTCGCTAACCTCTGGTCATATGAGAAACTGGATGGAATGTGTGCGGAGCCGTAAAACGCCAAATGCGCCAGTTGAGGCAGGTTATTCGCATTCTATTGCCAACATCATGACCAATGCTGCGGTGCGTACCGGTGCAAAAGCAATCTTTGATGAAAACAGACAGGAAGTAATCGCAAACGGAAAAGTATTTAAGTATTAATTTATTCTACTATCTAAGAAACCTTAGTATTTTGCAAAATACTAAGATGGTCTTACCTGTCTTGGATGGTGCTTTTTAAAACCAAAACCATGTTAAACATCAGAAAATATAGCCTTCTAGCCCTTTCCATAATTAGTTTTTCCGCTGCTGCGCAGAAAACAAAACCATTATTTGATGGTAAAACTTTAACAGGCTGGAAAGCTGTTGCAGGCGCAGCGCCTTATAAAGTTGAAGATGGAATGATTGTGGGAACCATGACTAAGGATACGCCAAATTCATTTTTAATTACTGAAAAAGAGTATGGCGATTTTATTCTGGAACTAGATGTAAAACTCGAGGGCGAAAGCACGAATTCAGGAATCCAAACCAGAAGCCACATTAAGCAAGAAGGAAATAGGGGTAAAGGACAGGTTTTTGGCCGGCAGGTAGAAATAGATCCAACACCCAGGTCATGGACCGGAGGTGTTTATGATGAAGCAAGAAGGTTATGGCTTTATCCATTGGAGTTAAACCCGACGGCAAAATCGTTATACAAAAAGAATGAGTTTAACCATTATAGAATCGAATGCATTGGTAACGAATTGAAAACCTGGGTAAATGGCAGTCCGGTTTCTTATGTGATTGATACATTGGATCAATCCGGATTTATTGGTTTGCAGGTACACAGCATTGGCAACAATTTAGAAAATGATGGGAAAAAGGTTTATTTCAAGAATATTAACATTGAAACCACCGGCTTAAAATCAAAAGCATTTCCAAAAGGCATTTATACGGTAAACTTAAGCCCAAACGCTTTGTCGGCCTATGAAAAATCGGAAGGCTACAAGTTGCTTTTTGATGGTAAAACGAACAATGGCTGGGTTGGTGCTTATAAAAATACCTTTCCTGCCAAGGGCTGGAAAATGGCAGATGGTGTAATTAGTGTGGAGCCATCGGGCGGATCAGAATCTACAAATGGGGGCGATATTGTAACTAAAGAAGAATATTCTGCTTTTGATTTATCCTTCGAATTTAAGTTGACGCCTGGCGCAAACAGCGGATTGAAGTATTTTGTAACCTTAAACGAAAAAAATACAGGTTCGGCAATTGGTTTAGAATACCAGGTTTTGGATGATGAATTGCACCCGGATGCTAAACTGGGAAGAGATGGAAACCGAACATTAGCCTCTTTATATGACTTAATTACTTCCAAAAAAGAAGCGAGATATTTGCGTCCGATTGGGAGCTGGAACAATGCCCGCTTAGTGGTTTATCCAAACAATAAAGTGGAGCACTATTTAAATGGTGTTAAGGTTTTAGAATACGTTCGTGGATCTGAGGAGTTTAAAAAACTGGTGGCAATTAGTAAATATAAAGACTGGAAGAATTTTGGGGAGGCACCAAAAGGACATATTCTCATTCAGGATCATGGTAATAAGGTAGATTTCAGAACAATCAAAATCAAAACTCTATAATGCACCGCCGTTCCTTTTTAACAAAATCTGCGTTGTTTGGGTCTGGCATTTTAGCCTCCGGGCAGGTGCTGGGCAACCTAACGCTTAACCGCGAAAAAGTAATTAACGTGGCAATGATTGGCTGCGGTGACCGGGGGAAGGGTGTACTTTCTGTGATTAAGTCGATGCCAGCGAAGTTTAATATTGTTGCTTATTGCGATGTTTTGGGTTTTAGGCTGGAGGAAACAAAACGATTTGTTCCTTCATCAGCAAAGGGCATCATAAATTATAAACAGGTTCTGGATGATCGCAGCATCGATGCTGTATTTATCGCCACGCCACTTAGCGCACATTTTCAAATCGCTAAAGATGCCGTTCTTGCCGGGAAGCATGTGTATGTGGAAAAAACCATGACATACAACATTGCGCAGGCATTAGAACTGCGGAATCTTGTTTTGAAATACCCGAAACAGGTTTATCAGGTGGGCTACCAATATCGTTATTCGCCATTATATTTCAGGGTAAAGGAAATGATCAAAACCGGCTATTTGGGCAAAGTTTCTCAAGTTGATTGCCGTTGGGACCGGAATGGAAACTGGCGCCGAAAGGTGAATGACCCTAAACTCGAGCGACAGATCAACTGGCGCATGTATAAAGAATATTCCGGTGGCCTGGCGGCTGAGTTGCTTTCTCATCAGATTGATTTCATTAACTGGGCTTTCGAAACCCAGCCGGATGAAATTACGGGCACTGGCGGGATTGATGTTTTTAAAGATGGTCGTGAAACATATGATAACATTCAAACTATGCTTCGGTATGATCAGGCTGGCATGATCGGGAATTTCGGCGCAACCTGCGGCAATGCGCATGATGGGTATTTATTTAAAATCAAAGGAACGAAAGGTTCGGTTTCTTTACTCACTAATACGGGGGTTTTTTATCCGGAGCAGGAAACCATAAAGGAACTTGGCATCGTTGATGGCGTTACCGGAGCATCAAAAATCGTAGTCAATACAGATGGTGGAATTCCAATTCTTCCAAAACCGACTTTAGATGGAACGAACTATGCCCTGGATGAATTTTACGAATCTATTATTTCAGGCAAGCTTCCGGCATCTAATGTAAAAACAGGCACACAGGCTTCCATTTGTGTGGCCATGTGTAATGAAGCAGTTTACTCTGGGAATAAGCAGTTGTGGAAAGAGGAGTATAGTTTTTAGTATTTAAATATCGGTCTCAAGGAATAATATAATAATTTGGGTTTTTCTATGTCATGCTAATATATTTTTTGTCCTGACCGGACCGGCTCTTTTCTTTTTGATGTCAAAAAGAAACAAAAAACACCGGCTGAAAATTTTTCTATTAAAGTTAGTTGTTAGGCTTTGACTGTTCTTGCCGAAAAATTTGTTAGGCCGGATTTAAGTAGAACGAAGATTTTGTACTTTGGCTTAGCCGGATGTAAATGCGATTTTTCCATCATAGGATTATAAATAACAGTGATAATATGATGGTTTAGAACCCTAAACTTCTATTTCTTAAATGCTAAAAATGAAAGAGGTTTACAAATCCAGATAATCAGGCATTTCCTGCGTAAAAACAAAACTACCTTTCTCTAAATCCATTTTTGCGTAAACATGTTGTAAGCCATTTGTTAATACAATCCATTTGGCCTGGTGAATGGAATTATATCGTGATGCCTGCTCAAAAACCGATTGCGTAATTTTCACTTTCGGTGCCTTACACTCAATCAGCATTACTTTTTCTCCAGCAGTATTGTAAACCAAGATATCACTTCGTTTTTGTAGTTGATTCAATACCAAACCACCCTCAATTTGAATTAAGGTTTTCGGGAATTTTTTACTCGCAATAAGATCTTGAATAAAGTGTTGCCTCACCCATTCTTCCGGAGTTAGAACCAAATGCTTTTTTCGCAGTTCATCGAAAATAAAAACCACATTATCTTTTCTGGTAATCTTAAAAGGATAAGGTGGAAGGTTGAGCGGGGTAGGGTGGAACATTTTACAGTTGGCAGTTTTTAGTTGGCATCCAGATGCAAAAGCCATCTGCTATTAACAATCGGCCAAAGTTAACATTGTTTATAAACATTTACCAAAATCCTAAAACCTAAATTGTAATTTTACCCTCAATGACTGCTGCCGAAATTATAAAAGATATAAAAGCCCGAAAGTTTAAGCCTGTGTATTTATTGCATGGAGAAGAAGCTTACTATATAGATCAGATTGCCGATTATATAGAAGAAAATCTTTTGAATGATGCTGAAAAAGGATTTAATCAAACCGTGCTTTACGGAAAGGATACAGATATGGCGACTGTTCTGGGCGCAGCGAAACGTTATCCAATGATGTCTGACTTTCAGGTAGTGATTGTTAAAGAAGCACAGGATTTAAAATGGGGCAAAGAAGATGCGGGGAGCAAAGAAGCAGAATTTGTACTCAACTACTTCGAAAAACCATTGCCCAGCACCATTTTAGTATTGGCTTTCAAATACGCTAACTTCGATAAACGTAAAAAAATCTATAAAGCAATTAATAAATCGGGGTTAATTTTTCAGTCTGATCTTGTTCGTGATTATAAACTGGTACCCTGGATAGAAGAATTTATCAAAGAGAAAGGGTACAAAATTGATCAGCAGGCATCTGCTTTAATGGCCGAATACCTGGGCACGGATCTTTCTAAAATTGCCAATGAAATCGAAAAGCTGATGTTGAATGTTCCAAAGGATGTGATGATCAACACAGATTTGGTTCAGAAAAACATTGGAATCAGTAAAGAATATAATGTTTTCGAATTGCAAAAAGCGCTGGCCATTCGAGATGTGCTGAAATGCAATAAAATCATTAATTATTTCGCCAGTAACCCAAAAGCAAATCCAACGGTAATGGTTTTGGCTAATTTGGGCGGCTATTTCACCAAACTGCTTAAATACCATTACATCCCAAATAAAGCCGATGCCGCATCAGCATTAGGCGTTCCGCCATTTTTTATAAAAGATTATGAAACGGCAGCCAGAAATTATAATACAGGCAAAGTGTTCCAGGTGATTAGTTTACTGAGGGCGTATGATTTGAAGAGCAAAGGGTTGGATAGCTCCGGAAATGTAAGCGATGGAGAACTGTTGAAAGAACTTGTATTTAAAATCATCCATTAAAATAGCATAAGCCCTTTACTACACTATGTGTATGGGTAATAAAAAAGCCTGATTCTTACGATTCAGGCTTTTTTCATACAACTGATTGACAGGACATTAATCTTCGGTCTCCATCAATAATACTCCGGCCATTCTACAACATTTCCTATTCCCATTTATATTATAAAATATGGGTGTGTTTATAACGATGAACAAACATTCCCCGATAAGGTGGCACCTGCTCCGTTAGCAGCGGTTACCGTAGCTTTAACGCTCGAAGCATTAAGAACGGTAAGGCTGTATGGCGGCGTAAAAGCATTCACTCCATTGCCCACCTGTGTACCTGTTACTGAATTAAATGCATTACCAACACTTTGCACTGCGGTAGCATTATTCGCCATTAAATCGATAGGATTCTTCACATTTTCAAAAACGTTCGCCTGGACCAATATATTTGATTCTAAACCGGCCTGTACACAGCTCGTACTCACGGTGCTGTTAAAAAAGTTGTTAACGATGTGAACCCTGCCAAATCTCACGCGAGGCATTCTTGCCACACAGCCCTGAGCCCACCAGCAACGTACAAAAGTAATCCGGAAATGGCCTCTATCGGCAGTAGCGTCATCGCCGGATCCGATCAGGTTAGAGAAGCGGTGATCATCTGCTCCGCCTGGTCCGTCTGGTTTTGGCGTTTTTTGATAGGCGAATTTCGTATAAGATACGGTGACGTAATCTGAAGTGTTTTTGATGTCGAAGTTACCGTCAACACCATCTCTGAATTCGCAATGATCTACCCAAACGTTATTGCAGGCATCAACAGTTACATTGTCCTGGCCGTCTACGTCGTAAGCACCCGGACCTTCAAAAATAATGTTTCTGATAATGATATTATTGCATCTCTTCACATACATCAGACCAGAGTTGGCTTGAGTTTGATCAGCAGATACAATTTTAGCACCAGCTGAACCAAAAAGTGTTTTTCCGGTTTGATCCTGGAAATTAATCCTGCCGCCAGATGGAATGGTGATGGTTCCGTTAACCTGGATCACTTTAACAGCTGCGTTTTGTATTGCTGATTTTAGTGCGGTATAGTTTGTAACTACGGTAGGCGTTACTTCACCACCACCCGTGGTGCCCCCATTTTGTGAGGCCCAACCCTTGGATGGACAAACGGCTTCAACAGTTGCTGTTGGGTTAACTAATACGTTTTCAGTAGTTTCAGTTTCTGAATTAAATTGATTTATTTTCTTGCAGCCTTGCATAGAAAAAAATAGGGCAATAGCCAACAGGCATAAAAATAGATAGTTTTTCATTTAGATTTAATTTGGTTAGAAATTTAAAAGGAGGAGGAGCGGGATGTTGTAGAAGCGTGTCGGATAAAAAATTGTATGTAATTTTAAATATACATTACTAATATTCAAAATAAGTCTTTTTATAATGAATTTATTTGTGCAATCGTTACCGGAAATGTTATTTTTAAATTTAAATCTGAAATGTATTTGGTATGGCAGTGATTAAACAAATTGAAAGCGTTTAATGCTTTCGCAAACAAATAATGATTTACACGTTTTTTTGTCAAATCAAAAAAAGGGCCTGATCACTGATCAGGCCCTTTCTGCTATAAAGCATAATAAATTTGGATTATCTCATTAGAAAAATCATTGTAACAGAATCGGTATTTTATTCTTTTTCATACTACAACGTTGAACAACTATTACCGGCTAAGGTTGCGCCTGCTCCGTTTGAGGCGGTTATTGTTGCTTTTACGTTTGCTGCGGCTATTTTTTTGAGTATGTATGGGGGAGTGAAAACCCGGCCTGGATTAATACCCGTAGTCGTTCCCGTTACCCCAGGCATCAGATTAGTTACCAGCGAAACAGCAGTAGCACTGAAATCAAGCAAGTCGATCGGGTTTTTTACATTTTCAAAAAGATTAGACTCCACCAAAATATCCGCTTCGAAACCGGCCTGAACACAACTTTTACTCACTGTGCTATTAAATAGGTTATTTAAAAGATGAATTTTACCAAACCGCACACGTGGCATTCGGCTCACGCAACCTTGGGCCCACCAGCAACGTACAAAAGTAATGCGATAGTGTCCTCTATCGGCAAAAACAGTATCTGAAGATCCAATTAAATCAGAAAAACGGTGATCGGCAACTCCTCCAGGGCCGCCTGTTTTAGGTGCCTTCAGGTAGGTGAATTTACAATAAGAAACGGTTACGAAATCAGATGCGTTTCTAAAATCTAAATTTCCATCAACCCCATCCCTAAATTCACAATGGTCAATCCAAAGGTTTGTGCAGCCATCAATTGTAAAATTATCCTGTCCATCAGTATCAAATGCTCCCGGGCCATCAAAAATTAGGTTTCTAATAACAATGTTTTTACAACTCCGTAAATAAATTAAACCCGAGTTTTCTTTACTCTGATCTGAAGACACCAGTTTGGCACCATTTGAACCGAAAATTGTTTTTCCAGTTTGATTTTGAAAAGGAATTCTTCCCCCAAGAGGAAAATTAATGATTCCATTTACCTGAATAACTTTTACATTGGTATTTTGAATTGCAGCTCTTAAAGCGTCGTATGTTGAAACTTCGGTTGGTGCAGCATTACCGCCGCCAGTGGTACCGCCATTTTGTGATGCCCAGCCTATTGATGCACAAACGGCTTCTGTAACAGCGTTTGTCTTGGTAGATGTATCTTCAGTTGTTACGGCAGTATTTTCTGAATCTGATTGAGTGGTTTTTTTACAACTGAGCATAGAAAACGACATGGCAGCAGCAATGAGGCATAGAAATAGACTTTTTTTCATTATAGTTTGGTTGTTATTATTTTAAAAAAGAGAAACAGATAATTTAAAGAATAAGTGTGTTGTAAATGTGTAGCCGTAAAATTACATTTATATTCTATATTTACTTATTTAATTGTAAATTAAAATGTATAATATTATGTAATAAATTATGATTAAATTTCTCCTTAAATCTACAATATATTTATTGATGAGGATACGGTTTTAGCTCATCAGAACCTGCTTACTCCGGAAGCTGATGATAGTTTGATTCTGTTCCTACGATTAATAAACTCCTTAAAACGATATCTATTTTAAAAATTCTAGTTTTAAAGTTTCGGCTTGATGTCGGCCAGCTTTATAATTTGGATCCAAAGCGATGGATTGGTCCAGATAAGAAATCGCTTGTTTTCTGTATTTATTGCTTCGATGTTGTTTTGCCCAGGCCAAATAGGTGAAACTCATTACCTTCCAATTCGCATATGCCGCATCCTTTTTTTGCCTGCTAATGATGGACGGGAAATCTAGTTTAGCAAATTTTCTTTTTGAAATAAAATACCAGGGTAGGTTCTCTGCAACACTTCCCCTTAAAAATTCAGGGAGGTAACTCAGTGCTGCATATTGAGTAACGGCATCTTGAAATAACCTGAAGGCTTCGCCCAATAGTTTCAGTTTTTTAGTTTCCGCTCCGACTAAAGATAATGCAGAAGCCCTGTACGATGCAATGTAAGGCATAAGTGCGCTGCTGGTAGCCGGTGAGTTGAACAAATTGCTTAACTGATCAAAACTCTTTTGGGCATAACCTTTATATTCGGTTTTAGAAAAGAAAGATAAATTCAATGCCGTTTCATGATAAATCAAGCCGAGTCTTACCTGGTTTAATTCGTTGGGTTGCTGGCGAAACTGTAATTCTACTTCTTTGAGTTTAGCCTTTAACTGAGTGGTGTCGGTAATTTCCATCACATCATCCAGTTGATGTTCATAGGCTTTTATTTTAGAAAAATTCAATTGCTGTGCCGATAGGCCTTGGCTAAATGTCATCGCTGTAATGATTAAGGTGAAAAATTTGTGTTTCATTTTTATGGTTTGAATGAGACACAAAGATGCATGGGC
Organism: Pedobacter petrophilus; assembly: GCF_009674725.1. GTDB lineage: Bacteria > Bacteroidota > Bacteroidia > Sphingobacteriales > Sphingobacteriaceae > Pedobacter > Pedobacter petrophilus. The sequence continues at coordinate 22,357 of NZ_WKKH01000014.1, read as the reverse complement.
GATTTACCGGCAGCGATGACTTAAGTTAAGACTTTTCCTTTTGAATAATTCTGTTCCTGATTCGGCTTAAACTTTCAGGACTCACGCCTAAGAAATTGGCAATGTATTTTTGCGGAACCCGTTGAAATAAATCGGGTTGTTTTTTAAGCAGGTTTTGAAAACGTTCTTCAGGTTTTTCAGAAGATAAAGACATGGCAATTTCCGTAGCCCTTTGTGCCACTTGTTCGGCCATTAACCGTCCAAAAGTTTCATATTTACCGCATTCCTGGTAAAGTTTAAAGAGATTTTGTTTTCTAATCAGGAAAACGGTTGAGTCTTCCATCGCCTGAAGATTCATCTTCCCGACGGTATCATAGGTAAAGCTTTGAAAATCGGTTACCCAAAAGGTATCGAAAGAAATGTCGCAGGTTTTTTCTACACCATCTTTGATATGAAAATGCCTGATTGAACCCGCAGCAATAAAGGCGATGAAATTGCAGACCTTATCGTCCTGAAGTAAAAAATCCTTTTTCTTCATGAACTTTTCTTCGAAGTATTTATCGATCAGTTCGAGTTCCGGAGCAGAAAGGCGAACACGCTCGCTACAATATTCTTTTAGTTTGCTATACATTAATAATTAACGCTTACGCTTTAATTTTCTACCAAAGTCATTTCCATTACGCGGTTGCCGGCAATAATCTTTTGTTTATACAGCTGCCTGGTAAGCTGATCAATCTGGTAAATACTTTTTCCAGCTGGTGTATCGCTAATTTCATCAGAAACTTCCACTATCCATACTTTTCTTTCCCCTAATTTTTTACTCGGGTATTTTCCTTCGCTTACATTTAAAATATGGGCCTTAATTACGCCTGTTTTTCCTTTAGGATTGTAGTCGTAAATATCAAGGTCGGCTTTGTAGCCTGTTTTTAAAGGAAGCCAGTTCACCAGCATCGGGTAAAAGTTGCTGTCGAAATAACCTGGCGCTACAGTTTGGGCAATTTCAGTTGTTTTACCACTTGCCTTATCTTTATAGAAGCCTTTAACTTCCTTTCCAAAATTGAGTACCATATCCCGTTGAACATTATAAGAAGCATGATAAACTGGCGAAAGATCTGTCCGCTTTACAATCGTCGAATCTATCCATGGTGATGGCACTGCATTCATCTTCACTTCAGTAATGACCACGATTTGATCGCCGGAAACGTTAACTTTAGTATTTACGATACCTATTTTCATACTGCTGGTATCCCTAAGCATTGTCCAAACCATTTGGTAATCTTTGTTTTTAATCCACTTTTTGTCAACAAGGTTTTTCTTAGGTGTAATCATTTCCTGGCTCCAGCTCAAAAATGGCATGGCGGCAAGCAATAAGAAGGTAAAGGAGATTTTTTTCATAAAATTTTGCTGAATATCTGTATTTGATGCGAGGTGCAGAAACTTGTTACACCAATCGTTTAATAAAGGGATCTGGCCAAGATTCGCTATCAAAAAATGGCTTCCTATCTCCGTTAAATGTGTTACCTGAAACAGTCTTTATATTTCCGGCCGATGGGCAATTGCTTGTCATCCGCTAGAAAAGCAAATTGCGAATTATGAGATTTTACCTGCTTCAGGTGCACGATATAAGATTTATGAATCCTGGTAAAGCCCAGTTTTTCATTCTTCTCCATAAAATCAGAGAGGCGCTGGAGCACCATATATTGTTTAAAACGGGTGATGATTTTTAAATATTCTCCAAAGCCTTCTACCCACAACACATCTTTAATGGGAATCTTATTCACCATATAATCTGATTTAAATACCAGAAAATCATTCTCCTGATCCAGCCCTGTAAACTTGAGATAATCTACAGCCTTTTGAACGGCCTTAACAAAACGTTCTGGAAATACAGGCTTAACCAGGTAATCAATAACATCGAGTTCATAAGCCTTTGCCGCATGGGTAGGATCTGCAGTGATGAAAATGCAAAGTTTACCTTTAGGTACCAATTCTACCATTTCCGTACCCGAAATACCGGGCATTTCTATATCCAGAATAAGCAGTTCAACCTCCTCCATCCGCTCAAAAATCATCGCTTCCGTGGGGTCTTGAAAGCAGGCCAATAACTCAATATCGTCAATGGTTTCACAATATTTGCGGATCAAATCCAGCGCCGGAGCTTCATCATCCACATAAATGGCCTTTATTGGTTTCATATGTTAATGGTCAGTTTGGTGAAGTAAGAATTATCGTTTTGCTCAGTTTTCATTTCGTATTTTTCACCATATTCCCGTTCTAAAACCATTTCCAAAACTTTAAGTCCTGCGCCACGATAAGTGGAGGCATCCTCCGTTATTTTTTTCTCCGATATAGAATTAGAAATTTCAAACTCCACGGTAGATTGCGTAAAAGATAGTGCTGTAGAAATCGCGGCTTGCCCGTCTCTCCCCATTGCCGAATATTTCACTGCGTTTTCAAAAAGAGTGAGGTAAACTGTTGGCGGAATTTCTACAATACCCGTAAGTTCGCTTGCCTCAAAGTTCATTGCCAGGTTTAATTTTCTATTGCTCTTTAATTGATAGAGTTTGCCGAGTGCTGCAATCATCTGCAGTTCCCGCTCAATAGGAATGGTTTTTTTCTCGATTTCGTAGGTGGTATACTGCATGAGCAAACTCAGCTGTTTAATCAAATCTGCCGAGCTGCCATCTGTAGCATAGCTATGGGAATAGATATTATTAAGGGTATTGAATAGAAAATGTGGATTGATCTTTGATTTTAAGAGTTCCATATCTGCTTCTTTTTTTCGCAAGGTAAGCGCTGATAATTTCCGCTCGGCAATAAGTTTGTATTTGGAAATGCCCTGGATAGAGGGAACCAGGATAATCATTGCCTGCATAAAATAAACCATAAACAGGTATTTGCCATCTGTGAATTTAAAAGCACTGAAGAGCTCGGGCTCAACCAATATTCTGATCAGGCAAGAAATTACAAATAAGGAGGCCGTATAGCGTACATATTCCCCGTATCTGGCCTGCTGGTAAAATTCGGGAACTAATTTTTTGAAGCACAACAGGTAAACCGGAACATTAATGGCCAGCATAAAGAGCATGGCCAGTGCTGCTTCTGTTAAATTAAAAAAGCTGACATAAATATAGCTGCAAACGCCTGAAAAAGCCATCCAGAATAAGATATGTTGCATGGTAATTACACCCGGCCAATTTCCGTTTAACAGAAAATCCATCACTTTCTTATCAAAAGATAGCCGCAGCACCAAAATCAGGAAAACTAAATTGATCAAAAGGATCATGGTATTGGGGTTGTTTCGGTAGTTCGTTTATAATTTCTGTCGTTTACTGATATAAATATTTTTGCGCACTACTTATACCCATCTTTAATAAACAGCTACATCTTTATTTGTATCTGAATTAACCAAATATAAACATAGGATTTACTATTTCAATTAATAGGCAACAATCAATGATGGCTAATCAACCGTTTTTTCTAAAAGTAAATATTGCTCTACTTCGTATTTTACGCTACATTTTTCTTGCGATAACTTGCTGCGTTTTTGCTAATCCTTCAGCTGCTCAGGATAAGAAACAAAATAAACCCCTGGTTGCCTACCTCAATGATGATAAAACTCATTTTATAAAATTTTCTGGCTATGGCCAGTTCTGGGCAAGATATACGCAACTTAATCCTGGAAGTAAGGTAAACGAGAGCCTTAAAAAAAGTGTCGCCGATCTTTCCTTGCGGAGGTTGCGGATGAAAATGATTATTTATCCAATTGATAATTTAACCCTGGTTTTTCAGGGGGGTACCACCAATCTTACCTATTTAAATGATAATGAAAGTGCTTTTGATTTGCTTGATGCTTTTGGCGAATATAAATTCAGTGATCAAATAACGGTTGGTGCAGGTCGTTCGAACTGGAAAGGGCTAACCCGCTTTGCTGCCGGGCCAACAGCTACCTTACTTTATGATGTTCCTTTCCTTGATCTTGGAAACGTAAATAAAACAGACCTTACCTTAAGAAACCTCAATTTATTTGCCAAAGGGCAACTGGGCCGGTTGGATTATCGTGTAATCCTGGCGAAACCTTATGTGCCATCAACCACCAAGCCCGTACAAGATCTATCAGGCTTTAACAATTTATCGGTAAAGCCAAACCTGTCTGCCTATGTAAAATGGGAGTTTTTGGAAAAGGAAAGTAATGCGGGGCCAACCGCTGCCGGGAGTTACCTGGGGAAGAAAAAAGTGCTTGCCGTTGGGGTTGGAGCCGAATTACAGAAAGATTTGTTGTGGCACCTTGCCGGAGCAGATACTGTATTAAATGATATGAAGCTTTACAGTGCTGATGTATTTTATGATACGCCAATTAACCTGCAAAAAGGAACCTCATTTAATGTTTATGCAGCGGTTTTTCACCATGATTATGGACCTGGTTATGTTCGTAATTTAGGAATTAACAATACTGCAAACGGCCTTGATGCCGCTACCGCTTCCTTCAACGGATCCGGTAACAGTTATCCGGTTGTTGGCACCGGTAACAGCTTGCTTTTTCAAACGGGTTTTACCTTACCCTACTTTAACCAGCAAAAAAAGAAAGCCAGACTAATGCCTGCGGTTGCCATTCAATATTCCAAATTTGATCGCCTGGCCGATCCTATGATTACCTATGATCTTGGCCTGAGTTTATTGCTTAGAGACCATGCCTCTAAGTTCGTGTTTAATGCACAGAGCAGACCCATTTATACGCTTCAGGGCAGCGATCTCAAAGTTTCTGAAAGGAAAATGATGTTCGTTCTCCTATACCATATCAATATAGATTAATAAAACAGCGCAACATGTTAATTAAAGAAATTCCTCAACCAGAAAATCAGCAAACCAAACGCTCCAGGAGCCTTGGGATTCGAATTTTATCTAACCTTACCTTTTGGGTGCTCCTGGCCATTATCGCGGGTGTAGTACTGGGTAGTTATGCCCCGGCAACCGCCGTTAAAATGGAAGTTATTGGTAAAACCTTCATTGATATTATTAAACTCTTTATTGCCCCGATTATATTTTTAACCATTGTGCTGGGCATTAGTGGTATGGGCGATTTGAAAAAAGTGGGCAGAATCGGACTTAAATCTCTGATCTATTTTGAAGTGGTGTCTACTATTTCCCTGGCCATCGGAATTTTAATGGCCGTTTTAATCAGGCCGGGGAATATTGATAAGTCGCATCTGCAAATTCAGAATGCTTCGAAATATACCAATGCGCCAGCTAAAGGATTCGATTGGATTAACTTCTTTATGAGTAACCTCACCATCCAGGTGTTGCTGGTAGCCATCATCGTCGGCATTATTTTAAACTACTCGAAACACCGTGAAAAAGCCGTAAGTGGTTTAAGTTACGTCTCTAAAATTGTTTTCAAGGGATTAAAATATGTGATGTACCTGGCTCCATTGGGTGCCTTTGGTGGCATGGCCTATACCATTGGTAAATTTGGTTTACATACGCTGGTTCCTTTAGCCAAACTGATGGGAACTGTATACCTTACTATGGGGCTGTTTATCTTTTTAATCCTTGGCGGGATTATGAAGTATTACAAAATGAGCATCTGGAAGTTTATCAAATACATTAAAGAAGAATTGTTGCTGGTGCTTGGCACCTCCTCTTCAGAATCTGCATTGCCTTCTATTATGCAGAAACTGGAAAAAATGGGTTGCAGTAAATCTGTAGTGGGGCTGGTGGTGCCAACGGGCTATTCTTTTAACCTGGATGGAACTTCAATCTATCTTTCTATGTCTGTTATTTTCCTTGCCCAATTATATGGCGTTCAACTTTCTGTTTGGGAAATGCTCAGTATTATCGGCATTTTAATGGTTACTTCTAAAGGTGCCGCGGGCGTAACCGGAAGTGGTTTTATTGTGCTGGCATCTACGCTGGCAGCCATCCATAAAATCCCGATCGAAGGCCTGGCTTTTTTACTTGGTGTAGATAAGTTTATGAGTGAGGCCCGTGCCCTTACCAACATTATCGGTAATGGTGTAGCCACGATTGTGATTTCCAAAAGTGAAAATGAATTTCATCCGCAGGTTGAAGCAGAGGAAGATCCGGCTTTGATCCAGGCAGACAAGAAATTGGCAAAACGAGAATTTGTGTACTAAATCTAATAAAATGAATACATCAGAAACATTCAATGAATTAAGGTTCAGCGTTTACGGTAAGCAGGTGCATTACCAATTAAGCGCAGAAAGGCTGGTTAGCCAAACGCTGGAGCGGGGACAGGGCAGCTTGAGTAGCAGTGGTGCACTTTGTGTAGATACGGGCAAATTTACCGGCCGTTCTCCGAAAGATAAATTTACGGTAATTGATGATACAACGAGAGATACTGTTGATTGGGGCGATGTAAACCGGCCGATTTCGCAGGCACATTTTTACGGTTTGTACAGTAAAATGCGTGCTTATCTGGCCGAAAAAGAGGTTTGGATAAGAGATGCCTATGCCTGTGCTGATGCCAGATATGGTTTAAGCATTAGAATTGTGAATGAAACGCCGTGGGCAAATTTATTTTGCTATAATTTATTTTTAAGACCTGAGCAAGAAAATATGCCGGCTGAAGAAACCGAATGGCTGATTTTACAGGCCCCGGGTTTTGAGGCTGATCCGGAAACGGATGGTACAAGGGCAAGGAATTTTACGGTAGTAAACTTTACCAGCAAAATTATTTTAATTGGCGGAACAGCTTACACCGGAGAGATGAAAAAAGGAATTTTCAGCGTGTTAAATTATATTTTACCTGTTGAAAGAGGTGTTTTAAGTATGCATTGTTCTGCGAATGAAGGGCCTGATGGCGATGTTTCGCTGTTTTTTGGCTTATCGGGAACCGGAAAAACAACTCTAAGCGCCGATGCCAGCCGGGCTTTAATCGGCGATGATGAACACGGCTGGTCTGATGAAGGTGTGTTTAATTTTGAAGGCGGTTGTTATGCAAAGGCCATTGATTTAAACCCTGAGAAAGAGCCGGAGATTTTCGGTGCCATTAAGCCGGGTGCGCTTTTAGAAAACCTTGTGGTTAATGCTGCAACTGGCGAAGTAGACTTTTCTGATACCGGTAAAACTGAAAATACAAGGGTAGCCTATCCGATAGATTTTATCAACAATGCCAAAACGCTATCGGTAGGAGGAACGCCAAAAAACATCTTCTTTTTAACTTGTGATGCTTTCGGCATCTTGCCGCCAATCAGCAAGCTAGATAAAGGGCAGGCCATGTACCATTTCATTTCGGGTTATACTGCAAAAGTTGCGGGGACAGAAATGGGCGTTTCTGAACCACAGTCTACCTTTTCTGCTTGTTTCGGAAGGGTCTTCTTACCCTTGCATCCCTTAAAATATGCAGAACTATTGGGTAAAAAGCTCGAAGAAAATCCGGCAATAAATGTTTGGCTGGTAAATACCGGTTGGATTGGTGGTGCCTTTGGAACGGGAAACAGAATCAGTTTGAAGTATACCAGGGCACTAATTGCTGCGGCCATGAATGGAGCGCTGGAAAAAGTTGCGTTTGAGTCGCATCCGGTTTTCAAGTTTGCGGTACCACAAGCCTGCCCAAATGTACCGGAAGAAATTTTAAATCCGAGAGACCTTTGGGAAGATGTGAATCTGTATGATCAAAAGGCTGCTGATTTAGCGCTGTTATTTGAAGATCATTTTTCTAATTATGCAGGGCAAGCCAGTGAAGTGATTAAGGAAGCAGCACCATCCTTTGTGTAGAATTTTTGTTATATTGAAGATCATCCACATAAAATTTGACCCTGACAGAAAAAACCGATCCGATTATAGATAAGCTAAACAAGTCTTTAAGCTTACAGATATTTGTGGCCATTATTTTGGGTACGATGGTTGGCGTGTACCTGCCCGGTTTTGCGATCAAGTTGCAGTGGGTAGGGAGATTGTTTGTTTCGGTGATTGAGCCCTTTGTTCCACCGGTCATATTTCTAAGCATTGTTAGCGTGGTTGGAAGCCTGGAAAGCCTTAAAGTGGCAGGAAGAATCACCGCAAAAGCCATTGTTTATTTTACGGTGGTAAGCACGCTGGCCATTATTTTTGGGATTTGCAGTGCCTTAATTATCAGGCCGGGGAAAATAGACCGGAGTTTAGTAGAAGCCATCGGGCCAGCCAGGTTAATTTCTCCTGATTATGAAGGTTGGCTTAAAGTTGTAATGCAGAACAGCATGTTGCTGTTATTTATTCTGGCCGTTTTAATTGGCATTATAATCAATCGTTTGGCAAAGCGGGATCGGGTGGTGAAAATTTTTGAGCAATTAAAATCAATTGTACTGCGTTTACTCCGGTATGTTTTTCTGCTGGCACCAATAGTTGCATTTAGCGGCATTGCCTATACGGTGGGCCGCTTTGGCCTGGATACCCTGCTGCCTATTGGCAAAATGCTTGCCGGAACTTACATCACCATGTTTGTATTCGTAGCGGTGGTTTTTGGGTCGCTTTTAGTGGCATTGAAGGTAAATCTTTATACTTATTTAGGCTCGATCAAAAACGAATTACTTTATGCTTTAGGAACGTCATCATCTAGTTCCGTAATCCCTTTACTACTGGAAAAACTAGAAAAAGTGGGCTTAAAAAGACCAGTAGTATCGTTGGTTACGGTTACCGGAAACTCGCTGAATTTAAACGGAACCTGTATTTACCTGGGCATGGCGGTAATTTTTCTGGCTCAGCTCTATAACATCAGTTTTTCATTTACGGAGCTTTCAGCAATCGTGGTGATTATTTTACTCACTTCAAAGAGTGCATCGGGCATTCCCGGAACGGGTTTTTTAGCCTTGGTAACTACCATTGGCAGTATTCACAAAATTCCGGTAGAGGGTTTGGCTGTTTTGCTAAGCATCGATCGGTTTATGAGCGAGGCCAGGGCAATTACCAATACCATTGGGCATGCTATTGCCGCATTAATTATATCAAGGAGCGAATCATAGCGCTCCAAAACTAACATAAATTAAAAATTATGAAAAGATCAATTTCGTACCTGCTTATCCTTTTTATAGGTTTAAGTGTAGGTTGTAAAAATAAAGAGGTAGATGAGCAGACAGATGTAGTGCTGGTGGGTGCGGGTGTAATGAGCGCAACACTGGGTTCGATGATGAAAACGCTGAACCCGAAGCTTAAAATAAATATTTACGAAAGGCTTGATCTTGTGGCTGCAGAAAGTTCTGATGCCTGGAACAATGCAGGTACAGGCCACTCGGCTTTTTGTGAGCTGAATTATACGCCTCAGCGGCCGGATGGAACAATAGAATTTAATAAAGCAATTGCCATAAACGAGCATTTTGAAATTTCGAAGCAGTTCTGGGCGTATATGGTGAATAAAGGAAAACTTCCGGCACCTAAATCTTTCATTAATAATGTTCCGCACATGAGTTTCGTTTGGGGCGATAAAAATGTAGAATACCTTAAAAAACGCTACGAGGTATTGAGCAGGCAGTTGTTGTTTAAAGGCATGCAATATTCTGAAAATTTTGATACGCTTGCCAAATGGATGCCTTTAGTAATGACGGGTAGAGACCGGAAACAAAAGGTTGCCGCAACTTACATGGCCATTGGAACCGATGTTAATTTTGGGAGTTTAACCAGGGGTTTGGTTGCCTCTTTAAAGAAAGAAGCTGGTGTAAAGGTAGAATTAAACCATGAAGTGAAAAATTTAAAACGCCTTGATGATGGGAGTTGGTTGGTAACCGTACTGGATAAAAAAACAGAGAAAGAGCGAAATATAAAAGCAAAATTTGTTTTTATTGGTGCCGGAGGTGGTGCTTTGAGGTTATTGCAAAAATCAAAAATCCCTGAAGGTAAAGGTTTCGGCGGTTTTCCGGTAAGTGGAGAATGGTTGGTTTGCAACAATCAGGATGTTATTGCCAAACACATTACCAAAGTGTATGGCAAGGCTGGTGTGGGTGCCCCGCCAATGTCTGTACCACATTTAGATACCAGGATAATTAACGGTAAAAAAGCTTTGCTTTTCGGCCCTTATGCCGGTTTTTCTTCTAAGTTTTTGAAACAAGGCTCATACCTGGATTTAACCCGTTCTGTGACCTTAAAAAATATCGGCCCGATGATGTCTGCAGGTGTAGATAATATTCCGCTAACCAAATACCTGATTAGTCAGGTTACGCAATCAGATGAAGAACGTTTAAAAGCCCTGAGAGAATATTTTCCGGAAGCGAAAGCATCAGACTGGAAACTGGAAACCGCCGGACAACGGGTGCAGATTATTAAGAAAGATGAGAAAGAAGGTGGTGTGCTGCAAGTTCGGAACCGAGGTGGTTAGTGCAGAAGATGGCAGCCTGGCCGCTTTATTAGGTGCTTCTCCGGGTGCTTCCACTTCTGTAGATATTATGATTACGGTACTGAAAAAGTGTTTCCCTGAAAAAATGGCTTCGGCAGAATGGCAGACGAGGATGAAAGAGATGATTCCATCATACGATCAGCAACTTTCTGATAGTAAGGCGTTGACAAACAAAGTAAGAAAGGCAAATAGTACTACGCTTGGGCTTAAGTATTTTACTATTGATTAATGGTTTTTTTCGGTAATCATTGCGAGGAGGTACGACGAAGCAATCTGTTTTTGTTGGTTTCTTCGATGTGGATTGCTTCAGCAGATGAAGGATCTCCTTCGCAATGACGGATTTTTGAGCGGGATGCGTTAACACGAAACGTCACCCTGAATTCATTTCAGGGGCCTTTCTATGTTAGATTACTGAAACAAGTTCAGGAGGACGACCCCCCGAGCATAATCGTCCTTGCGAGGAGGCACGACGAAGCAATCTATTTTGTAGATTCTTTGATAGAGCAATTACTGATCACCCGGGAGAATAAACGGCTTAGACAAATTGCTAACTCCTAAACTTCTAAGCCATTACCCTCCAAAACATTTCTCAATGTTTCAAACTTTGATTTTGAAGAAACAAGCTCAAGTCATCATCCTTACCTAAACCCAGTTTTTGCTTAATCCGGTAACGGCTCATGCGTACACTTTTAGGTTCAATCCCCAGGCGTACAGAAACTTCCTTATTCGATAATCCCATCAACATGTAAGAGCAGTACTTCAAATCAAGACGCGTAAGGCTTTGATTCGCCTGTTGCTGTAAGCGCTCGAAAAAAGCAGGATTGGTTTCAAAAAAGTCTGCTTTATGAGCTTCAAAATCCTTATCCATTTTACGTTGCTGGTTTAAAATTCTTTTCATTTGCTCATCAAAAGAAAGGTGACTCTCTTTATCAACCTTTCCTGATAGCAATTCCAGCAACTCATTTTTCTCTTCAATTTGCAGCGTTCCGGCCATCACTTCTTTTTGCAAACGCTCTCCACGTTCTTTAAGTAAAACCTGTTCTGTTTGTAACCGGATAGCTTCTGCCTCTTTTAATTGTGCCCTGAGTTCTGCGGCCGTTTTTTGCTGATCAACCAGTTCCTGCTTTTTAACAGCTGCCTTCAATTTGAAATTATAAGAGCGAAGGAAAAAAAGTAATACGGCCATTGCCATAACGCCCAGCGAAATATAGAAGGCGGTAAGTTTTTTAGCGAAAGATGCTTCTTTTTGCAGATAGGCAATTTCCTGTTCCTTTTTTTCTGATTGATATTGTGCTTCTACCCGCGCAATGCTGTTGATTTTTTCTTCGTTAAAGGCTTGTTTATAGCATTCAAAATATTGTTTCAGGTAACTTAGACTAAGTTGACTATCTCCTTTTTTTTCGGCAATCTTAGCAAGTGCTTCAAAAATTCTGGCCTTTGTTAAAGGCATGCTAACCACTCCATCGGCCTTGTTTAAACCATCCAATAAAATTTTTTCAGCTTCGTTTAAACGTCCATCACGCATGGCGTATTCGCTTCGCATTCCATAGCAGTTCAGCAGCACCTCATGCAAATTTGTTTTCGTTGCAATGCCGATTGCCACATCGAGATATTTTTCGGCGCTGTCTCTATAGGCGGCTGGAAAGTATTGGAAATAGGTATTCGCAGTATTTAAAGCAATTGCAGCCGTGTTGCTCCTTAATAATAAACGGCCTTCTTGTTGTTTAGCCAAAAGGAGAGATTTTTTATTGATCATAAGGGCTGAATCCAATAGCGTCCGGTTGTTTGGGTTTGCCTTAAAACGATCAAAATAAGTTTGGCCGATGGTAAAATAGGCATTATTTAATGCATCAACCTGTTTGCTTTCCAGCGCTGCCTGGTAGCACAAATTGGCATATTTTGTTTGCTTAGCCGGGTCATTTCCATAGCTATAGAAGCTAGCCAGATAATGGTAGATGGTGCTTTCATATTCTGATGCGCCGTGGCCTTTAAAATAATCCAGTGCTTTTAAGAGCTTTCTGGCAGATTGATCATTATCATCATTAATCAGATCCAGCCAGCCGTTTCTAAACCAAACAAAGCCGATTGTTACCGGGTCTTTTGTTTTTTTGGCATAATACATTGCGCTATCGCGGCATGAATAAGCCTTTTTTAAATCTTTTTTCCAAACAAAGAGATGAATGAGCGTTGCAAAAGCCATGGCTTTGCCTCGTCCATCAGATAATGTCTGTCCGAGTTGCAGTGCCTCATTCGCCTGCTTAAAGGATAATGGCAGGTTCTGTTCAAAATTAGCTTTCGCCAGCTTACATAAAATATTAATGCGGTCTGCTTTAGGCAAATTTTTATTTACCAGTAAGTGATTTATAGAATCCAGATATATTTTTTGTGCATCTGCCTGGTGCTGGCAAGTGAATAAAAAAAAACAGGATCAGTATTGCTTTCAGTGGTAACTGCATCACCAAAAATAGAAAAAATAAACATTCCCTAAAAAGATGGTTTTAGCTTAAGTGGCTGTTATTAAGATTTTTAATTACTTTCTGTAGACGCATTGTAGACGCCTGTTTTTCTGTCGGTAGTCGATGAGTAGTCGTTGTTTTCTTGGTTAATGATGCATACAGCCCTAATTTTGACGTATTCAATCACCAAAAAAAATAAATCTATGAAAAACAAGACGATGGCTATTGTAGCCTACATTACATTGATCGGTTGGATCATTGCTTACCTGGAGTTTAAAAAATCAACAGAAAAAAGCAGCCTCGTAAATTACCATTTGGGTCAATCGCTTGGAATTATCATTACCTCCTTTTTATTAAGTATAGCAAGCAGCATTATATTGGCAATCATCCCATCTTTGGGTGCAATTTTCTACCTCATCTTATTCATTCCTTTTGTACTCTTATTGTTGGGCATTATTGCAGCAAATAATGAGTTAGAAAAACCAGTTCCAATTATTGGTAAAATATTCGAAGGCAGATTTAATTTTGCTCCAGAAAAGGAAAGTAAAATCTAAGAAAATACAAACGAAGCCATTATTCAAAATATTATAACTACGCTCCATTAGTGTTATGGCTGTGCCATAGCACTTTTTCTAATATCGCCAGGTTTTTAAGCACCGGCACAAAACTTGGAGAGAAAAAACAATGCGTAGAAATTAAAAGCATTAACAGTAATAAGTTTTCGGTAGCGGAAATGGCGAAGGGTAAATCAATTAAAACAAATCAACGAACGTTTAAAATTTAAACCATAAGGACATGACAGGTTGGGAAATTGAAAATCCGGGAGAATATCTGATAGCAGACCAAGATAAAATTCTTAAAACTTTCATAAAAACCTATCCGTTATCGGCACTTAGCCCTGATGGAGAAATGCTGCTGATCATCCGCAAATACCATCCTTTGCTAAACTGTTCGCCTGACGATTCCACTAATCCATCAGATAGTTTTAGAATATGCCTGGCCTATTATACCGTGAGCAGATATTTCTTTTTTGAACTGCCTACCCATTTTAATTATAATATGCTATCGATAAGGTATGATCAAAATATACAAGATGTAGCCATTACCATTTCCAGCAGGGAGATGACACGGGTAACAAATATTAAAGAACTGTTTTTGAAACTAGAAAGTTTTACGCCTAAAACAGAGGCAGAAAAAGAAGCTACTTTTGCAAGCCTTACTAATGAAATTCCACCTCAGAAGAAACGGATACCTATTATCCAAACGGAAGTAACATCTACGGTAATTGGGACGTTAAAAAATGCTGATTTTGATGATTGGTGGGTATCTGAACCACAAAAAATTGGTTTTTTAGACAATGTTGAAATGAAATTCACCATTACTGATTACCATCCCGTTGAAGATGAAAGCTTTATGGAAGAAGCTGATGAAACCATCCGTAATTTCTTGGCAAAAACATTTAAAAACCGAGAAGCAGCCAGTGCTTATGTATATCAAAACTGTATGGATTTTTTAGATGCCATAGGTTATGATGAAGCTGACCAGCATTTGTGGGATATAAAAGATCCTAAGCAGATATGGAACTACGCTACACCAAGAGAAATATATATTACCCGCGAGCCCTATGAAGACAAAGGCGTTTACCTTCGCTTAATCTTTTATTGTGAATGGGAGCAGGAGCATGGCCTGCAACTGGTGTTTAATCAAAAGGGTAAACTGGTACGGGTAAGTGAAGATGATGGACATATACTGGGATGGCAAGGCCACGGAATGATAGCAGATTCGGGCACAATCTAATAAGAAGTTATCCCTTCAATACGTTATCATTATTCAATATATAATGTTTCTCATAACCAGAATACAAAAGCAATTGTAATGAATAAAGAAGAATATCAAAAACAATTTACAACAGAAGATACCCCAGGTTGGCAGGCGATTGATCATCAGCTTGATAAGATTTACAGCGGCATCGAGCCACGCCATTACCCACCTTTGTGTGGGGTGCATTATATGGCCGGGGGCAGCGACCCAATAGATGGGGTTAGTGTTTATGATAGCAACCACCAGCAATTTCACAGGCACATGGTAAGTTACGGCATGAGCGAACTTTATTATGATGAAGAGAAAGCGGGTGATGAATTTAGTAAATGGGGTTTTGAGTTTACTTTCCGGCTGGCACCTTTTCAGGATGATGAGCATGATCCGATCTGGGCCATACAGGTAATGAATAACCTGGCCCGCTATGTGTTTTCGAGTGGGAAGTGGTTTGAAGAAAATCATTTTGTTCCGGCTAATGGCCCCATCAGGCTGGATACGGAAACCGAAATTACCGGCTTTGTTTTTACCCTCGACCCTGAACTGGGTAAAATCCAAACGCCACATGGTGAAGTTAGCTTTCTGCAAATGGTAGGTATTACCAATGCTGAGGTAGAACAACTGAAGCTTAATCCAACTACAGATGCCGTAAAAGAACTGATCGATCGTTTTAAAGTGGATAATCCATTATTGATTACAGACCTTAACAGAAAGTAAAGCCATGTCAATGCACGAAATTGAAGATCTTGTTGAAGAAACCACTTATCTGGTAGACCGGTCTTCTAATGATGAGTTGATCACTAAACGAGATCTCCTATTTAACCTGTATCGTTTAGAAGCATTTTTTGATACCAGCTACACTCATTTCAGGGTGATGGATATTTTACTTAGAAATAGGTTTGTGTATCAAATCCCTATAGCCAAATACCCGCAGTTGGGTATTACTGATGAACAGCTTCCTACGGATGATGATGGTGATTGGGTGTATGCTCAGGATGAAAAGGAAATGTGTTATGCACAAAGCGGAAATGGGGTGATGTACCTCTATTGTGATGCCGGAGATTGGTTTTGGAAACGATTATGTGAACTTGATATTTTACCGAAAGCAGATCATAAAAGCCCTCAACAGCTTTCAATGCTGCAACTGGTTAAAGTAATGATGTTAGAAGCAGAAAGGCAACACCGTAACGATTTATTAAAGCAGTGGTATAATTTACTTGCAAACGGTATTTTAGAAGGCGATTTTGCAGAAGATGAAGGTGTGCCAGGCACGTTTGAAGGTTTTTCGCAAGATGAGGATTTTACTGAAATTCGTGATATTGCCTTGCGCAATCAGCTTATGAAGCAAAAAATGGGGAGCGAAATGGAGGGTTATTTGTTGCTGCCCCATTTAAAAAGTAACCTGGATAGCGCAACAGGTTTGGAGGAAATCTATAAAATCCGTTACCTGCTCGAGTTTTCAAAAAGCATAGATCAGCTGCGCAAGGCCTACCGAAAAGATCAGCAGGCCTTAGAAACCGGACCAGAGAAAATAAAAATTGTACAACCTTTTATTAATGACTATCTGGTGCGTATTGGATGGAACTATGTTGGTATGGAGCCTGAAAATACCTGGCTTTGGTATCAAGATCTTAATGATGAACAATATGAAGGGCCTGGCCATCGCCTGTTTATTCAACTTAAATTGGATGCAGATGAAAGCACCTTGTTCTGCAACCTTGCCCTGCAGCACAGTTTAATTTTGAAATGGCAGGAAAAGCAACCTTCATTTTTACCGAAAGACTGGCATTTTTATTATGATCTGTCTGGTTGGCTATCGGGCGATTTTACCAATAAAAATAAACATTTAGGCAGTTGGGGAAGCTGGAAGTTTGATTTGAAATCATCAGAAAAAATACTCAAAAGCCATTTGGAGAATTTGATTGAAGGGCTAAAACAAGCTGATTATTTCAGATTTGTATTGGCAGAGTTCCCTGAAAAATTTCTGGCACAAGACGCCCAAAGAATTTTATACTTGTTGGATGAAGGGGAAGATGGAACGGGCACTATACCGAAATACGTGTTGTTTGATAGCAAAATCACCACCTTAATTGCTTTCGCCAAATGGGCTGCAGAAAAAAAAGATGTACAGCAAGCCGAAAAAATAATGAATCAGATTAAGGAAATTGTCGAGACAATGTCTGTATCAGCACTTCAAAAAGAAGTTATTTTTGATCCTTTATTACAGCTCTGGTATGAAAAAAAAGCGATGATGTTTCCTCCGGTTTGGCATCTTTACCTGGTGAATTCGCTTAGGAAAAAATAGAAGAATAAAGCACAATTTACAGCTGTACGCCCACATTCAACGTCATGCTGACGTTATTTCAGTATCTATTTCACAAGCAGTAAAGTTAGATCCTGAAACAAGTTCAGGAGGAAGGTTTTTCGAAAAACCCATAGCCACCCCTCATGGTGAATTATTTCAGCATCTATTTCTTAAGTGTTACTTAAATAAAAAAAATGTTTGATTTTTACTTCCTATATAATTCAGGTCTGTTTTTGATTGTTCCCCATTTCAATTCGGGTAATTCCAAGAGTTGATCATAGCGTTTCAAAACCTCTTTATTTGCGCTCAAAGATAGGTGTTCGAGGTTTTTCAGCAACAAAACAGGGCTGTAATCTTTGCTCTGCAGCCTTTCTGCCAACAGTCGGAAAAATTTGAGTTGAGGCATTGCACTTAGAAAATCAAGATGATCTATTTTGATGTATTGTGGTCCGAAGGCATCACCCTCAATGCTCAAACTTTCGAGCGCAGATAGATTTGAAAGTTCAGTATAAGAGGTGATTTTTTGGAAGTTCTCTACCGATAAGCCGATCAGTTTTGCAAGTTTAGCTAAGGGCTTAATCGATTCCACACCTGCACCAGAACCCATATGGAGGAGTTCGATATTTTCCAGATTTTCAATTGCTGAAATGTCCTTATAACCACCCCACTTAATTTCCAGCCGCTTTAGTAGTTTTTGCTTGCAAACCGCATCAAAAAGTTCTTGTGGCATTCTGGTTCCAAAATGTAGCTCTTTAAAGGCTGTTTCATTGTGGGATAAAAAATCACACCATTCTGTTACCACACGCTTTTTATCTTTCTGGGTTTTATATTGATGGGTAAAAGAATCGCCTAGCTGCGTACAATTGATCATCAGTTTCTCTTCGCCATTGTATTCTGAAACTTCAACAATCGATTTAATCTGATCGTGTTCTGCTTTAAAATAGTAGTTAAAACCAAATTCTATCTGCTTGTCTGTTAATTTCATTGGTTGTTTTTTAAGGAGTTGTTAATATTTTGATTCGATATGGTGTGTGTCAAGTTCGAAGAAACAGCCTAAAGTAATTGAATTCCATTTCTTATTGATGATAAAAAGGGTTCGTTTTTTTAGGCTTTACAAGCGCACCAAGTTACATTTAATCATTGAAATGAAGGGAAACAGCCCCTATCCGCCTATCGGCACCTTTCCCCGGGAGGGGAAAGGGCGCAAGAAAAAGCATTCTTCGCAGCAAACTCCCCATCCCCTGAAAGGAAAAGGCTTTTCGAAACAAATTTTTTCGAAACAAAAAAATGTTTCCAGTTATTTTGTTTCAGGTTTTCGAAACAATTTTTCTCGAAACAAAAAAATGTTTCGAATTATTTTGTTTCGAAAATGTTTTGATAAATATTAAAGATGGCTAGCTAAGAGCATTTTAAACTTGAATTTTTTATTGATAATTAGATTCAACCTATCGGGCGGTGTCTCCCGCCAAAAATTAATGCGTTTATATTTTTGTTCGGATAAAACCAGAAGCCCGAGTTTTGGTTGGTTAAAAAACTCCACCGATAATATAATTTAGGCGCCTGCTTTAAAAACAAACGCCTAAAACCAAATAGCTATTAATTTATTTCATTTGAAACTATCCTTCCACTTTCATTCCTCTTTACAGCTGTATACCAGGCATCGCAATCGGTAAACCAGTCATAAATCATTTTATATGCAGGGATAATTTCGGCAGAAAAATTTAAGGTTGCCCCTTCAAAACCTTCTTCCTGAAAGATAAAGGCACTTAATCCATAATGTAATAGTTCGGATAGTTGCGCTATATCGAAATGGCCAACTGCTTGTAAATTATAAGGTTGGTTTTTAACGGAATGCCGAAAGGATGCTTTATTGGCTAAAGGTTTAGCTTTGGTAAACAGATTAATGATATTGTTTACCTTGTAAAGTGTGTTGGCAATAGTAATAGGATGATGTTTACCCGATCGTGGATCGGGCCCGGTAGATGCACTCAGCATTTCAGTAAGTATTCGATTTACTTCTGATAAACTATTCATTTCAAAATAGGCTTCAATAAGCTTTTGAAATTCGTTTACAGCTACTACCTGATCAGGGAACTGTGTGTTTCGGTTTTTACTTTTGTTAGTCTGCATAACATTAAAATAAAAGTCCCTGGACGCTGCAGACTAACAAATAACTCTTTTCAGAGATATGAGAAAATACGTTTCTAAAACGCTCGTCCAGGAATATTTTTGAAATTTAATTGTGAAGTTGATATCTCGTTGTTAGGTGAAAAAATATGTTATTTATTAATCTGCACAACTAAGATAGATACAATAAAATAATTAACGAAATCTTTTTGAAGAATAACGCGCAAATGGAGGCAGTTCCATACTTGCAGTCGATAGTTCAGAGGTTACAGTCGGTAGTTCAGGCGTTGCAGTCGATAGTTCAGAGGTTGCAGTCGGCAGTTCAGACTTTACAGTCGATAGTTCAGACGTTGCAGTCGATCGTCAGTTAGTCATTGTACCACTATGAGCTTGTTCTTTGAAATTGATAAATTTCATTTCTCCCTGTTTTTGTATCCTTAACTTTTTACAGTTTTTTGTTCGTACTGTTATGATGTGTTTCTTTTTTCAAACTATTGCTCCGTTTGGTTTGTTGGTTTTTGTTTATTTTATTTATTTCGTTTATTTCGTTTGTGTTTTTTGTTTAACTTCGTAGAAAATTGCAGCATGATTTCAACCGATCAAATACGCCGTCCTTCCAAAACAGAGCAGAAGATGGCCATAGAATCTTTACCAGCTTTATCATCGATACTCTCCAACATCCATTCTGAACATACTGAGATTGAGATTGAGGAGACGGGCGAACGCATTAAGATACCTGCCAGGGCTTTGGTATTTCTTGGCGATATTTTAAAGGCTATGGGTGAAGGCAAGCCTGTTTCTATAGTTCCAATGGCAACAGAGGTAACTACCCAGAAGGCAGCCGAGATATTGGGATGTTCAAGGCCATATTTAGTGAAATTACTGGAAGAGGGGGCTATTGAGTTTATCAAGGTGGGTAAGCACCGCAGGATCAAATTCGAGGATGTTGTGGCTTACAGAGAAAAAATGAAAGTGCAGCAGAAGAATAATATTATCGACATCATGGGCGCTGATGATGAACTCGGATTGTATGATTCATAGTGTAAGGTTTAAGGCAGTATTGGATACCAATGTCATCTATCCAGTTGTGATCAGGGACCTGCTTTTTTGGTTTGCGCATTATGATCTTTATACGCCCAAGTGGGGTACTAATATTTTTTGTGAGTGGAAAGAAGTGATGCTCAGGCATGGCGTGGAAGAAAGGGAAGCTGAAAAGCGGGTGCAAAAGGCAAACCAGGCTTTCCCAGATGCTTTGGTGGGTAATTATGAAGGCCTTATTCCGCAGCTTCAACTACCGGATGAGGATGACCGTCATGTGCTTGCGGCTGCAATTAAAACGAACGCAAATGTGATCGTTACCAATAACCTGAAAGATTTTCCAGAGGAATATCTGGACGCTTTCGGCTTGAAGGCCAAAAGTGCTGATGATTTTCTCACCGATATCATCGATCTGAATCAGGAGCAAGCAATTAAGGCTTTCCGCGAGATGGTTCTGAACCGGAAGAATCCCGCAATGGATGAATATCAAGTATTGGAAAGCCTGCGTAGGAATGGGCTTATCGATACTGCAAATTATTTGCATGCGCTATTGTAAAATCCTAGTACCATACTTATTAATTAGAGCACAAGTCATACAGCCCGCTTGCCAGGACACTAAGACTTGCGCTAGTAATGGTAGGTTTTGAACTAGTGATTTAAACATATAAAAAAGTTTAAGCCTCTTAGTCTTTTAACTGTTTCCAATGGCCTTTTTTAAAATAGACGTTATTAAACTTTGAGGAATAGAATACCAAATAAAAACTCCATGCACTCCGGTAAGTAGTAGGGAATGCCTCCATGATATGATAGGTTGGTTCTTCCATTAAGGGTTTAATATGAACCGACCGATAAGGTGCAGACGTGACAATTTTACCACGAAATGTTTTCAAAATTTTATCCCGATCTGTTACATAGAAAAATATTGAATCGTTCCTTTTGATTTCAAAACGATAGTGATCATATTGCCAGTCTGCTTGCTTACCAGGAAAATAATCTCTATTAATAATGTATTCTCCATAGTAATCTTCTTTTTTAAGTACTTTCTTAGCCGTAAACCATGCCCAGGTTGATGAGGTAATAATTAGTAGAAGAATTGCTGTCCAAAACAGGCCAAGAATTTTGCCATACAGTCTTTTTTTTGTTGATATCCACAGTACGAGAAGAATTATCGTTGTTGGGAAAATTATAAATATGAAGAGTAAAGCAAGTCCGAAACCCATTTTAAATGATAATGTAAACCTTTTCTGGTAAGTGGCTATATATTAAAAAAAATGCCAAACGCAATGCTGGCGCATGCTTGACGCGTATGTGTTTCAAGCCGATGCTATCTATCTGCGGTATATCAATTTCGACGATTTTATTGCAAGATATCGGATTAAATCACTTTTCTGCTTGATAACTAAATCATAAATAGCTTCACACGCGCGACTGCGCTAGCGAGGGCAGGTTATAGAAACGGTCTCTTTTTAGTTATTTAGATGCTTGTTATTGATTGCCGTTTTTCAAAATTTCCATCTTTTCCCGTTCGCTGGCAAGTAGGCGCTCATAAAGTTCTACTACTTTATCTAATGGATTGAAAGTGCACTGCATATTAATAGCGTTGATTGTGGAACTATCGTTGCTCGTAAATGTATTAGAGATAATGCTCAAAATAGCATCTTCATTAAAATTCTTTATTGCTTCAGCACTCACACCCAGTACACCTGCAATTTTTTCTAATGTTGCCTCTTCCACCTCTTCACTCTGCTCAATTTTGGAGATAGTTTGCTGGCTTACGCCTAATTCAACAGCCAGGAAATCTTGTTTAATTCCTCTGATTTCTCTAATACGGCTGATTTTTCTTCCGATGTGCGTTTTGCCAGATTTTGTAGGTGTTTCCATAGCACCAAATATAATTAATTTACACAAGTGTTGTGCAATGGATAATGATGTATGATACCAAGTTTAATGGTAAGTTACTATCATTGCTGCCGGCGCGTATGTCTCATTGCTCATTTCTCAACCTCCAAAAATCTACTTTTAACTAAAATCCTTCTACAATCGTTCTTAAGCTATTGTTGTAAACAAATTTACAGGAAACAAAAAAAAGTTTACAATCATTTTGTTTCGGGTTGGAGAAACAATTTATCGAGAAACAAAAAAAAGTTTCTCCAAATTTTGTTTCTCGCAATAGAAACAATTTACCATGAAATAAAAAAATGTTTCTCGTTATTTCGTTTCTTCGCTGGCGCACGCGCAATGTCATTAAGTTAAGTGTTTAAATATCTGATTACCAACTATTTGACTTGTTTTTATGGGTTTATTTTCTTATAT